>JAKPYU010000151.1 GCA_029568995.1 Candidatus Omnitrophota bacterium | reverse complement strand
GCGATCCATGGGGGCGGAAAGAGTATTCTTCGCACCACCTGCCGCCGATCTCGATGGTCCGGGTCGGATTCGGGAAGAGTTGCGCTGTCCGGTCGCTTTCGTCGGGATTTACCACGATACGCAGAGTTTTCTGGATGCCTTTGCGCCATGGACAAGGGATCTCGTGGAAGAGTTCGTTGAGCAGATGCTGTCCGGCGCTGATCCGCTTGCGAAGCACGGATTTCTGGAGAATGCTCCCCAGGAGGACGTGGAACGGAGCCGCCCGGTTTTCGAGGAATTCAGTCGCCGTCTGGGGAAATTATTCGGAGATGACGAAACCATGCTGCTTTTCGTGGCCTCTGTGGTAGCGAGTTCCCGGAAACGCGCCGAAACCGTTCGCGCATTGATTCCTTATGGTGTTCGGGTTTACGGGAATGAGGCGTGGTTCTCCGTGCTGGGAGAAAGGACCGGTGAATGCTTTCGCGGACAGGCGCATCGCGAGGATCTGGCGGATCTCTATATATCTGCGGAAATCAATATCAACTGCCACAGCCCGCAGCTGCCACGTGCCCTGAATGTCCGGGATTTCAACGTTCCAATGGCCGGAGGATGCCTGCTGACGGATGGCGTGGCCGACCTGGAACGGGGAATCCTCAATCCCGGCGAGCATCTGGCGGTGTTTCGGAATGTCGAGGAACTTCAGGAGAAGGTGGAAGCGCTTCTGCGGTCACCGGACGAGCGGTACAGGCTGGCCCAGGCAGGGCGGGACGAAATCCTGCGTTGCCATCTGTACCGGCATCGGGCCGAACAACTCAAAGCCTCTCTGCAGAGTTGATATCTGACGCTCCTTCAGGCATGATTAGGCAGGTGAACCGACCATGCCGGACCGGATTCTTCATTCCCATATCCCTAATCATGAACGCACCATCCTCCTGGTCGATGATGAACAGACAAATCTGCAGCTCCTGAGAACCCTGCTGGTCGCACAGGGATATCAGGTCATCCTTGCGGAAAACGGCAGAGAGGCTATTGAGCGCATCAAGGAGAAGACGCCGGATTTGCTGATTATGGACGTCTGTATGCCGGAAATGAGCGGCCTGGATGCGTGCCGGATTATCAAGAGCGAATTCCGGGAGAAATTGATCCAGGTGATCCTCTTGACCGGACTGTCGAGCACCGAGAGCAAAGTCCAGGGGCTGGATAGCGGCGCGGACGATTATCTCACCAAACCATACAAGAACGAGGAAATGCTGGCACGAATCCGCTCCGCTCTTCGGATCCACGACCTGGCGACCAGTTTGTACCAGACAAATATCGAGCTGCAAAAGGTCAATAGCGATCTCGCCATGGCGAACCGGAAGATTGAAAACGATCTGAAAGTTGTGGGCGATATCCAGCGCTCGTTTCTCCCCCAAGTCTTTCCACGGCATCCCGATCTGGAATTTGCCTCCTTTTATGAGCCCAGTGAACAGGCTGGAGGCGATTACTATGATGTGATCGAGATCAACAAGTCCCGTTGGGGACTTCTCATGGCCGATGTGACAGGGCATGGAACCCCCGCCGCTGTGGTCATGGCGATCACCCATCTGCTGATGAATTCCGTCGTCAATACGTTCCGTCACCCCAGCACCGCCCTCAAGGTCATCAATGAGAAATTGAACGTCCATCTCGCCCCCACATTCTATGTCACCATGTTTTATGGGGTCCTGGACCTGGACGGGATGCGATTGACCTATTCCTCTGCGGGTCACGACATCATGCTTTTGTATCGCGCGAGAACCGGCAAGGTCGAGGAATTGAAGACCGATCACGGTTTCCCGCTGAAATTGGTCGAGTCCGATGAATACGACGAGCAGACTGTCAAATTCGAGCCGGGCGACCGAATCGTACTGTTTACCGACGGCATTGTGGAGATGCGGAATGCGGATGGGGACCTGTTCGGGTATGACCGACTGATTGACGTGATTTGTCGGAACTCGCGGGGATCGGCGCAGGATCTGGTGGATGCGATTATCCGGGATCTGGAGGTCTTTTGTGCGCAACGACCTTACAAAGACGATGTAACCTTGCTGGTTCTTCACCGAAATCCCTGACCTTTACTCTTCTCGATACATTCTCTAATCCATACCATGATCTGCGAACGAAAGGAGATCCGACAACACAATGACGGTATGCGAATTGACCCTGGGACATAGCCCGGACCCGGACGATGCCTTCATGTTCTATGCTTTGGCCAAGGGAAAACTGGACACCGGCGAGTTCCGTTTCCGCCACATCCTCCAGGATATTGAGACCCTGAACCGACGGGCCATGCGGGAGGAACTCGATATTACGGCGGTCTCTATTCACGCTTATGCCTATATCCATGACAAGTACGCTCTTCTTCCGTGTGGTGCGAGTATCGGCGACGGTTACGGTCCGATGGTTGTGGCGCGAGAAAAGATTCTCCCATCCGATCTATGTGGAAAGCGCATCGCCGTTCCCGGCGAATGGACCACCGCGTTTCTGGGATTGCGGCTCTGCCTGGGTACATTTGCGTACCAGGTCATGTCGTTCGATGCCATTCTGGATGCGGTCGCGCAGGGAGAATGCGATGCGGGCCTGATTATCCACGAGGGTCAGCTGACATACGGCAGCAAGGGCCTGGTGAAGATTCTCGATCTGGGGGAGTGGTGGAAAACCGAGACCGGATTGCCTCTACCTCTGGGGGCCAATGCCATTCGTCGCGCATTGGGGCCGGAGTGTATCGAACGTGTGAATGGTCTCCTGAAAGCCAGTATTCAATATGGATTGGACCACCGTCGGGCGGCAGTTTTTCACAGTATGCCTTATGCACGTGACCTGGATGAGAACCTGGCGGATCAATTCGTGGGGATGTATGTGAACGATTACACGCTGGATTACGGCGAAACAGGACGTCGGGCGGTTGTGGAATTGCTGGATCGCGGATTTCAAGCGGGCGTGATTCCGCAACGTGTAAAGCCGGAGTTTGTGGGGATGTGAGAGGAACGGCGGATGGGACGGATGAGACACGTAGGACGCGTAGGACGCGTAGGAGGGAAGAAGACTATATTCCCTCAGATCTGCCGAAACATAAAAAAGGCGGCTCCGACCAGGCACAACCCGGCCCAGAGAAAATCCAGGGTGATTCGCTCTCTCATGTATAACAGGGAGAAGCCTGCAAAAACCACCATGGTGATGATCTCCTGCAAGACTTTCAATTGTGACAGGGTAAACCACTGATTCCCGATCCGGTTCGCGGGGACCTGGAGGCAATACTCCAGGAACGCGACGCACCAACTGGCCAGAATGGCTATCAACAGAGGTTTATGACGGAGGTCCTTGAGATGACCGTACCAGGCATACATCATAAACAGGTTGGACCCAATCAGCAGAAAAACAGGAACAAAACGATTCACGAACTCAGACTCCTGGGACCACGGTCCCCACAGAAAAACGGCCCCCGAATCTCACTTTTCGGGAACCGTTCATGAAACAATCGGTTTTTTAGCTCAATAGACTTTTTATCCATTTCCATGAACGGAATCAAGCGTCACACCCGGTTTTTTATGGGAAAATCCACCAGAGACGCGAAAAGGGATCGTTTACCCGCCTTCCACCGGGGCTTCTTGCTCCCCGATGGGCAGGCGCACGACAAAGCGCGTTCCCTTTCCCAGCTCGCTTTCGGCGTGAATGGTTCCCCCCATTTCATCAATAATGGACTTTGAGGTGTACAAGCCCAATCCGGTGCTCCCTTTTCCGGGAGAGAAGAACGGCTCGAAGATCCTGTCCAGCAGTTCCTGCGGGATACCGGGGCCATCGTCGGCGATGACAACCTCCACCATGGGAGTTTCTATTCCCTGATGCGAGAAAATGTCCTGCCGGGCAACGATTCGAACGGTTCCTTTCCCATCAAGCGCCTCGAATGCATTCAGGAGGATGTTGGAAAACACCTGGACCAGCTGATGGAACTGCCCCAGCAGGAAGGGCAGATTCTCCGGCATGGATCGCCGGACTTCCACGGCGTTTCGGGCGTAACTGACCAGGCGAATGGACCGCTCGATCACCTCTCCGAGATCGAGGAACTCCGCTTTTGTCTCGGACCGATTCAGAAATCCTTCCAACTGTAGACCACGCAGGATATGCAGAAACAGATCCACCTCAGCCAGAATTGCGTTTCGGGTGTCGCTGTTCTCCACACCGCTTGCTTCATCCCGTATGTTCAGCAGGGGCTTTTTGAGATCGTGCAGGAGTCCCGCCGTTGCCTGTCCCACAAGCGACAGTCGTTCCAGATGGAGCAGCTGACGCTGTTTTTCCTCCAGGGCGATGGTCTTGCTGACCACCTGTGCCGATGTTTTCTGCAGAATCCTCACTCCGACAGCGGAATACCCCACCAGCAGTGCCAGGACGCCGATCAGGGCGGCGTTGAACAGACGTCGACGGGTCTGATCCAGGCGAAAATAGGCGGTCCCCACACGCATCGACAGGAAGCGAAGCGGGACGGCCTCATACTCTTCCACGTGTCTTTCAAGAAAATCGGGATGGGTTTGTGAGAAGAAGGCCGGATAAACCGCAATCGGCCCGTACCCCTCGCGGAATTTGAATACCACGATCTCCTGAACGAACGGGTAATCCTGCCGAATTTCCGTGGTCAGGGAGTGGAGTGTGTTCCCTGGCCCGTCCAGCGCGGGCGGGACCTCGCGAGCGACCAGCGCGGGGAACTCGCGCGCCAGAATCCGTGGAATCTGACGAATGGCTTCATCGTGCACCCGGACTGCCCACAGAAGCAGCAGGCCGATCACGACAAGAAGAACAAACGTCAGGAAATACAAAGACTTGGAATACATCGGCTCCGCCTGAACTCATCTCAACATTCTATCCTACACCCGGCTTTGCGGAATGTCAGCTCGGAGCCGTCCAATGGGATCGTCGTACGGTTGCCCTGTTCTTGAGGATATGCCAAAGCCGGTCAAACTTGATCTACGACAGGGCACGTGCTATTCCATTCGTGCGAAACAAGATGTCCTGCTTATGTCCCCCACCGGGTGACGAAAGGAAAAGGGCACAAAATGACCAGACAATCGACTTACCTTCTTCTGTTTGTGGCATTGTCTTTTATCGGAGGAACTGTTCAGGGCGAAGGTAACTGGCAAGTCGTGAATGCCGCCAATCCTCCCTCCGCCCGGATTGGACACGGGATGGCCACGCTTCCCGATGGACGGGTTGTTCTGTTCGGCGGAGAAGACGATGCCCAAAACATGTATAATGACTTATTTTCCTATGAGAGTGAACAATGGAGTCCCGTGACTGCCACCGACTTCACTCCTGCCCAACGAAGAAATCAAGTTGTCTGGTTTCATGACGGCGCATTATACATACATGGCGGCGTGGCGAAGAACCACGAAATGTTGGAAGACCTGTGGGCGTTCGATTTAGCCAAGCAGAAGTGGGAAGAAATGCAGACCGGGACAACAAAACCGTTCGCGCGGTACGGACATGTTGCCACTCCTCTCCCGGACGGCGGTGTTGTCTTTTCGGGCGGTACGGATGTCGCCGGCTTTGCTTTGAAAGACACCTGGAAATTGAATCCGGATATGACCTACACACTTCTGGGATTCTCTCCGCATCCCATGAGCAACCATGTGGCTCAGGTGATCGACAATGTTCTGTATACGTTTCCCGAACCCGGCAAAATCGACACGCTTGATTTGACCACAAATACGTGGGGAGAGATGGAAGGCGGCCCTCCCCTGTGGGGGTCCGGAACCTCGGCATTGGGCGTGAACCAGGCCGGAGAAAAGATCATCTACTTTTTCGGTGGAATCGCCCAGAATGGATTTGAGAGCGACGTTGTCTATGAATACAACACGACAACGCATGTATTATCCCAGAGAGAGGAACGGATGCCTTTCCCGTACACATTCGGCTCCTGTGCGACCATGCCGCCAATGGCAGGATCGTCGAACCTGAACGTTCTGTTTTTTGGCGGAATCAGCAACGCGTACTATATCAATACAACATTCATGGTTTCCATTGAGCAGGGACAACCCGCAGGCATCCCGGAGTTCCATCTATTTACAGGTGACGAGATTCATCTGCCATTTAAAGCCAGGCGTTGATTCTTTTTGACTACACCCTGCTGGAGCGAAATCTGCCAATGAAGTCCGATACACAGTAGGCCGCGGGCGGAATGAGGAGGGATTCGATGGGGAAACGATACCGCATCGACACTCCGAAAACCAGATGCAACAGATACGTCGAGAGAACCACCGAGAGAATCGGGAAGAGCAGTCTCCATTCTTTTTTGAGCATATAAATCCCTCCCAGGGCCATTACGAAAAGGGGAAGAAGGGTAAACAGGCTCAGCAGAACCAGCGATCTTGATACGAATTTCTCATAGATCGGCATTGGCCACCAGAACCCGAATAGCCTCATGGTGCATAGTTTCACAAACTGCCCCGGATTCTCCCGAATGAACTCCTTCGCCAATGCACCCAGGCGGTCATTGTATTCCAGCTCGGTCTCGCCGGACTCCTGGGGGGGCGGATTGGCATCACGCGGGATCACCACATATCCGGTCTTATTGTCGGGATTGTTTGCCAGGAACAACATTCGTCCTGTCTGGGTGCTGCCCGGCAAAATCCGCCCGAACACCCTGTAATTCCGGGCCGTCCAGGGAACCAGAACGACGGCCAGCGCTATTCCGGCGGTTACCAGCCCCCGGATAGTTTCTCTCCGACGATCCCAGCCTGAGATCAACACCGCCAGGAACAGAAACGGAATGCAGAAATTCACGGTCGGACGAACCAGGGAAGCCAGACCCAGCATTGCCCCGAACACAATTGCGGAACGATAAGTCAAGTTCCGCATAAACCCATACGCACAGAATACCGAGGCGCACAAAGCGGCAACGTATAGAGTCTCGGACAGCAAGAATGCGCTGTAGAAGACGGAGAATGGGTAGATACACCACCAGAGAAGCGCGATCCGCGCCGCCCAAATGCTTTGCGTGATCCGCCAAGTCATCTGGGCGAGCAGCCAGGCAGTCAGCAAGGAGACCACGGCCTGCCCCGCCGCCGCCGCGGCGACATATTTCCCTGGAAACCACCGTAGAAACGGCATAAGGAAGGCCGCATAACCCGGCCCATCGAATGCAGTAGGCCCTTGGTCCATGGAAATGGCAAATGTCCCGTGTTCCAGGAGATTTCGGGCTTCTGCGAGATATCGCTTCTGATCCCCCAACTCGGCACTGAACTCTTGTGAACCCATAGCCAGAAATCCGAACCGGAGAACGTACCCCACACAACAGGCGAATAGGAGGAACCCGATCCCCACTCTTCGTATCGGGCGATTTGCAGAGACTTCTGTGTCGAGAGGTTGGTTCATCAAAGATCCTTGCTCATACCGCAACTTCCTGAACGGGGGCCAGGGCGATTACATAACGTTGCTCGCCCAGATCCTCGATCGGGAACAAAATCATCTCTTCATCTTCTTCCGGCAACGTTACCTGTGACGGGGTCCGTCTGTTATAGAGGCGGGCACGGAACTGTTGCTGCGAAAGTTGTTCGCTCTCCGGCGTATATAAAGCGCCCGAAATGGCCAGACCCCGCAGAAGAAGGTTTCTTTCGAAGATCTCCGAAGTCTGCGCCAATTCCTGGCGGATGACAAGAATGCACCCGCGATTCCGAAGGTCTTCCAGGTCTTCGAGGGTCAACGGATCGGCCATGTCTTTGCCCCATCATCGTCCGGAAACGGATTGCAACCTATTATCGTGAGGTGTCCCTGATGACGCAATCGCTCACCCCCAATGCGAAGGAATTGATCGAACGGTTTGAGAATGCCACGGCCCAAGTTGGGATTATCGGTCTGGGCTATGTCGGACTTCCGCTGGCTATGCTGATGGTCAAGGCGGGGTACCGGACCGTAGGATTCGATGTGGACTGGGAGAAGGTGGATCGTCTCAATCGCGGGGAATCCTATATTCATCATTTCCCGGCGGGGCGAATTCAGGAAGCTCGAAAAGACGGGAAATTCGAGGCCACGACGGAGTATGCGCGTCTGAAGGATGTGGACGCGATCATTATCTGCGTGCCTACGCCGCTCAACGAGTATCGCGAGCCGGACTTGAGCTACGTCGAAGTGACCGGGCAATCCGTGGGCGAGCATCTCCGACGCGGGCAGATTGTCATCCTGGAAAGCACAACCTATCCGGGCACGACCGAGGAAGTCCTCCTGCCGCGTCTTTCGGAAAGCAGACTGCGGGTTGGGCAGGATTTCTTTCTGGTGTACTCACCCGAACGTGAAGATCCCGGCAATGCCCACTTCAGCACGCGCACCATCCCGAAAGTCCTTGGCGGAATCACTCGGCAATGTCTGGCCGTAGGGGAGGCCTTCTACGGACGAGTATTCGAGAAAATCGTGCCCGTTTCCGGCACCGCCGCCGCGGAAATGACCAAACTACTGGAGAACATCTACCGTGCTGTGAATATCGCCCTGGTCAATGAATTAAAAATCCTGACCGACCGGATGGGACTCGATATCTGGGAGATCATCGAGGCGGCATCCAGCAAACCATTCGGCTACCACGCCTTCTATCCGGGACCGGGATGGGGCGGACACTGCATTCCCATCGACCCGTTCTATCTTACCTGGAAAGCGCGTCAGTTTGGATTCGCAACACGGTTTATCGAGCTCGCCGGCGAGGTCAATACGGGAATGCCGCGTTTTGTGGTGGGGAAAATTGTCAAGACGCTGGCCTTGCGCGGGATTCCCATTGCCGGTGCGCGCATTCTTGTCCTGGGGATGGCATACAAACGCGATGTGGATGATCCGCGCGAGTCACCGGCGATTAAGGTAGTCGAACTGTTGAGGGAATGGCATATCGAGGTTTCTTATCATGATCCGTATATTCCTCATTTCCCGGCAGGCAGGCATGGGGATATCGGCTTGTCCTCGGTTCCATTGACGCCGGAACGTATTGCCGAAGCGGATGCGGTCTTGATTCTGACCGATCATTCCTGTATCGACTACCAGGATGTTGTTCGTCATGCGAGAGTAGTGATTGATACTCGAAATGCGACACGGTCCGTTACGGAAGGACGAGAGAAGATCGTGAGGGCGTAGATCGTAGGGCATGTACACATTGTACAAATGGTAGGGGCGCACGGCCGTGCGCCCCTACGTCGTGCATAGCCTTGTATATCTCTAATCCATAACCCCACTTACATCCAGCAACACCATCTGCCGTCTCCCCAAGTGGCCGGAATCGACACAGATCCGTTTCCTGTCGGGAGACCATCGTGGATGCAGATCCACACGCATCGGCCCGGTCAGTTCGGGCGGTAGATAAAAACGTCCCAGGATAATCAATTTCTCATCGGATGGGCGAAACAGCATCAGGGATTGCATTCGTTCCTTATCCGGGTACGTATCCGTCAAAATCCACTTCCCATCGGGGGAATAGGTGCAATGCCCATCGGTCTTGAGAATCCCCTTTCCGATGGTCTCGATTTCTTCGCTTCGATCCGTATACAGGTGGAAATAGTTCCCCTCCGGCTCGGTGGACCAGGCGAGAATCTGTTTCGGATTGCGCCAGATAAAATGGGAGGCCATGTCATGATCGGCCACGATGTGAATTCCGCTTCCATCGGCATTCGCCGTGAACATACGGGTATATCGTCCGCTCTCACCTTTCGAATCGCGGAACCAGCGATGCAGAAAAATGAAGCGAGTGCCGTCGGGACTATACAGAAGATGATTGAACCAATGGCGGACATTTTCAAATGACGGCTTTGGTTGTATGGAGACAATCCGGTCCAGGCTGATGATGAGTTTGGATTCGCCGGTTTCGAGATCAACCCGGTAAATCCCGTCATCTGCCGGGTGTTCGCGACCTTCCCAGGAATACGCTACTCCACAGTAGCCATATCCCGGGCGGGTTTCATTTACGCGGGCGAAGTCTACTCCAACCGCTTCTTTCGCATTCGGAGAAACCGTATAGATCGCCCTGGACAGAGAACGCTTCTCACCCGTAAAGACATCCTGTATCACCGCTCCGAATCCGGTATCGGTCCGAATATTGTAAATGACTTTGGAATCGGAGCCGGGCAGCCATTGCAGCATACAGCCCTGCTGCCAGCACCAGGAAGTAGTTTTTCCAAACTCAGTCCACTTGTTCCCATCTTGCAGGTCGAACATGCCGAGCCGGACCTCATCGTTGGCTTCCGGCTGGCGGGCATCGAAATCGACCTCCATTCCAAGCACATACCGCTCGCTCGGATCGAACTGCCGCTTGTCATAATAGCCGAACCAATAAGATTTTTCACCACCCAGGACTTGATAAGGGATGGAGATATCAAGGCGGTTTGTTTCCTCTGCCTGCACGAGTGTTGTGGTGAATAGAAACAGACAGGTAATGACGCGATAAGAAATATCCGGCATAACTTCAACCCCCTCTTTGTCTCCCCCAATCTTTGGGGGAGAGGTCTTGGCAGTCCCTCCCCAAGATTGGGGAGGGTGTAGGGTGGGGTTGATTCGGAAACCTCAGCTGGTCGGTTCTCCGTAAACCGGTCCCCACGCCTTAGCCATTTCTTTTCCTTTTGCGTCGAGTTCCTTGCGCTCCTGATCGGTAAACGGTTTGTAATTCAATACCGTTTCAACCGCCTGGTCCAGTTCGGCTAAATTGCGAACCCCGATATTCAGCGAGGAGATGCCGGGAAGTTCGATGGCGTACCGCATGGCGGACTCATAATCTTGTCCGGTCAAACGGGCGGTTCCTTTGGTCCAGTCTGCCGGGCCGCCGAGGATTTTCATCGCGATGAGGCCGAGTTTCTTCTTTTTTGCCGGTGCCCAAACCCGGTCCTCGAAGTTGTAGCTGTGTTTGACTACGAAATTGACGGCGGGCATGGCAACCTCGATTTCATCGCGTTCCAGGAACGGCAGGAATCGCGACGGGAAAAAGTGTGCGGAACAACCGATATGCCCGATGATGCCCTGTTTTTTCGCCTCCACCATAGCGGCAAGCATCCCTTTCGGGCCGAGGACATCCTCCACTTCCGATTTGTATCCCTCCAGGCCGACATCATGAATATAAACCAGCTCAAAATGGTCGGTCTGTAATTTCTTTATATTCTCCCGCAGCTGTCTCCAGCATCCGTCATAGGTCGGATCCTCAATCTTTGTGGCGAGGAAGATCTTATCGCGGTGGGGCTTGATTGCCGGTCCCAGGTATTCCGCGGCTTCCTCGTAGTTCAGAGCCGTGTCGATGGAGGTCACCCCCAGTTCGACAGAGCGGTCCACCATGTCGCGGACGTCGTCAGGCGTGATACCGAGGTTCGCCCGGAAATGCCCCGTACCTAACGTAATATAGGAGATCGGCACGCCGGTGCGGCCCAGTATCCGTGTCGGGACTTTCTTCCGTTCGGACTGTGCAACGGCCGCATTGTGAACACAGCCTCCCAGGAGTGCGTACGAGATGGATGCGCCTGTGGTGCGCAAAACATCGCGTCTGGAAATCAGGTTCGGCTTTTCATGGCTCATGAATGTGTCCTCCATGTGGATGCCGGATATTGGCTCGTTTTTCCCGATGGATGATCGGTGCAGCGATGAAATCCGGCATCGGTGATCCGACATATTCGATATGATATACTGACCCGGAATCATAAAGGATACGAATCAAGAACGGAATGGAGGAGATTCGAGAATGCGAGATCGAACATCGAAAGAGCAACGGCTTTCGCGACGGGCCGTGATGGTTGCGGCGGGAGTCGGAATCGGCACAGGTGCATTCCCTGCTCATGCCCAATCGTCCGAGGGGGATCTTGCTCAGGAAATCCAGGCGCTGCCGAACATCTCCGGCCATGAGCACTGGGGTTCCATACCGATCATCGGGAACTGCGATGGCGGATTCCATGCCGATCTCAAGGCGGGCATCGAACCGGAAAACGCTTCTCTGTTCGATCTCCTGTTCGAGCCGTATTCCGGGATGAACTTCCAGGCGATGGGAGTCGATCCCCATGCCGATGCCAAGGCGCAGGGCCTTGAGTCCATGGCGGACTGGGGACGGAAAGACCCTCAGAGTGCCTGGCAATCCGCCAAGCGTATCTACCAGCCCGCACGCTCAACCGGCTGGTTCTCCTGCACCGCGCAGGGGATTCAGGCGCTGTATGACGTAGATCTCCATGCCCTGTTCGATGATTCTTCCTCGAATATCGAGCCGGTTCTGCGTCTGGACCAGGCGATTCGCGAGCGATACCGGAGTCTGGTGGCCTGGTACAAAGAGGCCATGCAAAAACTCCGAATCGAAACCATCTTGCGACCGGTGCAGCTGGAGTTCGGATATCGTCAGGACAATGCGGGAGAGCGAGACATCCTATCGCCGCTTCTTCGGATCGACCAGTATTGTTCCTTCTATCAGAAACGGACCAGCGCGATCGAGTTCTGTGTTCAGCATACGGGAGTCGATCCCAAGAATGCGGATGAGTTCCGCGAATTTTTGTCCAAGTGTTTCGAGGCGGCGGACAAGACGGGATTTCGTGGGACCAAGCAGCTGCAAGCGTATTCGCGTCCGTTGAACTTCGAACGTCCCAAAGATTCGGATGTGTGTTTTGAGGCAACGGATGATCGCGAGAAGAGGCGAATCTTCGGTAATTTTGTCGTATACGAGTGCATGGAATTGACGGCGAAACGGGACTGGCCGCACCAGGTTCATGTTGGCACTCACAACGTGCCTCGTTCGGAACCGCTGGCGCTGGAGCCGCTTGTCCGTGCATTCCCGCAGGTGCGGTTTGTGCTGCTTCATTGCTGGCCGTTCATTCGTGAATCGGCTTATCTTGCCAAGTCACGTCCGAATGTCTTTCTGGATACCTGCTGGACCCCCGTGTTGAGTCCTGCCATTTTCCGGGAATTCATGGACCTGACTGTCGGATACTTGCCCGATATCAAGGTCTGTATCGGCCATGACTCGACCTCGATTGAGATGGCGGCGGGATCGGCAGCGGTTTCCCGCTCCATCCTGTCACAGGTTCTGGAGGAGAGAATTCAGAGCAAATTCCTCACAATGGACTCCGCAATCGCGCTTGCAAAGCGATATTTGGCGGATAATGCGAGGGAGGTTTATCGGCTATAGGGATATCCTTGCCCTTACCCAGACACTCCCGGTGGGAGAGGGATTGATGAGATTTCTCCCTTCGGTCGAAATGACAGGTCTATTGTCATTCCGAACGAATGTGAGCAATCTCCGTTCATACGCCTTGCAAGGGGCCTTCACACCGATGCGCAGACCCGGACCTCTTTGTCCAGCCTGTTTCCGATTCGATCCGTTTCCCGCGCCAGATCGAAATGAGTTTGCAGATTCAGCCAGAACCGGGGAGAGATGGTGAAATAACGTCCCAGACGCAATGCCGTGTCAGCGGTGATCCCTCGCTCACCGTGTACGATTTCATTGATTCGTCTGGGAGGAACACTGATATCCTTGGCCAATCGGTATTGAGAGATATTCATCGGTTTGAGAAATTCTTCCAGGAGAATCTCACCCGGATGGATGGGGGGTATTTTTTTCCGTTTCATGACCGTTCTCCTAGTGATGAAGGGAGCGTCTCGCTCCCGACAATAGCAGAATCGGGGGCGGGACGCCCCCGCTCCCCTGTCCTTTCTCATCGTTCCGCCCACACAAATCCCAAATCCAAGTCCGGCTGGTTTTGGACAGCCCACAACTCCAGCAACTCCCTGGCGAGGGTATCCCCACGAGTGATTGCCTCGTAATGGTCATGTTCCGAGCTGGCGGCGGGTAACGAATATTCGCCGAAGAAGATCTCGACCGCCTGTTTTCCGAAGAAGTCGGCCCGGTCCAGGTATTTCTTCTCTCCGGTCAATCGGTAGGCATTCACCATCAGCGCAATCGCATCGCCCAGCGCTCCCGGATACAGCGTGATGGACCGGTCCGGCTCGCTGGTCAGGTACTGTTCGGCAGCCCCCATGAACAAATCCCGGTATTTCTCGTTTTTGATCTGGCGGTAGCGAAGCAGGCAAAGCATCGCGGTCTGCGCGTGGGTTTCCTGCCCATACCCCGTGGCCCAGATACGGCTGTGTATTTCTTTATCGCCGACGACGCTGCCCGCTTGCAGGGTGGAAGCGAGAGCAAAAATGAAGAATCCTTTTGTTTGAGGGGCTTGTGGGATTTTGAGAAATACCTCATCCGTCCGCATCGCACAGGCGCGCATCTTCTTCGCTGTCTCTGCCGGGACTTTCTCCGCGCTGTCCCACAGGTCCACGGCTAATGAGAGATTGCTGGTCGGCCAGACTTGTTCGGGTGCGCTGCTCTGGGATGGAATCGCGCCGGTTTTCGGGTTCCGCCGACTGTCAAAATAGTTGACCAGTTTCTCGATGTGCCTCAGATAGTCTTCATTCCCCGTCCGTTGATAGGCTTCCGCCCAAGTCGCGATATAGAAGCCGCCGTGACGGGGGAACTCAGCATTCAATCCGGCCTTGTGTGAGTGGTAGCTGGCGTGACGGCTGAAATTGCCGGTTTCGTGATCTCCAATCTGGTTCTCCCACAGTCCGGTTGCGAATTCCTTGCACGGTTCCGGGGCCAATTCATAGCAATGTTTCCAGAGAACCCATGGCCGATAGAACTCATGCGAGTCTCTGCCGGCCAACGGCTTTTCCGTATGGAAATCCCAGCCGAGATGTTCGCCCCATGCGAAAAAGCAGCTTGTGGCGCTTTGACAGTGATTGAAAAAGTATTGAAGAGAATCATCGGCGGCCTTTGCGTATTTCGGTTCGCCGGTGATCTTCGTCAGGCCATACAGAGCCTGATACAGATTCAAATCGTGCATGGGATTTGCGCCGGTCCAGGTTCGGTCGTGCTCGCGGATGCCGGTAATGGACGCAGGCTGTTCCTGCGGAAGACGCAGAGTCTTTCGGTCCAGGGCGGCGGCGAAAAGCGGGGAGTGAACCTCGCCATAATCGTCCCGGCCATATTCGATCATGGTATCCGCATATCCGCGCACAACGGCCAGGTAATCCGTGATACCGAGCGCCTTCTTGATATGGAGGCTGACCTTTTCCGCAAGAAGATCGGAGCCTTCATCCGTAAAATGGACATTCGCCGGTCGCTGGATTTTGCTCAATCTCGGAAGGGCAAATGAATAAAGGTCATCAATGGCGATCCAGTTTTCCTCCATGATTTTCCCGGCGATGGAATTGTACCGGACCTCATCGCCCGGATTGCGTAGGGGAGAAAGAACTCCTTCAGGCACAGGCGTTGTGCTTGCCCAGATCAGCCTGGCTCCGGTCTTTTTCAGTATCTCCACAAGTTGGCGCAGATTCTTCTCATAATCTTCGATGGGAACCTGATGTTTTCCACTCTCCATGATCTTGATATCGTGCAGACCCCAGTTGAAATGAATCACATCCCAACACCCGTTCCCCAACCACTGTTCCATCTTCTCCAATCCATTCAGGGTCGGGCCGCCATTCTCCGGGATACGATGCACATTCGCGATTCCTTCGAGCTGTTTCCGCACCGGCAGGGTATATCCGATGGAAATCGAGTCCCCGATCAGCAACACTCTGGGCAGTGAGGGATTGTCTTCGATTTCCACGAACGCCGGGTTAACTTTGGTTTCGGTTGTGCCTTGAGCGGAGACTTGCAGAATGCAGAAAGCAGAGAGTAAAAGGACGATTGCCATTCGAATACGTTTTGTCGGATTCTTCATTGTGATCTCCATGACGGTGATTTCGATCAATGATAAGATCCGCGAGTGAGTTACGGAACCGGAGTACTTTCCATGCGATTTCAGGAAATCGGCGTACTGTGCGCGTTGTTGCTGGAGATTTTCATTTTCTGGATGATTTGCCCGGAGGTGGCCAATCGGCAGACAGGGCAACTCGAATCGAGTTTTCTGACAACGGATCATTTACTCCGCACCGTACACAACATCTCCACGGTGGGGATTGCGGCCGTGGGCGCGACGCTGGTGATCATCAGTGGGGGGATCGACCTGTCGGTGGGATCGTTAATCGCTCTGACTGTGGTTGTCACCGGGTTCCTTCTCTCGTCGGGGTTCTCCGTTTTTGTCTCAATCGGGGCGGCGCTTCTGGCGGGAGCGTTGGCGGGCCTGGTCAACGGTGCGCTGATAGCGTTCCTGGGTTTGCCGCCATTCATTGTCACATTGGGGATGCTGTCAATCGCTCGCGGACTTGCCTTCTGGATCACTGGCGGCCTGACGGTTTCCGGGTTCCTCGCGAATGCGCCCTTCGCGGCTTTTCTGGGCAATGGGCACTGGCTGCGTATCCCGATTCCGGTGTATGTCATGGCCGGTGTTGCTGTTGCGGGATGGGTGATTCTGACGCGGACATCATTGGGCAGACGGATTGTCGCGCTCGGCGGAAATGAAGCGGTTACCCACTATGCCGGTGTGAATATCCACCTTCTGAAAGTGCTCATTTACACGTTGGCGGGATTGGCGGCGGGGATTGCCGGGGTGCTGTATGCCTGTCGGTATGGCTATGCGGCCTCCACAGCGGGACGCGGGTATGAACTAGAGGTCATTGCCGCCGTGGTGATCGGCGGAACCAGCCTGAGCGGGGGACGGGGAACCATCCTGGGTACGATGATCGGTGCGACTCTCATGGGGTGCCTGCGGGTGGGCCTGGTCACCTATGGGGCCATGGACCAGTACATCGAACTGGCCATCGGTGCGGTGATTATCCTGGCGGTGCTGGTGGATGTCCTGCAGGATCGCATCAAGAACCGCGCGCGATTGGCAAAGGGCTAGCGCATTGCATATCCACAGGCTGGAAGCCTGTGCCACCCAACCTTCTGACCTGGATTCCGGCTTTCGCCGGAATGACGTTTGTGGGGGCATACCCTTATAGCGGAGAGTCTTTTCCCTCTCCCTTCGGGAGAGGGTTAGGGTGAGGGTCTTTCTAGCTCAACCCACGCCCTTCGAGAACAACGACAATGCAAAGCATTTCTGATACACTACGCTCGCATCATCCCGGCACGAATAAACACTACGGAGAAACGACTATGAAAAATCTTCGGATTCTGCTTCTTTTCGGATTCTGTTGCGCTTTGTCGATCGGATGCGGTAGGGGACCTTCGGACGAATCGGCAGCCCCCGAAGCAAAAAAGTATGTCCTGGGTTTCTCTCCCAAAATGCTGGACAATCCCGTCTTTAATCGGGCGAAGATCGGTGCGGAGAAGACCGCGCAGGAACTCTCCGCAACTTACGGGGAAATTGAGATTCTCTGGAGCGCACCCACCGAAGGCGACGCGGCAAAACAAGTCGAGATTGTCCAGGGATTCATCCAGCGGGGCGTTGATGGAATTGCCGTCTCCTGCAACGAACCGCAGGCGCTCAAAACCGTCATTGACCAGGCCATTGATGTCGGCATCCCCACCATCACTTTCGATTCCGATTCCCCGGAATCAAAGCGACTGACCTATTACGGAACCGATGATGTGGAATGCGGCACAGTCATTGCAGAACGGCTTCACCAGGCTATGGGCGGGAAGGGAACATACGCCATCCTGACCGGCGTTCCGGGCGCTTACAACCTGGAAACCCGCATTCAGGCGGTCAAGGACAAACTGACCGAGTTGAACAGCGGATTGGAACTGGTGCAGACTCTTTATTGCAATGACGATTCGCCGACAGCCATTCAGCAAATCGAACAGGTGATGCGAGCACGACCCGATCTGGGCGGTTGGGCGATGGTCGGCGGTTGGCCGCTGATGGCGGACAATGCGCTGGCCTGCATCAATCCGCCGGGCAGCTGCAAGATCGTTGCGGTGGATACTCTTCCCACAATGTGGCAATACATCGAGCAGGGATATGTCGATGCGCTTGTGGGACAGAAAGTGTACCACTGGGGCGCGGAGAGCGTCCGCATCCTGATGGACATCATAGTCAACCAAACGGAATACCCTCGCAATTCCTGGTCCGGCGTAGACATTGTCACAAAGGAAAACCTGGAAGATTACAAAAAGCAGTGGGTGGAATGGTTCGGAGAATAAGACCATTCCAATAGCCTCATCCGTGCTTTTCGAACCGATCGCGTAGATTATCCTTTGTGATGATAACCTCGTTCTTTTCATCGAGCGGTACAACCATGTAGTACTCTGAAACCGTCCCGGCAACGCTTGCAGGAGCGATCAGCTGTGCTTTCAGGCTGTCCTGGACAATGCCGATCTGCAAATGGGGGCTTTTCCCAACCTGCTTAATCGCGGACACGCAGACATTTCGCAGGTTCATGAACACTTCCGCCAGTCGATTGGCGAACGGCCATTTTGGCGGGGGAGTTTTTGCCAGATTCCGGAACGGCTCCCACAGGATCTTGCCCCGCTCCTGATCGGGAATGGCATCCAGGGTCTTATCCCAGTCGATGGCCTGGCTTCGCGGAAAGGGAGCAAGAAGGTCGGGCAACCGGCGATAGATCTCCTCATAGGAATTCGATTGAAAAGACAGGACCGTTCCGGAACTCTCCCGACGTTGTCCCGAAAGATCCACGGAGGTCGCCCATCCCTGGCGATGAAGGTTGACAAAGTGCAACTGGTAGCAGGTTTGCTCCAGGTCAGTCAGCTGGAGATTCAGATGCACCTCCACAATGGCCGATTGGCGAAAAACGCCTTGCGCATTGATCCCGAACAGGACCATGTTGCCCTTTTCATCCAGGCGAAGCAGGGATGGAGGTTTGGGCATTCCTTCCAATTCCTGAAGGCGGATGTCCTTGACAAGGGCATTTTCCACAACGGCCTCGGACAGGTTGCACCGCGTGAAACAAGCCAGCCAGAGACTTGCATTTTGCAGGATGGCCTGTGTCAGGTTCGCTTCGAATAGTTCCGTTCCCCAGAGACGGGCTTCCACCAGATCGGCCCCGGTGAAATCGCAAGCAAAGAACTTGGCATGATCCAGGATGGCTTCGGCCATTCTCGCTCCTCGGAAATCCACCACAAAACAATCGACTTTGGTCAGATTGGCCTGTGAAATGTCCGATGCATCCAGGTATGCCTCCACGATTTTTGCCCTCTTGAGGTTTGCCCCGGACAGACTTGCCCGGCAGAGATGGACGCGGAACAGATCCGCTCCGGTCAGATTCGCCCGGCTCAGATCGGCCCGATCCATCAGGGCGTCGCTCAGGTTGATCTCGCGCAGGTCCGCATCGCACAGGTTGGTTTCCTCCAGCTTCGCTTCCCGCAAATACGCACGAGAGAAACTCGCCCCGGCGAGATTTGCGCCGGACAAATCGATCCCATTCAGGTTCTTTCGGGCGAGATTGGCTCCCGCGAGGTCGGGAATGATCTCAGGATTCTCCTGTCGCCATGCGTTCCAGGGATCCACTCCTTCGTGCAGAATTGCCAAATGATTCGGATTGGCCATATATGATATCCTCAAGAGAAATGGGTTGCGATTCTGGCAGCAGGCACTGTAGCACAAAGTCGTTCCAGGTCGGCGTTTTCCCTCGGAAAGAACAGTCATCGCAAATTGTCACTTTAACCGTCTTAAAAGGCAGACTGCAGGTATATCCCTCAACGGGAGTATGATATCATCTCTTCCTGCCGAATCTTAACAGGATCTCTTTGGTCAAATTTCAGGCACCGGCTCCGGCTGTGCCGACACACAGGCGAAAACGAGAGGAGAGCAGCATGGGACACAACAAGATCACACGTCGGTTGTTCTTGGCCGGCACGGCGGCAACGGCTCTGGCGGGCTGCGCCACACCTGCCCGCAGGCCGAAACTATCCAGAATGGGCTATCGATCCCCCAATGAAAAACTGAACATCGCGGGAATCGGAGTCGGCGGCAAAGGCAGCAGCGATGTTGACAATGTCAGCTCCGAAAATATCGTGGCGCTTTGCGACGTGGACTGGAACAAAGCATCAGGAACCTTTGGCCGATACCCGAATGCGAAACGATATCGCGATTTTCGGGACATGCTGGAAAAAGAAGACCGGAATATCGACGCCTGCACAATTTCCACCACGGACCATGTCCACGCCATCGCAGCCATGGCGGCCATGAAGATGGGCAAGCATGTGTATGTGCAGAAACCCCTCACCCATACGATCTACGAAGCGCGGACTCTGACATTGGCAGCCCGGAAATACGGTGTTGCCACTCAAATGGGCAATCAGGGCCATTCCGGCGATGATGTTCGGAAGTTCTGCGAGTTGATCTGGTCGGGTATTATCGGAAATGTCCGAGAGGTTCATGCCTGGACCAACCGTCCGATCTGGCCCCAGGGAATTCCCGATCCGCTGCCGGAAGAACCCATCCCGGGGGACCAGGATATCAACTGGGATCTCTGGATCGGACCAGCCCCATATCGGCCTTACAATGCCAAATATGCGCCGTTCAATTGGCGTGGCTGGTGGGATTTTGGGACCGGCGCTCTGGGGGATATGGGCTGCCACATTCTCGATCCCATCAACTGGGCGCTGCTCCTGGAATACCCGATCAGCGTGGAATGCGTCTCCCAGGACGGCAAGAACGAACAGACTGCGCCCAATAAATCCGTTATCCGGTATGAATTCCCCGCGCGCGGAACCATGGCTCCGGTGACGGTATATTGGTATGACGGCGGTAACCTGCCCCAGCGCCCGAAGGAGATCCCGGAAGGGATCAAGCTGGCCGACGGCGACAACGGTTCGATTTTCATCGGCGACAACGGAGTGATTGCCATCGGTACTTACGGTGGTAACCCGCAGATCTTCCCGGAATCGCTGGCGAAAGAATACAAGACACCCGATCCATTGATTCCCAGAGCGCCCGGACAGGACCATGCCCGCGATTGGATCCAGGCCTGCATGGGCGGACCACCGTCATGCTCCAATTTCGATTACAGCGGTCCGTTTACGGAGTGGGTCCTGCTTGGCAATCTCTGCTTGCGCTGCGAAGGCAAGTTGTTGTGGGATGGCCCGAATATGCGGGTCACCAACAACTCCGAGGCCAATCAGTTTGTCCGGATGAAGTACCGGAAAGGCTGGCATCTCTGAGCCAACCACCGCAGACTCCCGTCCCAACGCCCCCTCTCCCTCCGGGAGAGGATTGGGGTGAGGGGACAAACCGAAACAAACAAAGCCGGTCTCCGCAATTCTTTGCGGGACCGGCTTTCTTCATGCCTCTATGCTCCGAAAAACAAATCACCCCGCCGGTCGACTGACCGGCGGGGTGTAAACTCTCATATCCGTATCGACTGTTTAGAATCTGTACAGAAGCTGGAAGCGGATGAACCAGGCGTCATCGTCATTCAGGAAGTAATCGCCCGGAGCAAAATATTCCGCGAGGAAGTGTCCGTCCAGGTATTCGTTGAACTTGTATGTGGTCATCCACTGGAGGTTGTGTCCCATTTCATCGCCGTCGTCGGGACCGTTGTCCTCATCGGCCATGAAATAGACATATCGAAGCATCTGGCCCATTTTCGCTGTCGGGCTGAGGTCGATTCGTACCTCCGGGAGAATCATGTTCGACCAGACACCGAGGTTGGGGTCATTCTGTCCCGTACGAACTTTAAAGCCGTCATACATCGTATACACAAAGAGTTCGCTGTATTTTGGCCATTGGGAATAGAAGTCATCCCAGCCTTCGTAGTCGCTGCTGTCGGGATCATCGCCGCTCAAGTAGGAGATTCCCGCCTTGAGCGACGGTTTCCACATCCAGTCGTTCTGCTTCAGCTGGCCCCAGATCAGGCCGCCCCACGCATCCCGGTCTTCTTTGCCCAGACTGTCGCCATGCTGGAACGGATTTGCCGTCACATTGGCATTTGCGGCCATAGCGGCAACTCGTGCGTCATAATTCGTCCAGTCGATCTTGCCCCACTCTTTTCCACCTTCAGCTGCCATGCTGAGTGTGGTTCCTTCGAAGATGTCGGTCTTGAGGGTTGTCCGGGCACCCAGCAGCAAGGTCTGTTCTTTCGGGGATAGATCAATGCGGTTCGCTGCGAATTCGGGTTTGTCGTTCTTATTCCGATAGAGAAGGTATGGCTCGATTCCCCAGCTGTCGTTTACATTGTACTTTGTGTAGATTCCGTAGAGATCCTCATCATCCGCAAACTGGGTATCGTTCTCCTGCACTTTTGCGGCGAACACATCGATATTTCCATTCTCAAATGGATACGAGAACTTCATCGCGTCAAAGCTGAGTGTCTGCGACCCATCATATGGAGATCCGTCCAGAATGACAAATCCCTCACCATACACTAGATCCTGGCGACCGATCCTCGTGTTGATTCCCGTGTCGAATACGTTGTTCCAGTCCACAAAAGCGTTGTCGAAGGCGACATCCTTTGCCTCGACATCGTACCCGGGCATTTCGTTGTCCTGACCGTATAACCATTCCTTATGCAGCTTGAAAAAAGCCCTCATATCATTATTCATCTGCCAATCGAAGAAGACGCGAGGTCGGAAACGATAGTATTCCCTTGTGTCGTCCGGCAATCTGGGAATGTCCCAGCCGTCGTCATCAAAATCCCACAAGTTCTCCGCGTATGTTGGTCGGAAACGCAGATCGCCGCCGATCTTAAGGCTCTTCGAAATTCCACCCAGTGGCATTACCTCGACGGGGGTCACCGCTCTGCCCGTTTGCCATGCATCGAAAGCCCCCCCGGTGGGGGTGGCTTTGACGGCCTCTTTTGTCTGCTCCACAGCGGCTTTCATAGCCTGGAGTTCTGTCTCCAATGCCTTGATCCGAAATTCGAGATCTTCCACTCGATCCGCCCACACTCCACCGGAAGATAGCAGACATACTGCCATCGCGACCAGTCCTACTCTCAACACCCACGATTTACGTAGTTTCACGGCGTTCCCCCTGTTTCTTGAGGAATGTTAGTTCGGGCGCAATCATTGCTCAAAATTTGTGAAATTTCAACCCCTTGCGCATTAAAAATTGCGATTATCGATCACTCTTTTGGATTTTCCGATCGCTCTTTCCAGGGTTCTGTGTTCCACAAGGGTAATTTTGACCGAAATTCCCAGTGCGGTGTGGAGCCGCTGACGCAGTTTTTCCTCCAGGGCACGCATCCCCTTCATCTCGTCCGAAAAGACCTCTCCCCGCACTTCGACCTGGACCTCGATAGTATCCAGCGCCTCTTTTCGCCCCAGAATGATCTGGTAGAACGGCTGCACACCTTCCACTTCCAGCAAGATCTCTTCAATTTGGGACGGAAAGACATTCACACCGCGGACAATCAGCATATCGTCGTTGCGCCCCTGAACCTTGGTCATACGGACAGTGGTTCGCCCGCATGAACACGGGTCCGGGATGAGTCTGCAGATATCCCGTGTCCGGTAGCGGATAACGGGGAGGGCTTCCTTGGTGAGCGCGGTGAGCACCAATTCGCCTTCTTCGCCTATGGCCTTCGATTGACCCGTATCGGGGTCGATGACCTCGGCAAGAAAATGGTCTTCGGAGATGTGCAGACCGTTCTTGACGGGACATTCGCCGGAGACCCCCGGCCCGATGATTTCGGACAGGCCGTAGTTGTCGGTCGCAGAGATCCCAAGGCCGGCCTCGATTTCACGCCTCATATTCTCCGACCAGGGTTCGCCACCGAAAAGCCCGAAGCGAAGATGGATGTCTTTACCAGGCTTAACTCCTTCTTTTTCAAGGAAATCGGCGATGTGAAGCGCGTAGGAGGGCGTACAGACTAACGCGGTAGCCTTCATGGCGCGCATCAGTTCGATCTGCCGCAGCGTGTTGCCGCTGGAGGCAGGAATCACCGCCGCACCAATCTTCTCCGCTCCGTAATGCAGACCGAATCCGCCTGTGAACAGGCCGTACCCAAATGCCACCTGAAGAATGTCTGAAGGGCCGACCCCCCCGGCGCGGATGATTCGGGCCACCAGGTCAGACCACAAATCCAGATCGTTTCGAGTATACGCAACGACCGTCGGATGCCCCGTGGTTCCGGAAGAGGCGTGCAGACGGACCACCCGGTCCATCGAAACGGCCATCATTTCCGTCATGCTGTATGTCCGGACGTCGTCCTTGGTGGTAAACGGCAGTCGCTGAAGGTCATCCAGAGAACGAATATCCTCCGGATGAATTCCGGCATCCCGGAACACCCGCTGGTAATAGGGCACCTGCGCATCCGCCCGGCGGATCAGGTCCTGCAAACGTCTCAGCTGGAGTGCCTGAAGCTCGTGCCTTGGCAGGCACTCCATTGTTGGATCCCAAATATTCTCAATACTGTTGGTGCAATGAACTTCCATTCAACTTGTTTCCAATTGACCTACATACTATGAACCCGACTGCCGTTCAGCGCCTGATATCCTTCCTTTGTGAGAATCCCAAGTGCCTGATCAGGATCCTCGAAGCGGAAAACCATGATGGCTCTGTCCTCGACACGGTCCAGAAATCCATACAGATACTCCACGTTGATTCCGGCCTTGCCCAGAATGTTGAGAATCGCGGCCAGTGCTCCTGGCCGATCCGGAATTTCAACGGCGACCACCTGGGTCTCCTTAACTGTAATCCCTTCATTTTTCAGGACTTCCAGTGCCTTATCGGTCTTGTCCACAATCAGACGGATAATGCCGAAATCGGCGGTATCCGCCAAAGCGATAGCCCGGATATTGACCCCGGCGCGGCCCAGGATTCCCGTTACCTCCGCCATCCGTCCCGCCTGGTTCTCCAGGAAAATAGAAATTTGTCGTAATTTCATGACACCTTACCTCCTGTCTCCGGTCCGTTTTCAAGCGTTCTTCGATCCACAACCCGTTTCGCCTTGCCCATGCTTCGCTCAATCGTTTTCGGTTCGACCAAGCGAACCACGGCGCTGATGCCCAAGACGCTTTCAATTTCCTTGCGAATCTTGTGTTGCAGTTCCTCCAATTTCCGGACTTCATCCGAAAAGATCTGTTCTCTGACCTCCACTCGGATCTCCAATTCATCCATCGATCCTCGCTTGTCGACAACGATCAGATAATGAGGTTCGGTTTCCTCGATCTCCATTAAGACGCTTTCAATTTGGGATGGGAATACATTCACGCCACGGATGATCAGCATGTCATCCGTTCGTCCGCTGGTTCGTTCCATTCGAGTTGCCGTTCTGCCGCATCGGCAGGGTTCCGTGGTCAGACGGCTGATGTCGCGTGTCCGGAATCGGATGGTCGGGAATGCCTGCTTGGTGATGCAAGTAAACACCAGTTCGCCCTTTTCGCCCTCCGGCAAGACTTCGCCGGTGTCCGGGTTTACGATTTCCGGGATAAAGTGGTCGTCACAGATATGAAGGCCGTCCTGATACTCGCACTCGCTGGAGACTCCCGGCCCGATGATCTCGGAAAGGCCATAGATGTCGTAGGCTTTCAGCCCCATCCGCTCTTCAATCTCGTTGCGCATGGAGTTGGACCAGGGTTCCGCTCCGAACACCCCTGCTTTCAGCTTCAGCTTGCTCCGATCCACCTTCATCTCGTCCATCATCTCTGCGATGCAGAGAGAATACGACGGCGTACAGGCGAGCATGGTCACTCCAAAGTCTTCAAACAACATCACTTGACGTTTCGTGTTACCGCCGGAGATGGGAATCACTGTGGCCCCGATCTTTTCGGCGCCGTAATGGAGACCCAATCCGCCGGTAAACAGGCCATATCCATAAGCCACCTGAATGATGTCATCCGGGCCGCCGCCTGCGCAGCAGATCGTGCGGGCGATGGTTTCCGCCCAGAGATCCACATCTTCCCTGGTGTACCCCACTACGACCGGCTTGCCGGTCGTCCCGGATGAGGAATGGATGCGGACAACATCTTTGAGAGGTACGGCGAACAGGCCAAACGGATAGTTGTCTCGAAGATCGTCCTTCGAGGTGAACGGAAACTTCTGCAAGTCTTCGAGATGTTTGAGGTCGTCGGGCTTCACGCCCGCCTCATCGAACTTTCGTCGGTACGCCGGGATGGTCTCGTACACGCGGCGGAGTGTGCGACGAAGCCGATACAGCTGCAGAGCGCGACGCTCCTCACGAGGGAGACATTCCATCTCTTGGTTCCAGATCATGATGCGATCCCCCTGTCTTGTTATGAAACACTGGCGGTTCCTCGATCAAAGGCCGCCATGTTGACTTCCAGGTATTTTTCCGGGACCACGGAGCGGATGGCTGAATGCCATGCTTCGGGGGCAAACGGTAGATAGTGAGACAGAATCCCCAGCAGATATAGGTTGCCCCACTTATTTTTCAATTCTTCCTCGGCATTGGCGACGGACGGATCGATGACCACTCCCCCTGGTCGGACCTGTGACCGGCTTCGGGCGCTTTCCCGTGCGTGAACGGCCACCAGGATATCGACCATCCCCTGTGGAATCAGCGGGCTGTGCACCTTCTTCCCGAAACGGATCTGGCTGGAGACACTTCCCCCACGTTGCGCCATGCCATGGACTTCACTCTGTTTGACATCATATCCCGCATGAAATGCCGCCAGGGCCGTGATGCCGCTCGCCACAAGAATCCCCTGGCCGCCAAGGCCCGCGAAAAGGATGCTTCGGGTTTCTTCGCCGCTCATGATTTCTCCTCAACAACCTGAATCGCGCCCAATTCGCACACCTGCCGACATAAGTCGCACCCGACACACAGGATCGGGTCGATATACTTCCCGTTATCCCCTTCACGAATTGCGGGGCATCCCAACTCCATGCAATTCCCACAATCCGTGCAGAGATCCAAGTCGATTCGATAGGGTGTTCTGCGTCCCCGTTCGACCAGGACGCAGGAGGTTTTCACAATAATGACAGAAGGTTCCCGCCGGACCAATGCTTCTTTGATTGTCCGCCGGACAAGGTCGAGGTTGTATGCGCCGATCGTATGGGCATCTTTCACGCCCAAGGCTCTGCACAGTGCCTCCAGATCCACGGCGGGCGCAGGAGTTCCGTCCAAACGAAATCCGGTTCCAGGATGGTGCTGGCGACCCGTCATGGCCGTGGTGGAATTATCCAGGATGATCGTCGTCGTTGATCCTCCATTATAGACGATATCCAATAAGGAGGTGATCCCGGAGTGCAGGAACGTGGAGTCGCCGATCACGGCGACGGTGGTCTCCGAGGCGGACGGCCCGTGCGCTTTTTCAATCCCGAACGCATGAGAGACCCCGCCGCCCATGTTCACGCAGGTGTGCATGGCACTCAGGGGCGGCAGTGCTCCCAGGGTATAGCAGCCGATATCGCCGGTCACTTCGACGCCGAGTTCCTTCAGGACAGCAAATGTGGATCGGTGCGGACACCCCGGACACATCACCGGCGGGGCAGGGGGTGGCCCTTCTGATGCTGAAATCTCGCAAACCGGTTTCCCAAGCATCCTGGCGACCCTGTCCGGGTCCAGCTCGCCCAATTTCCATGACGATCCCAGGTCTTCCACTTCAATCCCCAGGGCACGGACCTGGTCCGTCAGATAGGTATCGAGTTCTTCAATGACAAAGACTTTCTCATGATTTTCTGCAAACCGGTTCACGGATTCATCTGGGAACGGATGGGTCATCACCAGTCGAAGGATATCGAAATCCGGGGCGATCTCGCGGACGTATTGGTAACAGAC
>JAKPYU010000147.1 GCA_029568995.1 Candidatus Omnitrophota bacterium | reverse complement strand
TGATCGAGCTGCTGATTGTGGTGGCGATTATCGGGATTCTGGCAGCGATTGCCGTTCCGAACTTCATGAATGCCCGTATCCGTGCACAAATCTCTCGTGCGCAAGCGGACCTGAATGCCATTGACCTGGCGCTGACTTCCTACCGGATGGACACGAACACCAAAAGTTATCCACGGTTCAACAACATCACTTGGCCGGGGCGTTGGTCTTATCTGACAACGCCTGTTTCTTATATTTCCAGCGGAGCTATGACCGATCCATTTTTCCCCAAGGGACGTTTGACGAACGATGGCGACAAACCGATTTATTACTATGAGACTTTCGATCCATTTTATGGGGAGCAAATCAAGCGGGACCTCTTCTACCAGGTCTTCGGACGATACAAGAGCATTGATGGTTTCGATTATTGGATCGGCTCTGCGGGACCGAATGCCTATATCAACGGGGATAGCGGTCCACCGGCCGAGTTCTGCCCCTGCGACCTTTATTTTGAATACGACCCCACGAACGGCCTCAAAAGCAATGGGGATATCAATCGGTTGGGAAAATAGTCCGAGATGCCGGGTCTCTCACGACGCCCCGACCATTTTCTCGAACAGTTCCCTCTGCCGGATCAGTGCCTGCACCCGGTCTTTCATAACCTCCGGCGTATTGCTGCTGGCTTCCAGCAAGATCCAACCGCCGTATGGGATTCCTTTGAACAGGTCCATGAGTTTCTGGAATGGATAATCCGCCGTATCCAATTCCCGGACATGGGCGGTTGATCCGAAAAGATCCTTGACCAGGTTGAAATTGTATTCGAGTCCCTGCCCTTCAAGATCCTGCCGATTACTGTTCCAGCAGATTCGGACACTGGGATGGTTGGCGATGTCCATGATGGCTTTCATGGTGGGCAGCTGGGCGCATTCTCCGTGGACTTCGAGACGAATCTGCTGTCCATAATCCTGGGCGAAATTCCCGAGTTCGTTCAGGCTCTTGCCGATTTGCTCGATGGTTTTTTCATGCGGTATGCCGTCATGGAACGAGTTCGGTTTCACTTTGACGCCGGAGCTGCCGACATCCCGGCTGAGGATCACAAAGGCCTTTGATGCTTCGATGGCTTTCTTCAGCGTTTCCGGGTCGGGGGAGTCGAAGTTTTCATTGCTGCCGATGCCGACCAGAGTGATCGGACTATCCTCGAACCGTTTTTTTACCTCGCGACGCTGTTGGTCGGTGAGAGCGGGTTCGACGCCATGTGCATGAGTGGTGCGCAGTTCCACGCCCAGGACCCTGGCTTTTTCCAGGTTGGCGAGCAAGGTGGGCAAATCCCAGTCCTTGCCCCATTGGTAAGTCACCATGCCGAATTTCATTTTTGATTCGGCGGAGTGAGCGGGATTCGTGCTGCAAACGCCTGCCAGGGTGGCGGCGCAGGTGGAAGCCAGGAAATCGCGGCGATTGAGAGCGTTCAGGGGCATTTCGAATCCTTTCTTAACCGGCGGGAATTTTTCTCTTTCATCTTAATCCAAACCTGTCGCTTGCCAAGACACGTATACTCAAGCCGGTCATTCTCTTTGTTCGTGCGGCGCTTCCCCTCTTCCCGGATGTGACGATCTCCTATCTCCCCTCGCCAATTGCCATATAGAAGTTATCGTAAGGTATTCAAGAATGGCCCTCGGAGGAACACAAAGATTATGAAATCCCACGGCTGTTTCGCGTTGTTGTTATTGGCCTTGTTCGGAAATGCGGGAGTTGAGGCCGCTTATACGGTCGAGTGGACGCACCCTGTGGAGCACGGTGCGGGTGCACCGACCCTGTTTCCCGACTCCGATCGTCCGACCGGAGTGATTGTCTCGGAGCCGTACCAGGTTCTTCGACTTTCCGGCAGCGGGAAATTCATCTGGAAATATCCGACGGAGCATTTCATCTCTACGCCGCCAACAGTGGCCGACCTGAATCGCGATGG
>JAKPYU010000091.1 GCA_029568995.1 Candidatus Omnitrophota bacterium | reverse complement strand
GCCTTTGCCTCCGCCATCTTGTGCGAACAGACAGTAGGACAGGCCTCCGTGCCTGTCACTGGGGATAGCTGGCCTGTCATTGGAGGTAGCCAGGCAGAGACGCCTGGCCTACCAGCAAATATGGACGGTGATTTCTGCGGGACCTGCCGGGCTTGCAGGCACATCCGGGAACGCATTCACCCGGATGTGTTCGCACTGGAGCCTGAGGGGGCTTTCTACAAAATCGACGCGCTTCGGACCATGCAGGGCATGGCGGCGTTGCTTCCCTTGGAGGCGGAGCGAAAGATCTTCATTCTTCACCAGGCCGAGCGGATGCGCCAGGAAGGGGCAAACAGTCTGCTCAAGATCCTGGAGGAACCATCCCCTCATTCGATCTTTATCTTACTCACGGACAACGTAACCGGCATCCTTCCGACGATTCTGTCGCGGTCGCAGCGGGTCCGCCTGTCGCCACCGCCTCTGGACAGGCTGATTGAGAACCTGGTTTCATCGAAAGGACTGAGCCGCGAGGCCTCGGAAAGCCTAGCCCGTCTTGCGGGCGGGCAGCCGGGACGCGCGGAGGACCTGTCCGAAGGGGCCTGGATGGAACGACGGGACCAGTTGATCGCCCTGCTGGAAAAGGTCCGTCATGGAAGCCGTCTGGAAATCATGCACGGAAGCCAGGCATTAAGCCGCGACCGTGCAGGCGCGCGGGAAACCCTGGAAGCTCTGCTGAGCCTGATCCGGGACGGTCTGGTGCTTACGCTGCTTGACGATCCGAACTTGTTGCTGAACATCGACCGTCGGAAAGAAGTCGATGCACTCTGGCGCGGGGCCGATTCCGACCGGGTGATCCAGGCATTCGAAACAACGGTTGATGCTCTTGCCGAGCTGGACCGGAATTTGAATGTACAGAATGTACTCGAAACAGTCTTTATGGCCTGCGCGGGTCGATCTTCTCCAGAATCCACCTCGCCAAAAGGTCCACAACGGGCGTGAAATCCTGTGTTCCATTAACCACGAGATGCGCATCGGCTTTCGTGGGAGCAATGTACCGTTCATGTCCCGGTCGCACCGTTTCCAGGTATTGGGTCCGGATCGAATCCAGGGTGCGACCCCGTTCAATCTGGTCCCGCTCAATCCGTCTCAGGATACGAATATCATCCGGCGCATCGACATAGATACGCAGATCGAACAGATCCCGCAATTCCGCACCGGCAAATATTAAAATTCCCTCTGCGATCACCGCGCGGGCCGGGCCGAATGGCCGATAGCCGACACGGGTATGAATTCGATAGTCATACTGGGGCGCATCCACAGCATGTCCCGCTTTCAGTTCCTGCAAATGTTTCAGAAGCAGCTCCCCTTCATAAGAATCGGGATGGTCGAAATTGTGGCGACCTCGATCCATTTCGGGCAGGTGATCCAGGTTGAGGTAATACCAGTCCTGGCGGAGAACCAGAACCTGTCGATCCTTGAGTCGTTCATGCAGGAGATTCACAAAGGTGGATTTCCCCGCGCCAGTTCCCCCGGATACGCCGATCATCAATACCGGACTTTCCATGCTCTGCCCTGATGGATCGCCTTTCATGCTCAAAATACAAACGGCCCGTCAAAATCGAGGTTGTCTACCTTGGGCGTCCGTGCGGACATATCCCGAACGATAGCAAGAAAATAGCCGCAGACCTGTTCCATACCTCTGAAAAATGGATTATAGCGATTCGCAATGACTCTTAGATTGGCCGGATCGGTCTTTTCGCCTCGCGCACGGGTGCTCTTCTTCAGGAATGGCGAGAGAACCCGGTCCGCCGCCTCGTCGAGATACCAGTAAAGTCGCTGGTCCTGGACCAGCTCCTGGTGAACCTGGGCGATTCTCTCGGTCAGGCTGGCACACTCGGTTCCTGACAAATTGCCCTGTTGAAGGCGAGTCTCGATTTCCGCCACGAGTTTCTGCCCTTCTTTGGATTTGTCGACTCCGGTCTGCAGGACCGCCTCCGCCTCATCCCAGAACCGGGCCAGCTCGGATGGATCGGGGGGATAGAAGGATTTTAATGCTTTTTGGAGTCGTGGCCGGATGTCGATTTCCTGCAAGCAGACCTGATCGATTGCCTGGGCCAGGGGCATGATTTCCGTTCCGTCGATTTTTGCGCCGCCTTCCGTGGCGTTGATACATCGCACGGCAGATTCCGAGACATCCTGTTCGATGGATCGCAGATACGAAAGCCAGAACTTGCTGGTCGGGACATCCTGGCTGTCGTTGCCGGGAACATAAACCGGCTCGAATTCCTCGTGTGTCGGCCCGGTGCCCAGAAGTTCCACAACCATTCGACCGGGCTGAGAGGAAGGGGTAATCGTTCTCCGCAAGGCAGCACCTTCCGCATGAGTTCCCCCGCCGGTGCGCCCGAACGAGAGGTCCAATCCCACAAAAACAACCGGATCGCATCCCAGATAGATAGCCAGGCTGAGCGCGGTCTGAGCGACATTCAATCCGGGTTTGAGATAAAGCGGCATTCCAAGTGTTGTGGGAAAACGGTTCAGGGTTCTTGAGACCGGCAGTGGAAGCGAAACGAGCTTCGCCTCCACTCGATTGAGAACTTCCCAATGCACCGAGGGTGAGAAAAAAAGAAAGGTCTCATCCATGCAGGGAAAATCGACATAGTGTTTCAGATTAAGCGGAGTCGGGTCGGCAGTAACAGAAAGATGCGGATGAATCCCCTCCCTGCGCAAAATGGGGTAGGTGGTATCCACTGCGATAATCAGACCCCGATCACCGACGTTCCGCAGATAGTGCTTGTTTCTGTCCAGAGAGGGACCGGCGGCCACAATAAACCCTGGTGTTCCTTTCAGGATTCCCTGGAAAAGGGAGCCACTGGGATGGGAGAACATTGCAGGAAGGTTGCGAAGAATATTCTCCTGGATCATCCCGCCGGATTCGACTTTGGTGCGCAAAAGGATCCGTCCGGCTTCCAGGCTCTCTTCGAGGGTTTGTTTGAGTTGCGCATAGAATTCCGGCGCACAGGCCATGGAAGGCTCGTGTTCGGCAACCAGGACATCATCCAGCGTCAAAGTCGTGAGCAGGTTATTCAGAACTTGGCGGAATTCCTGTGGGCTTGGGTTTACGAGGAGAACCGTATGCTCATTTCCCAGAATCGGCGTGAGATCGCGGATCTCCAATCCCTTTCGGACCACCCCTTCCGATTGTTCCACAATAACAATGTTTTCAAGCGTTCCCTGAAGCCGGTATGCCAGCGACCAGATGTGATACCAAAGCCCGGCTCCAAAGACAATCAGATTAAAAACCGGCTTTTGAGAGACTTTTCCATCGGCCCAGCGGTTTGCCTCTTTTTCGGGATCACGCGAGCTATGAAGCAGTGTAAACTGCCCATCAATGGTGCGGCGACGGAGACTTTTGAGGGGACCTTCACCCACCCATTCCAAATCGTATTCATCCGGCGAGGGCCACTGGAGCCGCTCTTTGAGAACCGGATTCCGCTTTTCAAGGACTTTCAGATTCTTTTCCAGATATCCTGCCATGCCTTTCCTCGTCTCTCGTGTCTTACGAACGAGCCTTTTGTCGGCCGGACAAGACAGAAACTACAAATGCCCATCCGGGTCGCATGTTATGAGTGAGTGTATGGGATCGGCCCCGCAAGTCAAAGGGTGTAAGGATAGCCCATTAAAACAGCGATTTCACCTCGTCGAGCGTCGCCGCTTTGCGCAACACATTTTTGATTTCTTCCATCCTCTCAATCGTGTCAATTTCCTGCACAAGCGGAGCCAGGGATAAGCCCTCATCCCCGAATTTCAGCTCCAGGGCTAACAGGA
>JAKPYU010000088.1 GCA_029568995.1 Candidatus Omnitrophota bacterium | reverse complement strand
GATAGTATGGTCCTTGGCAATCAACTGCCCCTTCCAAGGGGTCACCCCAACCGATGTTCCATCAATCTTCACAGCGCCTTCGCAAGGCGTCCCGTCGGGTTTTTGGGACATCACCACAAGAGTCCCAAGCTTTGGTTCGAGGACTACATTCAGTTTCTTCGTCTCGCCGTTCAGTATTCTGACGGTATCAACGTACTGTCCGTATCCTTCCAGAGACACCGACAATACATGTAAGCCAGATCTGACTTGCTCAATCTCGACGGGCGACAATCGGCCAACATCAATATCGTCAATCCTGATCGATGCACCGCTTGGAACAGTGTCAATCGTGATGCCACCGAAATCCTGGGACAGCTGCGCCATTTCGGAGGTCTTCTCGCCATCGCGCACGGAGACCATAAACTGCGACGATTTATAGAATTCCTTGCGCACTTCGACTCGATGCTCACCAGACTTCACTTGCGTGTTCGCGTATGGCGTTCGGCCAACAGGAACGTCATCGACAAATACTTCCGCATCAGACGGCGTACTGGTAACAGCCAGAGTCCCGAACGCTGGTGGCAGAGTCAATCTAACCCTTGCTCCCTTGGCCGTCAAAATGACTTCCTGGCGTGCGTCATGAAAGAAAGTATTCAATGTTGCTGAAACCACGTATCGACCGACCTGCAGTACCTCCTGGAAGGGGGCTGCACCGTAGGGCACACCGTTGATGTAGACGCTTGCTGCAGGCGGATCAGTCTCGATGAACAAGAAACCTGTTTCCTCGGACGGGGTGTTCACCACGCTTTCCGCTTGACCGATTTGAACGCCCTGGATAACAGTTCCACGACCCACCTGAACCTTGTCGTCCGAATTCGTTAATGTTTGAATGCTGATTTGTTGCGCGCCCTTTGACACTCCTTCCCGTAAGCCACCTTCGTCGCATTTAACCTTTGGAACTTCAACCGATCTTTCCAAAGTTTCGGTTTGAATATCGTAGAGATCGAGAATAACCGAGCAATCGTCGCCAACTCGCATCATTTTGCATTGCAGAACCTTGTTTGCCGCGACGGCATTTCCAAGCTTGATTTGGCAGCTTCCGTAACACGGCTCCTGTGCCTTGGCTTTTTGTGCCACAAGCGCGCTTGCAACTTGGTCGCGCGGGACCACAAGGTAAGTCCCCTCACCGGCAACTCGGGACGCCAAATACTGATTCATTCGCTCGGCCGCCGAATCTGCAATCGCCACCTCATCCAGTTGAATGTCTAGAATGGCCAATACTGGCTGAACATTTTGGTCCTGCGCAAATACATTTGATATGGGCTGCGTACTCAATAACCAGCCGCCCAAGGCGACTAATGCGACGAGCCTGCCACGGATCTTGTGAACTTCATTTTGCATGCTTTCCCGTCAGAAATGGCCATGCCCGGCAAGGAGATTAACAAAGATCCTCTTTCTTCCGCCATAGATTGTGCCACTCATTGATATACCGGCAAACTGCGTGTAGGAACTTTCATCCACAAAACGCCTCCATGAGGTGAGCATAGTCGGGGTTCCAACGGCTGTCAAAGTCGGGAATCGGAACGAACGCGGCGAACGCGGGGGATTCGACACGAGAAACTGGCATGACCGGGACAGATCGGTGGATGGTTCCCGAAGCGGGTCTTTGGGGGGCCGGCGGCCGACTTGCGCTGGAGAACCTCAGGAAATGGTGACGGCCGGAGGGGCCCGGGCGGGTCCTTGGCCAGGACGGGAAGCCATGGTGGAAGCCTTGACGCCGAGGCCACGCAGTGCCCGTCGCCCGAATGTCACGTATCCGGACGTTGGCTCCCGGACGCCGTGGTCGTCGAGTGCCCACAGGTCGTCGGTATTCCGGGCCGGGGCGATTGTGGGGACGGTCGAGGGCAGATGCAGGTGGTCAAGAATGCGGGTGACGACAGCAGGGTCGGTCAGAAAGGCGAGTACGACCATGGGTGTGGCGCACCTGGGACAGGAAAGGGCGTCGACATGCAGGGCGCGATGCAACAGGGCTGCCCATGACGGGTGGGTTCGTTTTCGAAACTCCCCGGGTTTTGGGGTGACCGGGACATTTGGGAGCTGGCGATCCCCGGGGGTCTTGTCGTCCCCCCGGGCGTTCTTGGGCCTGGCTGGCGGGTGTGGCAGGGCCTTGCGGTACCTGGAGCGATTTGCGAAGACCCCGTGATAGCGGACCAGATTCTGGTAAGGGGCGGGCAGCAGGGTGGCCAGACGCTTGAGGAACGACGTGGGGCGTACACACTTTTCTATGAGGGGATGCCTCAGCGGTCATTGCCGTTGACACTAATAATGATTGAGCTAAACTACAGACCACAATGAGACGGTGGAAACAGTCTGGGTCACATTTGGATGGTTCCCTGAATATTTCTAAATCCGCCATCAATTGCCGTACCTATATCTTGATTTGGTGATTCCAATGAGCGGGGACCTTTCGCAGTTTTGCCGCGTTTCGAAATGGACGTCAGGGGCCTTTTGTCGGAAACAAAGTGCGTTTCCTGAGTCTGTCAGGGGCGTCGGAAGTATCCTGACCGCCGCCATTCTCGCCTTCCTGTGCGGTTGCGAACCGGGTCAGCCATCAGCGACGTCTTATGTCGCAGACGATCATGAAGAGTTACTGGCCTTCAATGAGATCGATGGTCAGGAAACGCAGGCCGGCGATGAAGTAGTTGGAGATGCGGGTGCCGAAAGGTCGCCCGGCCCCGTCCATAAGGTGACTGATTATGACGATTCCTGGGATGACGCAGTTAATGTTTATGATGACGCGGATTCTTTGACAAAACGCATTCTTATCGGCAACACGACTCCTGCGGGTTACTACGGTAACGCTCTTGCCTGGGACCCGGAAGGGAAGAAGATGGTTTTGGTTGGAGGCCGCGTCCTCGGTGACATGGATTACTCGTTTAACTCCGACGTCTGGACTCTGTCGTCTATTGGCTCTGGCTACCAGTGGCTAAATAAGTCGCCATCTGGAACCCTTCCAGGTGGACGTTTTCTCCACGGGGGCGCCTGGGACCCAGTTGGGCATCAGTTCATCGTTTACGGCGGCGCAAACAACAATCTTTCTTCATATAGCGAATACACCGATACATGGTCGCTTACGTTCCCCGGGGGCGTTGCAACATGGACCCAGCTTTCGCCATCCGGTGGACCGCCGACTCAACGATTCATGTATTCGGCAGTCTGGGATACGGTTAACAACAGAATGCTCATATTTGCTGGTGGCAAGCGACTTACCAGTAACAGCTGGGCTTACACCAATGAAGTTTGGGCCCTGAAATTTTCTGGGACTGCCTGGGCCTGGAGCAAGCTGTCGCCTACGGGTGTCCCGCCAAGCGTTCGACGGGAACCAGCCTTGGCTTGGGATTCTGCCAACGGACGGGTGATTGTGTTCGGTGGGCTTGGATGGAATGGTTCGGCATACGTCAATCTTGGTGACGCGTATGTGTTCGACGCCAATTCAACAAACGGTGCCTGGACAAAACTGGCTCCGACGGGAACCGCACCAGCTGGACGAAGGGGTATGAGTGGCACATGGGATCCGATACGGTCCCGCATGTTGATTCATGGTGGTTACACCACAGCTGACACCAATGAAACATGGGCGCTTTCATTTGCAAGCAATCCACCAGCCTGGGTACTTCTGAGCTCGTCGGGCGCAACTCCACCCGACGATGAGGGGATTCACGCGGTCTGGGATGACGCAAATCAGAAGATGCTTGTGGTGGATGCGACGGATTCGTACTCCTTGACGACATATCAGGTTGCTTTTCCGACAGACAACACCGCATATTGGAGCATCGTGTCGTCGTATGTCTGTGAAAACGATCCTCTGGCCGCCGACGTTTCGTTTCCGCAATCGGGGGGCACAATGGCAAGTTGCAGCCCCCGTCTTACATGGTCGGGCGGCAATTCCTATTACAAATACGACGTGTGGTTGAACGGCGAATGGTTGGCGACGGACCAAACGTCAAAAACCTACTGGCTGTCTGAAAGCCAGATGTTGCCGCAGGGCAATCAGTGGATGATTCGGTCAAAGGGTTGTCCCGGACTTTACGTTGATTCTGCAACATGGACTTTTGACCGTGAACCTGCCCAGCCATTCGACGGAAAAGTGCTCCAGGGACCATATGCCTGCTCACGGCACCTTTCATGGCAGATTCCTGGCAGTTCGGAAGGGTACTACTTCGATGTCTACCTGAACGAGTCATTGGTCGCGACCGGGTTGTCGACAACGGAGTTTGTTATTCCAGATACCGTGGACCTTCTTCCGTCAGGTAACCAGTGGTATGTCGTGGCCGAGAACTGCCCGGGCGCACAAACCTTGTCGGAGCTCTTTTCGTTCGACGCTGTTCCACCTGCGCCCACCGCGTTGACGCCAGATATGGTCAACGTTTCCGCCTGCGGCCCGACTCTGTCCTGGAACGCAGTTCCTGACGGCGATGGCGTCACATACGACGTTGTTCTTAATGGCGAAATGATTGCCGAACGTGTGTCCGAAACTTATGTGACGCTCCCATACATGAAAACGTTGCGTCCGGCCGGGAATACGTGGTCGGTCACCGCAAGAGCCTGTGACGGGGCGGAGGGTGGGACTGCATCTGCCTCCTTCGATATGGCGGAATCGGCGTTTCCGCCAGCTCCTGTTCCCTTGTCTCCCGCAGAGGGCGTGACGGTGGACGCCTGCAGCCGAACCTTGTCCTGGGATCCGAACGGCGATGTCGACCAGGAGTTCGACCTGTTCGTGGGTGGCTCACTGGTGTATTCGGGTTCGGAATCCACATCATTCACTCTGCCAGGCACGGTTCCGTTGGACCCGGATTACGTGTGGAACGTATCTGCGCGGACCTGCCTGACTTCCGAGTCAGCGACGCAGACATTCCACGTCAGCCCATTGACACCGACACTTGTTTCGCCGGTGCAGGGCGCGACAACAACGTGTTCACCGGTTTTCGAGGTCGGTAACTATACAGGGGATCCGGGAGATTCCTATCAGATTCGGGTTTACAGGGTTTCCGATCCGGCGACGCCCGTTCTGGTGATGCCGATGGCCCTTAATGTCGTCAGTCCCGACGCCGCGAACCGCTTGACATCAGGTGACTATCGGTGGCAGGCCACAGTTACCCGTAACGGCTGCACCCTGACTTCTGCCCTCCAGGATTTTACCGTTGCCCTGAACCCAGCGGCCGCGTTCCAGATAGTGGAGCCCGCAAGTGGTTCACAGGTGCCATTCGAGTCTGATTTAACGTGGACTTCCGGCGATTCTGCCGGGGTGTGCCTGAATCGTTACGAAGTGACTTTCGGACAGTTTTCGGTGTCGGTGCCGGCAGACCAGAACTCCCTGACGCTGGGGCTGATGGATGTTACATCCACCAAGTACTCCGACGGATTTGAAAGCGGTTCGTGGGGTTCCTGGTGCTATTCGGGATTCGAAGCACATACGGGCGACCGGTCCATGTATTGTGGCGGTACCGGTAATGCTGCAACAAGTTTCAGTCCCGAAATCGATTTGACGACGGCGAAGTCGGCAACACTGGAATTCTGGGACTACGCTGACATTTATGGCAACCTGTGCTCGTCTGCTTCGTACATGATGGTCATGTCGGGAACCACGGTTCTCGGCACCATTTATTACTGGTACGGAATCCACTTCTCGTGGACGCACAATGTTGTCGACTTGACTCCCTATGTTGGCAAGAAAATCAAACTTGTGATTGTCCGCCCCTCCTCACTGAATGGTTGTCAGGTCGAGTGGATTATCGACGACTTGAAAGTCACGGCTGTCACTGAAACTGAACCACTGCAATGCGGTCAGAATACGTTGAATGTGCGCGCCGTGAACATTGATGGGACCGCATTTTCGGCATCGAATGGACCGATGGTTGTGACCTATCCGCCCGATCCGGTTACCCCGGTCCTGGTGGCCCCGGACGACGGAATTCAGACGAATTGCGATACTGGCGGACTGACGTTCCAGTGGACGTCAGCGGGTCATGGTTCCGTGTATGATTTTGTCCTGGATGGGGTCGTGATTGCTTCGGGGTTGGCCGGAACGTCATATGTCCTTCCGCCAGGCGTCTATTTCAAGCCGTCAAGTACATGGGGAGTGGTTGCAAGGAATTGCCGCGGAGTGTCCGCAGCGTCTGAAACTCGCGCGATTTCGGCCACTTCCTCTGTCACGCCCACCCAACCCATGCTTACGGCCCCTGACCACGGGGCAACGGTTTTCTGTAACCAGACGTTCACGTGGACCGGATCTGCCGGGCTCGTTTACGACGTTCTTATCAATAACGTGGCTGTGGCTTCGGGTTTGACCCAAACGCAGTACACGCCCACCGGTTCCGCCGAACTTGCGGATGGAACGTATGGCTGGAAGGTCAGGGCCAGAAACTGCGCGGGAACATTTCTGACATCGTTGCCAAGGTCAGTAATTGTCAGCAACGCGCCCCCAGCGCCTCTGCTTGAATTGCCGGCCGAGGGTGGCTTCGTTGGGGCATCCCCCGCCTTCGACTGGTCTGCGAACGGCGCGCCGGCCTGGATGACCAACAAGCTGATCATCGACGACGAAATCGTGATCAACGTTGGCGGCGAAACGTCTTATGCGATGCTGGGAACACTGTCCGAAGGCGTCCACAGGTGGCGTGTTCTTGTTCAAGGCTGCACCGGATTTGAGACTTACTCCGCGTACGGGACGTTCATCGTGGATACGGCGCCGCCATCGGGCCCGTCACCGCAGTCCCCGGCCAATGGCGCGTGGACAAACCAGAATATGGTGACCCTGTCGTGGAATGCGGCATCGGACGGGGCTTCCGGCGTTTCGTCATACACAGTTACCGCGGGGACGGAAAATCTTTACCCGGGGAATGCCCTCCAGGCCAACTGGGTGCTCGCCGACCAGACACCCTACAATGTCACCTACAATTTCGATACCTCCGCGCAGATGGCCGACTGGTCGCTGTCAGGCAGTTGGGGAAGGACGTCAAGCTACCATCACAGCGGTTCGTATGGCATTGCGGATTCGCCATCCGGCAATTTCGGCAATAGCTGGGATTACAAGGCGGTGCTGAACAGGTGGTTTGTCGCGGGCGAGAATACCTCGGTCAGCTATTGGTACCTGGTTGAGATGCTGCCATGGTACACAAGTTACGCAAACGACCACGTGGGACTGGCGGTAAGGACGCGCACGGGTAACTGGGTCAACCTGACTGATTATTATGGCATGGCGACCGGTTTCGGTAACGATTGGTTCTCCCCGGAATCAGTTTCCCTTGCCGCATATGAGAACCAGGAAATCCAGATAGCGCTTTACATCAAGACGGACTCGTCGAATACGGCTCCCGGAATCCTGATTGACGATCTCGTTATTTCAAATGTGTTGCAGAACAATAAGTTTGTATTGGATGGTGTTTATGATTGGTTTGTAAGTGCATCTGACCTGGTCGGAAATTCGGCGACAGGGGAGCATTTCACGCTTGGAGTCGATCGCATTAATCCAACGGCCGCAACCCTTATCGCACCCGCGTCCGCAAAGATAATGGGTCCGGAACCTGTTTCTTTCTCGTGGAACCAGGCCACCGACGCACTGTCGGGGGTCGATGGCTATGAAGTATGGATGGATGGAGCCGTGCTGGTTTCAACCTCCGGCGTGGCCGCCACAACCGTCCAGGTTGCGGGAATCTCCGAAGGGAGCCATCAGTGGTTCGTCAGATCAAGGGATCTGGCCGGAAATATCGCTGATTCCATAACCAGGAATTTCAAAATAGACAAGACGGGGCCGGAAACGCCGCCAACCCTGGTTTCACCGGCAAATGCATCGCTGCTGGGTTCATACATCACCGAGATGTGTTTCAACGCTGCCGTGGACAGTGTTTCCGGCATCAACCGGTACGAACTGTATCTTGACGGGCAGATGTACGGCCAGGTCGAAAGCGGACAGTTCTGCGCAACCGCCGAGACTCCCGACGGCACGCATACCTGGTTCATACGGGCTTACGACGGCGTGGGAAATCACACTGATTCGACCGAATGGTCATTTGTGATCGACACGACCCCTCCGGCCGCTTTCACCCTGGTGTCGCCATTGAGCGGTTCCGATACTCAGAACCTGTCGCCTACTTTCTGCTGGCACCAGACCACTGACTTCGGTTCCGGACTGGACCGTTACGAGCTGCTTATGACTCAGACTGGCGGGAACCATAGCGTGATGTCAATCCAGGCCAGCACTTCACAATCTGATCCTATATGCCTGACGATGCCATGGACCTTTGCTGTCGGCACATATGACTGGTTGGTGGTGGCGTATGATTTGGTCGGCAATCAAACATCTGCCGGCGGCGGCGTGCCCTGGTCCCTTACGGTCAGTGCTGACTTCACGAAGCCGGTTCCAGTCGTGACGACGCCAGCCGTGGACATGACCTTGAGTTCGGGCACGTTCATGAACTTCCAGGGCAGTGCATCGGATCCGCTCGGCACCAGCGGCTTCCCGGGTTCTGGCGTCAAATACGTCCGCGTTCAGCTCGACGGGGTTTCCGGCACATGGACCAATGCGAACCTGAGCGGTTCGATCTCCGATGCGGTTCGTTATTGGAGTTGGACCTGGATGGCACCGACCACTGGTACGCATACGCTGTATGTGACCGCTGAAGACGCTGAAGGCAACGTGTCCGAACCGGTCGCCAGAACATTCAGATTCGACAATTCAGGGCCCGATACTTTTGGTCTCGTGGAGCCCGCGAACAACGCATTCAGCCAGGGATGTCCGACTTTCTCGTGGGAGCCGACGCAGGATTCACCGGGTGGTCTGTCGCATTATGTACTTACCATTTTCGGATCCGGCAGTTTCGTGCGTGAATACAACGTCGGATTGGAGACTTCCCGCACCTTGTCGGGGGTAGATTGTCTCCCTGAGCAGTCCTACTCGTGGAAGGTTACCGCATTCGATGTGTTCGGCTATTCGACCAGATCGGGGACCACAAATGTACTGAACGTCGATAGTACAGGCCCGCGGGGCCTGACTCTGACAGGCCAGACGCCCATCGAATCAACCGGTTGGACGTGCAACGATCGAAGCGTGTCGGTCACCTGGAGTACGGCAACGGATGGAGGGGTCCCAGCTGTCGGTCTTGCCACAACCCCGTACCAGGTCTTCGTCGACGGCGTTGTTGATGGAGAACCGACCGCGGCGACGTCAATGTCCTTGAACGGTCTGGCAGATGGTCAGCATACATGGACCGTTCGGGCATCGGACAAGTTGGGTAACGAGTCCTACGCCACCGCAAATCCAGGGGTAGGGTCCTTTGGAATTGACTGTATTCCGCCTGCGGCGCCTTCACTGGATAGCCCGGTGTCCGGCGCGATTCTTAGCCGGATTCCCGTGGAGTTTGTCTGGAATCCGGTGCCGGAAGCCGTCACCGATACCTCGTCCGGGATTTGCAGCTACATTCTGACATTCGACGACAGTTCCCAGGCAACTGTGGGGCTTGAGACTTCCGTGGACTGGAACGCCAGCATCGAGGATGGCGAACTCCCATGGAAGGTCGCCGCGGTCGACTGTGCCGGTAATGTCGGAGCCTACTCCGAGCAATGGTTCCTGACGTTTGATTCGACGCCGCCGAATGACCTGGTGCTGCAGCAGCCGACTGATGGCGAATGGCTTTCGACATCCTCGCCGGAACTGGTGTGGTCGACCGCACACGACCAGCTGACCGGTGTCTGTTCGTACACTGTGTCTCTTGACGGTTTGGTAGAGGTGGTGGATGCACTGGCATCGACGTGGACGCCATCGACGCCGCTTGCCGAGGGCCTTCATAATTGGGCCGTTTCTGCAGTGGACTGTGCTGGAAATGCGACGGTTCCTGCGTCGGCGGTCTTCGGCGTGGATACAGTTGCGCCGATTCCGGCCGTCCCGTCAATGCCGGGCGCGGGGACGTGCATCGGCAGTGTCCTTCCGACGTTCCTGTGGGATGCCTGCAAGGACGACACATCTGGCATTGACGTTGTAAAGGTTGTGGTTGACGGCGTAGTCGTGGCAGATGGGCTGGATGCCGCCGCGACTGTTGCGACGCCTTCGGCTGCGATTGCCGACGGTGCCCACGAATGGAGCGTCCTGTGTTCTGATCTGGCCGGAAATGAGTCAGGTTCCGCAGGTTCCGGGTTTGTTGTCGATACCGGGGACCCGACGGTCGCAATCAGTGGAATATACAGTCAGACTGACGGGAGTCATCAGTTCACCATTGAAGGGACTGCCGCCGATGTCGGCGGTTGTGGAGTGTCGAATTTGCTGGTGCGAGTCGGTGGTGGAGCCTGGCAAACGGTGGGGTCTTATGATGCCGAAACCGGGCTGTGGCAAACCACGTTGTCTTTGTACGACGGTGATTTGTCAATTTCGGTGAGGGCCACGGACATGGCCGGAAATGTCGCATACGGAACCGCCTGCAGTGTTTCGATTGGAAGATGCTGGGTAAGTGGCCTGTGCGATCCGGACACCCACATATGCAGCAGTCCGGCGGGACAGGACGTGACCTGTTCCACGTCCAGCCAGTGCGACACCGAAGAACATTGCGATGGCGAGGGCCAGTGTATCGGCACTCCAATCGTGTGCGATGACGGAAATCCCTGCACCGACGACACCTGCGATACTGCGCGTGGTTGCGTTGCGACCGGCAATCATGCCGCGTGTAACGACGGTGATTCATGCTCGTTGAATGACACATGTGACGGTAGCGGAAACTGCATCGGTGTTGCTTACTCATGTGGTGAAATTGGTGAATGCGAAGTTGCGCGTGAGTGCGACGGGAACGGGGACTGTGTTGTCGAGTACGAAGGCGACGGTACGGGGTGTTCGGACGACAACCTGGGTTGTACGGACGACGCCTGCCAACAGGGTGTTTGCGTTCACAGCATAGTTCCCGGTACCTGCCTGATTTCCGGGCAGTGTTTTGAGGATGGACAGCCCGAACCCGGTCAGGACTGCACCGCGTGCAACTCTGGAATCAGCGGGACCGCCTGGACACCAAGAGCGTCAACGTTTGTCTGCGATGACGAGAACGTATGTACTGAGGGCGACCACTGCGATGGAAATGGCGGCTGTACAGGAAATTCCATCACATGCAACGAGCCCGGAATCTGCGAGGACCAGGGTTATTGCGATGCGATCTGGGGTTGCATTGTGGTCTTCAGTCCGGAGGGCTCATTCTGCCTGGATGACAATCCATGCACCGTGGTGTCGGCTTGCGATGGAGAAGGCCGTTGTGTTGGCGAACCGTACGCGTGCGTGTCGACGACCTGTATGACCGCTTCCTGTGACGGAACCGGTGGGTGTGCCACAAGTCCCGTTGACGCGGGTCAGGCATGCGACGATATGGATGAATGTACCCTGGATGATCAATGTGACGGAGAGGGTGCCTGCCTGGGCGTGCCTAGCGGAGAATGCCAGACAGAGGATGTGACTGAAGATGCAGTCGCAGACGTGATCGAAGATACGACAGTCGGTGACGAAGGCGGTCCTGACGACATTCTTGTGCCTGATGATGAAGGGCGTGAACTGTCAATGCCGGACGTTAACGCAGTCGACCGGGAGGAAGCTGACCCAGGTGACTTTGACGTCCCGTTGGACGGGGTCGAAGCGAAAGACAACGGGAATCCTGATGACGCCGCAAGCGGCCACGACGCGCTTGTGGGCGACCAATCGCAGCCAATCCGCGATGTTCTGGTCGCGGACAGCATCGATGGCGATACGGAACCGGCTGGAGACGGTGGTGGCGGATGTTCATCAGGGAATTCAGGCACGCCGCCTGCCCCATACCTGTTGATTCTTCTAGGGTTCTTCCTGTTGGCGCTCTATCGCCGCCAGCGCACCTGATTCAATCCGCTCCATTTTCGTTGAGCCTCATGTGTGCTTGTTCCGCACCCGGGGATTCGCCCGCGGACCATCTTCCCGCTGGAGTTTTCGGGTGTAATCATGCAAAATGGAAACTGTTCCGCCATTTTGAGGCGCAGAATGGAGTTTACAAGTAGATTTTTGCAGTTTCCTGAGGGCAGCTTCTTTCTTCTGGGACCCCGCGGGACTGGCAAGACGTGGCTCACCCGGAACCGATTTCCAGACGCCATTTTCGTGGACCTGCTTGACCCGGAAACCATGCGGGCTTTGTCGGCCAGGCCGGAAAGACTGGTCGAGATCATCGGAGGTCGCACCGACGCCAGGACTGTCGTTATTGACGAAATTCAGAAGATCCCGGAGTTGCTGCAGGTTGTCCATTCCCAGATCGAGAGCGGCCGGGGCCTGCAGTTCGTGCTTACCGGTTCCAGCGCCCGCAAACTCAGGCGGGCCGGGGTGAATCTGCTCGGCGGCCGCGCCCTGAATCTGTCGCTTCACCCCTTCATGGCCGCTGAACTTGGAAACGCTTTCAAACTGGAAAGCGCCCTTCGCGCTGGCATGGTGCCCGTCGTGCTGGGCTCCGTTTCGCCGGTAGACGCCGCGCGCGCATACAACGCCCTTTATCTCCGCGAGGAAGTTCAGGCGGAAGGGCTGGTTCGCAATGTCGGGCAGTATTCGCGCTTTCTGGAATCGATGAGCTTTTCACACGGTTCGACGTTGAACCTGGCGAACGTGGCGCGTGAAACCCAGGTAAACCGCAAGACGGTCGAAGGGTACCTCGAAATCATGGAAGACCTGCTGATCGCATTCAGGGTTCCGGTATTTTCCAGGCGCGCGGCGCGGGCTCTTGCTGCGCACCCGAAGTTTTACATGTTCGATGCCGGCATGTTCCGCGCAAACCGGCCCGTTGGGCCCCTGGATTCGAGCGCCGAAATCGACGGCGCCGCGCTGGAGGGGCTGGTCGCCCAGCACCTCAGGGCCTGGTGCGAATATACCGCCGGGGGTCACCGCCTTTATTACTGGCAGACGCGGTCCCGTGTGGAAGTTGACTTCGTGGTGTATGGCGAAAAGCAGTTCCACGCGATCGAGGTGAAGAACTGCGCGCAGGTGCGGCAGGAACATCTTGCAAGCCTGAAGTCTTTCGGCCAGGACTATCCCGAGGCTGGGCGCTGGCTTCTTTATCGCGGCAGCCAGCGCCTTCTGGTCGACGGTGTCATGTGCGTCCCGGTCGAGCAGTTTCTGGTCGGCCTTCGTCCCGACAGCTTTCCCTTGTGATTCATATGCTTGACCATTCGTGGTAAAGCCCGGGTTGAAAGAAGTTCGGCCGGTCTTTCCTGGTGGCCCGTCTGGCCCAGGTGGCTTGCCTAGCCCGGAGTTCCGCCGCGATTTGAGTGCTATCTTCCTGTAATACTTCAGTTATGTGTCGGATGCAGTGTTGGGTTTCTGTCTACAGGTCGAGCAGTTCGAAAGCTTTCTGCTGGACAGGGGTTGGTTTGGAGTACTGGTCCCAGGTGGCCTCGGTGTCAGCGACCT
>JAKPYU010000078.1 GCA_029568995.1 Candidatus Omnitrophota bacterium | reverse complement strand
ACCCTCGCGGAATCATGCGAGCGGATGCCAGCCATGAAACTCACCGGAGAGGGTATCGGAGCGGGCGACCTGGAGGATGGCGGCTTTCCGAATATACTGCGTGTTTTCGTCGGGACAACAGATTCCGAGGCGTCGGATGAGGTGACGGTAATCGAAACCCAGATTGACGATATGAGTCCGGAGTCGTTCGGTATCTTGATGGAGGATGCATTTCGCGCAGGAGCGTTGGACGTGGTATTTACGCCCGTATACATGAAGAAGAACCGTCCCGGTACATTGGTCACTGTCCTGGCGCCGATGGGTCGCGAGGAAGATCTGGCGCGGCTGATGCTGCGGGAGAGTACAACGGTTGGGGTTCGAATGCATCGAGTGGAGCGGCGGATTCTTCAGCGCGAAGAGGTAACTGTCCAAACATCATTCGGGACGGTGCACGGTAAAGCAGTCTGGGGAGCCGGAGTGGAACGAAGATTCAAGCCGGAATACGAGGATTGCCTTCGCATCCATCGCGAAACCGGAAAACCGTTTCTTGAAATCATCTCAGCGGCCCAACGGGCCTACGAATCCTCCAGGGCCGATTCAGGGGTATAGGATGACCATGCTGAAAGATGTCAAAGTCTGGGTTGGGCTGATTGTCAGCGTAATCAGTTTCTATTTTTTTAACCGGCAGGTTCAAGAATTCACCAGCTGGGGTGACGTTTTTCAGACGGTTCTTTCCGTTTCGTACATTCTGTTTATTCCCTCTATTCTACTGAATTTTGTTTCCGTCTATTTCCGGGCGCTGCGCTGGCGGTCTTTCCTGGGTGAACCGCACGAGCCGACGGGGCGACTGTTTGCCCTGATGTGTATCTGCTTCATGGGGAACAGCGTACTGCCCGCACGGGCCGGGGAATTGATTCGGACCTTTGTCCTGGCCCGAAAAGGGCAACGTCGATTTACGGAAGTGTTGGCCACAGTGGTTGTGGAGCGTTTCTTTGACTTTGCGGGAATCCTGATCGGGCTGGGTGCGGTCTTGCTGATTGCGCCGCCGCGAATTGAGGAACAGAGCAATCTACAGCTGATTATCAAGACGGGCGGGAAGGCCTCGGTAGTGTTTGTGGTTGGCGCGGCGGCCGTGCTGCTGTTTCTGACCTATCTGCCGGAATGGAGCCGGGGAATTGTCGAGTGGATTACGCGGCCGCTGCCGGAGAAGATCTGGGGACGCCCGTTGCGTCGGAAGATCCTGGAAATGACGGTCTCCTTTGAGCGGGGACTTTCCACGTTCCGCCGTCCTGCATCGCTGGTTTGGACGGCGTTCCTTACCCTGCTGGTCTGGCTGCTGTTGGGCTGGTCGGAATATGTGATGATCCAGGCGTTCGGGATGTCCGGCACGATTTCCTTTATGGGGGCAATCCTGATTATGGTGGCGATCTGCCTGGCCGTGGCTCTTCCAAGCGCTCCCGGATATGTCGGGATCTACCACCTTGCGGCCCAGGCCGTGCTGATCGAGCTGTATCATATACCCGCAGATAAGGCTTCCGCGTTTGCGATTGTCCTGTGGCTTTCGCAAATCGTCCCGCTGATCATTGCGGGCCTTGTCTCCCTTAACCGCATGAACATCACGTTCCGGGAGATCGTTCATGTCCAGGAAGAAGCCCAGCCGGAAGAGTCGTGAGGTTGT
>JAKPYU010000005.1 GCA_029568995.1 Candidatus Omnitrophota bacterium | reverse complement strand
AACACGGCACACGCGAGAAAACCAATCACTCTTTTCATCAACGTATCTCCTTCCAAATCCTTGATTTAGACGTCGATCCTGACAGACCGGGCGGAATTGTTGCATATCCGGTCTGCAAGATAAAGGTCTTTTTGATGATTTGGAGGGGAATTGCGGGGGGGACGAGCTGTCTGATATCAATGGATTCTGCCGATTGCGGCCCGTAGGGGCGGACGGCAGTCCGCCCGCATCGGTTTCGGACCGTCGGGGAGGGCGCGGTATTGGGGGTGGGCGCGTCATCGGAGGAGGGCGGACTGCCGTCCGCCCCTACGGTGTTACGGAATCTGTTCCAGGATTCTCTTCATCCTCACACCACCGGAATGGGTTCGCCGCGATATATTCACGCAGATGGTTCAGATCCCGTTCGCTGCGGATAACGTGTTCGTAATAATTCCGTTGCCAGACCGGGCACCCGGGCGTATTGCGGATCTGATTGATTCGTGTGGTCACAGCTGATTTGAATCCTGCAACAAGGGAACCCAAGGTTCGCCCTTTTCTCCGCAACGGCGGATGGCTGTCTTCTCTGATCGGATTGGGCACACGGTCCTGAGATACCATGCGGACCTCAGGCCGTAGGGGCGGACGGCTGTCCGCCCTCGTCGGGTTCGTACCGTCGGCGTCAGATCTGTCCGCCCCTGTCGGGTTCGCACCGTCGTGGCAGGGCGCGGTATTCGGCGAGGGTACACCACCCGGGGAGGGCGGACGGCCGGGGGAGGGCGGACGGCCGTCCGCCCCTACGATGTCCTGGATGTAGACAATTGCATGAATGTGATTGGGCATTATCACAAAACAATCCAATTCTATTTCCTGGCGGATATGCGCGGAGCGAGTCCATTCTTCCTGAACGATGTTTCCATATTGATTCAACCTAACTTCCCCCTCAACAATTTCACCAAACAGACATTCCCGGTTTTGGGCAACCATGGTTACGAAATACGCGCCCGGTTGAGAATAATCGTATTCTTTCAGGCGGAGGGAACGGCGATGATGGATTTGGGGAGAGGATGTCATGACAGCAACAGATAATTCCCTCTACTTCCCCTCTCCCGGCGCACCCTGCAAACAGAACGGGAGTTCCAGATCGTTCGCCTCCAGAAGATCTTTATTGTAGAGGATTTCAGGGGTGGGACCGTCGGCTACAATGGAGCCTGAATTCAGAAGAACACATCGCTCGCAAATCTCTAGCGCGAAATCGAGATCGTGCGTGGCGAAAATCTGTGTTTTGGGGAATGCATCGAGCCAGTTCAGGAGTCGTCGTCGATGTTTCGGGTCGATATTCGCGCTGGGTTCGTCCAGGGCAAGAATCTCCGGGTCCAGCACCAGTACCGTCGCGAGCGCCACCCGCTTCTTCTCGCCGCCGGAAAGGTAGAATGCGGAGGAATCCTCATGCTGTTCCAGCCCGACCTGGTGC
>JAKPYU010000064.1 GCA_029568995.1 Candidatus Omnitrophota bacterium | reverse complement strand
TCAATATTTCGTGTAGAAAGAAATCGCCTGTACAGGTAGCCGTCACCGCAACAGACGTCCACAACACTTGTCCCGTCGGGAATCGCATCGGCAACGGCGCGGAATCGTTCCTCAAACCATCGGCCGTACACGATCCGCATGGCAAGTTGGTAGAGAACAGGATGCCAGTACGTGGGGCTTTTCACGGGTTCTCAACCCTGTGTTCTATGCTGAAGCGTATCTTTCATCCCGTGCCATTCGGCTTTGCGTTCGCGACCGAGCAAGCGGCGGACGGATTCCCCCGGTTCGCTGCCGTGCAACAGGATTCGAATCACCTCGGTCATAATCGGCATTTCATCTTCGGGCACGGGTTTGTGGCTGTCCAGCGCGCGGGAGGTCTCGACCCCCTCCACCACCATCCCCACCATCCGTTCGGCTTCCTTGGGATCATGCCCCTGCGCAAGCAGTTCGCCCATTTTCCGGTTGCGGCTGTGACGGCTGGTGCAGGTGACCACGAGATCCCCCAGGCCGGACAGCCCGAAAAAAGTCTCCGGTCGCGCGCCACACACAACCCCTACGCGGCTCAGTTCCAGAAGCCCGCGTGTAATCAATGCGGCCCTCGTGTTGTCCCCGTACCCCAGGCCATCGGAAATCCCCACCGCAATGGCGATCACATTTTTCAGCGCGCCCCCCAGCTGGGTCCCCAGCGGGTCCGGGCCGGTATAGACCCGGAATTCGGGACGCTGAAGAAGATGCTGGGCTTGTTCCGCCGCCGCAATATCCGTCGATGCCGCAACCACAGCGGTTGGGATACGCTGAACGACCTCCTCCGCGTGGCTGGGACCGGACAGCGCGACAAGTCCGGCCAGGTTCTCGTTTGCCCAAGCCTCGGCCAGCAGGTTGGTCATGGTGCGCAAGGTTCCGACCTGCAAACCCTTCGTCGCCGAAATCACCATCTTCCCTGCAAGCAGGCCCTGCCCGGCGCACTGCTCCGCCACGGGTTTCATAAAAGCGGACGGCACCGCCATCAACACAACATCGGCGCGGGACAGGCAGCCGTGCAGGTCGCTGGTAATCTCTATGGAGTCGGGAATTCGTGCTCCCGGAAGGCGCGGCTCAAGGGAACGGTTCTTTCGCAGGTGTTCCGCGTCGCTTTCGAGGTGCGCCCAGATCGAGGCCGTGCAACCGTTAGCATCCAGCACACAGGCCAGCGCCACGCCCCATGAACCGGCTCCCAGAACCGCCACGTACGGATTCGGATTGTTCATCGTTCTTTCATCCCCTTCCATCCTACTCTCTCCCGCCATTCGCTCAAGATGAGCTTGACCAATCGCCCGGAAGAGGGAAACATCATTCCGAGCGTCAGACCGACGTACCCGTCCCGTCATCGCGAGCGCGACTCCGGCGGAGCCGGTGATTGGGATCAAGAAAGCATGACCACGCAGAACGGCGATGACCCGTCATCGCGAGGAGCCGCCCGGAGTCTGCGTAGGGCGGCGACGTGGCGATCTCAGGCTCGCTCGTTCGAACGGCCAGATTGCCACGCTTCGCTCGCATGACGGTTGCGATCTGGCTTGTTTACAAGGGACACTTACCGTGCCCAATAGGCAACTTATGAAAATCGACCATCGGACCATCGTGCAATTCATCCAAAACAATCTGGGGCGCCGGATGTGGGATTGGCTTCAGAAACAGTTGGAACAGCAGGATCGGTATCCCCTCGTTCGTGTTGCCGACCGGTACCTGATTGGGGAATTTCTCAAGGCGATTATCGTTGTGGTTTCCCTGTGTTATGTCATGGGGGTGGTGATTGTTCTGTTCGATGAGATCGACACATTCCTGGAATTCGGGGCGAATGTGCTGATCGCGGCGCAAATGGTGCTTCTGTCCGCGCCGTACCGCCTGGCCGAGGCGGCACCACTGGTAATGCTTCTGGCGTCGGTGTTCAGCATGGGACGGCTGGTTCATGCACGGGAAATGGACGCGATGATTGTCGGCGGTTACCGCCTGGCCCGGCTGATCTGGCCCATGTTCTATTGTTCCGCTGTATGTGCGGCGGCTTTTTTTCTGACCTGTGAGTATGTCATTACACCTGCCAGCGCCCGTGCGGAAAACCTTCTGGATCTCCATATCAAGCAGAAGGGAAAAGGAACCGTCGGACGAGATTCGGTCTGGATGCTGGGCCAGCACGGCAAAAAATATTTCGTGCAGTCCTTCCAGCCAAGCGAATCCCGCCTGCTTGGCGTGGATATTATCGAGATGGCGCGCGATGGAAACCGTCCGGCGAAACGAATCAAGGCAGCCACCGCGGAGTGGGATGCCTCGTCGGGAATCTGGCGAATGCGGGATGGCATGGAGTGGATTTTCTCCGATTCGGGCGAGAGACGAATGGAGCTGTTTGCCGAGCGCTCGTACCTCATTGAGGAAACCCCACATGATTTCTTGCTGGTTTCCCAGGACGAGGCGGGGCTGAGCCATGCGGATCTCAAGCACCTCGTTCGGATGGTTCGACGTGCGGGCGGGGACCCGATTGTGTATCTGCCTCATCTGCGGTTGCGGGAGGCGCTTCCGTTTTCCCTGATTATTATGAGCCTGCTCGGCATGGGAATCGCATTCTGCACCGGCAGAGGGGGATATGTCGTGGGACTCGGGATCTCCCTGCTGGTGGGACTGGTTTATTACGGGGTGCTGCTGTTCTGCCTGGGTCTGGCGGGGAAAGGATTATTGGCAGCGGGTCTCGCGGCCTGGATTCCCAACCTGATTTTCGGCGCAGGAACATTCGGATTGCTATATCATCTGGATCGGGGGACGTGAGAGGACTTCCCTACGGTAATCCCTGCCGCTGGCGGAAATACCATTCGGCTACAATGATCCCGATCAGGCACATCAGTGCTCCAAATCGCGATGCCCAGAACCGCTGCTGTTCCCGATCAAATGTGAGCGGATGGTACGGAATCGCATTCACAACCTCTCCCCACTGCTCGACATCCCGGTAAACTCCCCCGGTAGACTCGGCTAATGCCGTCAGAAACGCGACATTCTGCGCCGGGCGCAGCGTTTCTTCCGCCGGGTAGACGGCATCGAAGTTCGCTTCGTAGCCGAGCTGCTCTTCCCGAACGCGATACGCCCCCGATGCGCCGGGTACATATTCGGCTGTTGCTCGAAGCGGGTTCTCCGGGTCCCGAACCAGGGGAAGCATTCCTCTCCCGTCCGGTCCGTCCACCGCGACAAGCGAATTCTCAGGTTGGACCGGCGAATCCGGCGACATTTCCAGGCGAATCTCTACCACTTGTCCGACAAACGGTGAGAGATCGCTGACCAGCAAGCGCCCCACGGCCGGTACGGACGATGGAGACAGCAGATGTACAAGCCCGCGCCAGAAACGCCCGAACGCATCCCCCTGCTCCAGGGAACCGAACATCCGCCATCGCCAGAAGGAATCCGAATAGACATGTACCACTCGCCCCAGCCCGTGCCGCATCGCCGCCATCACAGGCGGATTACTCCCGCCAAGACTTCCGACCAGGACCTGAGATCCCGGCGGTTGCGGCGTCACAACAAAAACCCGCCGAAGAGGCGGCAAATCTCCCTGCAACATCGGCACAAGCGACTCCGCAAGAGCGGACCCGGTTCCGGTCGGTACCGGGACAGCCGACAGGTCTCCATCCACAACCGACACCTGTGTGCCGGATGGATTGCAGGGCCAATAGACGTGCGGATCACGTCCCCTTCCGCCAGGCAACACGACAAGCGCCCCCCCGTTCTCAACATATTCCACGATCCAGTCGTGGAGAGGTTCCTGAGGTCCATCAAGGGGCAATCCGTGCAGAACCACCACCGACCATCGTCCGGCCCGCTGCAATGGATCTTCGGTTGGAGGAGGCAGCCGGCTTTCACTCGGTTCGGCAGTCTTCTCAGCCTGTTGGACCCAGAGCCGATCTCCCAAACGCAGGAATCCTCCCTGGTGGAACAGGTATGCCTCTGTCTCCGTGAACGGGTCGCTCTCCAGGGATCGTAAAATCAGCTTGGAATCCCAATCGGGTCCGCTGGTGAGCAGCAGCACACGGTCCACGTCCTCCAGGATTTGGATGTCGGATGAAATGCGGTTGTTCGACGGATTCCGGTCGGGGCCGTCCGTGGCGATCTCCGCGGTCACCTGGAACATCCCGGCTTCAGTGGCAGGAAATTGCACAATCCGACGCCACCGTGCCGTGCCGGGATCGAATGAAATCTCACTTTCCGTGGCCCAGACAATTTCCCCACCCGCTTTCTGCAAACTGGTCTTCAATCGCCCGGTGGTTCTCGCCTGAACTCCCTCCGCGTCTCCATAGACCGTCAATTCGGCCATCCGGCCGCTTCGGAGGCTCGGCGGGGCGGAAATCGTTGTGAGACACACATCGGTCGGGGGACTCTGGTCCCCGATCCCAATGATGTAAACCCGAAACGACGATGTTGCTCCCACTGGTACGGAAGCCAACAGAGGATCTCCCCCGGCGTTCCACTGGCCGTCTGTCAGAAACAGAAACCCCGGACAGCGTTCCGAGGTATACTGGAGAGAGAGAGTATGCAAGGCTCCAGCAAGATTGGTGTCCGGCAATTCCGGACTTTCAGGAAAGTCTTGATTTAACTGGATCTGAGCAGAAAACAGACCGGAAAGGTGAATAATGCGAGGCTCGAGCCTCCGGCTTTGAATCCGGTCGGCAAGACCTTCGCGTTGCACGAGAGATCGAACGAGATCCCATTTCGACCGCACCGCATCGCCAGACCCCGGTGTTTCCAGGGACACAGGAAGGCTCATGCTTGCCGAGTCGTCGATCACAATCGGAAGAATCGGGTCCAACACGGTATTTTCGTGCCGGACAATCTTGGGATCGGCAAGGCACAGCCAGACCAGAAGAAAAAACCAGATCCCCCGAACGGCCGCAAGCCCCCAACGGATCGGTCCGGGGAGCGAAATGGAGAGAAACCGCGTAGAATAGAGTGCGGCTGTGAGAACAACGAGAACGAAAGACGTCAGGAGAATCACAAGTCAGCCACCCTGTCGATGCCAATAAAGGACGGGAATCCTGCGTTATAGTAGACGAGGGACCAAGAAACGTGAAAGAGAAGCAAGCACATGGACGTCTCTTTCTCCGGTACCGCGACCATGGGGACCTGGAGGCTTTTGGTCAGCTTCTCGAGGAGTTCGAGGGGCCGCTATATGCTTACATGATGCGGTTCCTGCGCAATCCCAGCGAGGCAGAGGACGCCTTGCAGGAGGTTTGGCTGAAAGCAATCCGTCGGGCAGAGAGTTATCATGACCGAGGCCAATTCTCCTCCTGGATTTACCGGATCGCACACAACCACTGTCTCGATTTGATCCGTCGGAACGGGCGCGTGGTGGCATTGGACACGGAGACGGAGCAATCCCAGCCGGGGTGCTGGCCGAGTGCCTCAGAGGAGATGGCAAGAAGCCCGTTCGAGAATCTGGAGGAACGGGAACTGGTTGAGTACCTGGAAAAGGCCGTTGCAACACTCTCCCCGGCGATGCGGGAGGTGTTCGTTTTAAGAACATCGGCGGACCTTTCGTTTCGGGAGATCAGCGAAGTGCTGGAATGCCCGATCGGGACGGTCCTGGGTCGAATGCACCTGGCGGTTCAGAAAATCCGCAAGCAGTTCGAGGAGATGGGACTTGCCCCACCGGATGGAGAGAATGCCGCGACCAGCGCCATCGAAAACGCTTCGTGAGGAACCCGGAAAAAGGAAAAAGTCATCATGGCCTGCGACAGTGTCTGGAGAGATCGAATCATTCTGGCGGCATCCGGCGAAGAACCGGAAACTCCTGAGCACAGAAATCACCTGGCGATTTGCCCGGAATGCGATCAGGTTTACAAAGACGTGAAGGCTATCGGGTCCGTCCGCTTGCCCCGCCCGGAGGTTTCTCGAACGCTCCACGAACGGATCCTTGCCGTGGCCCGTGAGGAAGCAGGAAAACAGCAGCGGAACATCCTTCCGATTCACGCCTGGATGCCACGGTCATGGCCCCGACTGGCCTGGGTCGCGATTTTCCTGGCGGTCGCGGGGATTGGTTTTTGGCAATACCAGGAAAGAGTCTCAAGCCCAACTTCGGATAGCGTGACCCTTTCCACGGAAGAAATTGACTACAGCCTGGCCTCTGTGGAGCTGGACTTGCAGGCTCTCGAATCGGAGATGGATCTCTCTATGTTGGATATTTCATGAATGGAGGACCTGTAGATCCGGGATCGGCCAACCCGGGAACAAATTGTTACGCGAGGTAAATTCATGCTCCGTCTCATTATCGTTGGCGTTTTCACCGTTGTTTCCATCCTTCCGGTATTCGGCCAGGAGCCGAAATCTACCACGCAGGAGATCTCCGAAAGCAGCAGTGCCATCCAGATCCTGCAGAATCCAAGGTTATTCCACCTGATCCGCGTCTATCACGGCCTTTCCGATGAAGAACGTCAACAACTTCATACCGAAATGAAAAAAAGCGAAGTGCGAGAGCAGGTCCGTGCGTTCCTGGATGACCCGGAACGCCTGGAACAGATTCGCTCCGAACGCCCGGATCTTCATCAGAGAATCACGGAGCATGGTGAACTGGAGAAGGGATACTGGGAACTGCTCAAGAAATACCATAGCTGCACCGACACGACCGAGCGTGCCGAATTGGCAACAAAAATCCGCGAGGAGCTGGGACGCCTGGAAGATGCCGAAATCAAGCGCTACCAGGGCGAGCTGGAACGCCTGAAACAATACATTCAGCGGCTGGAAAAACGAGTGAAAGTACGATTGGCAAAGCGGGATGAACTGATCCAAAAACGACTGGAACGAGATTTGAAGGAGCTCCCTCCGCCTCCTTTCATGGGTGAAGGTCCGGATCGCACCAGAATGCGAAGGGGACCCGGAAGAGGACCGGATGAAGCTGGAGGGAATCCCTCTGCGCCACCGGAACCCGGACAAGACATCCGTCGGGGTGACGCGGGAGGCCCGCCGTGGGGACCGGGTGAAGGCGGTCCTCCGGGTAATGAGGGAAACAAGCCGCCCGCACCCCGGGAATAAAGCCTATTCGTCATTCCGGCGAAAGCCGGAATCC
>JAKPYU010000735.1 GCA_029568995.1 Candidatus Omnitrophota bacterium | reverse complement strand
ACAACGACACGCGCTATTGCCCGTACTGCGGCGGGCAAATTGTGGAACAGCCCACGGAGGGCGAGGAGGAGGCCGACCATCGACGATTATCGATCCACCATGATCATCCAGACGCCAAAAACAAAACGAGTGCACCTCGTGCCTGTAAGTTTTTTCGAGGACGTCGCCGAGGGCAAACGCAAGATCACAGACTTGGACGACTGGGAATCAATCACGGAAATAATTATCACTGAGTGGCTGAGATCACGAAAGGACGCGCAATGATACATGTATCTTGGATTATTTTTGCCGCTGGACTAGCCCTGATAATTAAGGGTGCCTGGCATAAAGACACAGGATTATTCGATTTTGACGGTGCACTGCTGATTATTGCCGGATTCCTTGTGTGGATCGGATTAGGGCTATTTATGCTCGGACAATATTTTGGAGGACTATAAATGATCACCCCCGAACTTATCGCGCAGATACGCGCCGACGTCGCGACCACCTGTGGCAATTCACCGAGGGCGACATTGCAGACAACGACACGCGCTATTGCCCGTACTGCGGCGGGCTAATCGTGGAACAGCCCACGGAGGGCGAGGAGAACGATGAATGAGCTGGCTCTATTCGCGGGCGCTGGTGGAGGCATTCTCGGCGGAAAACTGCTCGGATGGCGAACCGTCTGTGCCGTCGAGTGCGAAGTCTACCCCACACTTATACTTGCACAGCGACAAAACGACGGGCACTTGGATCCGTTTCCCATCTGGGATGATGTGCGAACCTTTGACGGACGACCGTGGCGCGGAATTGTTGACGTTGTATCTGGCGGGTTTCCCTGCCAAGACATCAGCGCCGCGGGACGTGGTGCAGGCATCACCGGCGAGCGAAGCGGACTCTGGACCGAAATGGCACGAATTGTCGATGAAGTACGACCCCGCTACGTCTTCGTGGAAAACTCACCAATGCTTATTCGACGAGGACTTACCAGAGTCCTCAGTGACCTTGCCGAAATGGGGTATGATGCGCGATGGGGTATTATCGGAGCGCACCACGTTGGCGCTCCCCACAAGCGGGACCG
>JAKPYU010000729.1 GCA_029568995.1 Candidatus Omnitrophota bacterium | reverse complement strand
ACAGCCGCTACGCACAAAAACCATACACTTCTTCTTGCCATTTCCTCAATCTCCTTTCCGATAGTCCCAATTTTGCGCAGGTGTGCGCTGATTGTTTAACGCAGGCAGGATCCCCACGATGATCGCGGAATTAAGCCTGGCACCAATCGGATTATGCACCAGAAAACGAAAATCGTCCAGAATTCAGTCAAAATCCCGCCTTCTGCTCACAACGCGGACAAAAAACTTCCTCGGATTCCCACAATAGAATATGCGATAACCCTAAACAAATGAGGGAAATAGGACAAATAATCGCCAATTCCTGATAAAAATATTAAAATTTCTTCTGTACCAATTGCTACCCTTTTGCCCATAAAATTGTATTTAAGGGTGAAAACGGAGAAGAAACCACTCGTCCGGGAGCACATCCGATGGCCGACAACCTGGAAAACGGTCTCCAGCAGGGCAACCCGGCGGCGTTCGAGCGCCTGTTCGACCTGTACGCCGATGAACTCCTGCGCCAGGCATACCAGATGCTCGGCGATCCCACCGATGCCGAAGACATCGTCCAGGATGCCCTGGTCGGATTTGTAGATGCTCTGCGCACAGGTCGATTCCATGGCGGCAATGGGACCCTGTACGGCTATCTCAAAACAACCGTGCGTAACTTGTGTATCAACCTGATCCGTCAGCGGGGCCATTTGCATATTTTCCATCGGCCCGATTGCAACGTTCCCCATGTCGAAATCGACCCGCTTCGCGATCTCCCATCCGGGCCGCTGGACTCCTGGCAGATCCAACAGGGAATCGAACGCGCCATCGAAAAACTCCCCGCCGTCCAGCGGGCTGTGATTGTGATGCGCATCATGGAGGATCTCTCCTATCAACAGATCGCACACGAATTGGGAATCTCCATTGACCACGTGAAGAATACGCTCGCGCGCGCCCGCAAACAGATGCGCGAGGATCTCGAACCGCTCATTCATGAAGGAAAACTCCCATGAACGAAAAACCGCAACACCCGATACAGAATGACCCGGATGCGCTGATCCGTACAACCCTCAAAACCATGCGCATTCCGGTGGATAAAGGCCGTCTCCGCCGCGCGTTCCTGAAAGAGGTCCGATCCCGGCGCTACGGCCCGATGGTTCGGCTTGCCGGGTGGCTCTCCTCACCCTCTGCGGCTTTCGCGGGGGCGATGGCGTATGCGTTGCTTGTCTGTCTTTACGTCGGAAACGCTGTCTCTCACCAGCCGCTGCAGCAAAGTGAATTGGGCTGGTACTCGACTTTGCGCCTCAGCCTGGGACAGCCGGTGCTCTTCGAAAACGGGAAAACACTCCTGCTCGAAGATGGCTCCGAACTCACCTGCCTCGACTCTACCATCCTGGCGATTTCGTTCACGGATTCCCAACGTTGCATCGCTCTCAAGAAGGGCACATTGGATATCCATGTCGGGCGGGATCTCCAAAGACAGTTCGTTGCAGTAGTCGGCAAAACACGGGTCATCGCAACCGGAACCCGGTTTGTGGTCTCAACAACCCCAATCCCAAGAGAGGAGGAAGTGGAACCATGAATCGCTCGCTTTGGATCGCATCGATTTCAGTCGTGGTTCTTGTGACCGCATGTCTGGGATTCCTCCTCTGGAGCCAGCCATCGGAGGAATCACAGAGAGTCTCCGTCCAGGTAAAAGAAGGATACGTGCGAGTCGTAAACGACTCGGGCACTGTCGAATTGGGGGATGGAGACCGGGCTGTCGTTGAGCCGGGACAGGCACCGACCCAGGTTGTTGCTGTCGCGGAGGCCGCTCCCGAAGAGCCAGTACAAAAGGAAGAACCAAAACCGACCGAAACGCCGGTTCCGGCTCCCAAAAACGCTATCCGACTCGTGGATGCGCTCGGCGATCCTGTTCCCGGCGCGGTGCTGAATATCGACGGTGCGGAGCGTCAATCTCCGAACGCGGAATTCAGTCTCGACGATCTCAGCGAGGGCACTCATACCATCGCCGCAAGCGCCCCCGGATTTCTGCCGGTCGAGCAAAGCATCTCGATTCCGGTCGCCGAACCGCTTGTCATCACCATGGAATACGAATGCGCCTTCGAGATCCTCGTGGAAGACAAGGACAGCGCGCCCGTCCCCGGCGCGGATGTCCTTCTCTACGAGGGCTACCCTGTCCCCCGCCCTGTCGCGGATTCGCTGACCGTTGCGGGTGGATACCCCTACCCGATTGGGGAAAATGGCACAGGTTTCCTGACCCTTCGCCATGCGGACGGCAGAATCCGGATTGCGCAGGTCAAGGGAACACCAAAACTGGAGGAGTTCTCCGATAGAAAGCGATCCGAGTCGTTGCGAACGGAGACGATCCGACGCGGTGATGAGGCAACCGGTTTCATTCCCTCCAGAGGGGACGAAGGCAGCCTCAACCGTGTCGATCTTCCGGTGCGAACCTGGGATGCGGTCGCCGCCCTGTGCCTCAACCGCCTTCCCGATAAAGATAATGTCCGAATAGAGAATAGCGGGATGCTCCTTATGAAAAGGGGATCAAACTCGTTCCTCCTGCAAGTCTATGACAAGGAACCTTCGATCTCCGGCAGCCCTGTGGTGACAGCACAAACCGACGCAACCGGCAAATGCCGGTTCGACAAACTGCCGCCGAGAGTCTATTACGCCATTGCGCAGAAGCAGGACGCGCGCGGATTTCCCTCCACTCTGTCCCCCACCGACCGACTTGTCCGGATACGTATCCAGAGCCAGCAGGAAAACCTGGTCCGGGTCGAGGTGAGACGACACGATTTCTCCTTCGGTTCGTCCGAAAGGCCCATCGAGAATGCCGATCTGCGCCTGCAAGGCAAAACCGGCATCGTGATTATCTCCGCAACAACGGATAGAGCAGGACGGACCGAGCTCCATTCTGTCCCATGGGGCGAATACCGATTGACCGCCGTTGCACAAGTAGAGATTAACCGTGGACGCCTACCGAAACAGGGACCACCTGAGAGCAGGCTTGTATCAAATCAGACCGATCTGTCCGTTCGCGAACCGGTTACCTGCGTAACCCTGTATCTGGATGACCCGATCGGCACAGGCCCAAGTGTGTCCGGTGTCGTTCTCCGCGCCGATACGAAAGAGCCGGTTCCGGGTTATCCGCTGATGTTGACACTCCATCCGCAAGCATTCCTCGATGATCGGCCTGACTATCGCACCACACAGGCAGACGAAAATGGAGCCTTCGTGTTCACAAATGTGCCTCCCGGGCATTACTGGATTGCGAGTATTCCTTTCGAACAGGGCGATGGAGGCTTGGCCCATATTTCCTATGCGCTGATTCCGGGTGACCGCACAAAAATGGAACCCCAAATCTCTGTGGAAGCGAATAACATAGAGGGAATCCAATATCTTGTGAAACCTGTCCTCCAGACAACTTTGATGGGCACGGTTGTCGATGAATCGGGCAAGCCTGTACCCGACGCGATCATCGACCTGAGAGCCTTGACAAAGGGGATGCTGAAACCGGGCGAGTTGTCGGATGAAAACGGGGAGTTCGAACTGACTTTCCTCATGCCGGAAGGGGATCGTGTCTACGAAACCGACATCGGAGCCAGGGTGATGGACAAGCCTTTCGAGAAAGCTGAACGCCGACAAGACGGTGAAATCCGTTATTACTACGAGAAGAATCCGTATAGCGCCGCCGAAGGGCGCACACCGGTCAAGTT
>JAKPYU010000665.1 GCA_029568995.1 Candidatus Omnitrophota bacterium | reverse complement strand
CAGCAACCCTTGTCCCGTTGCAGAACCATCGAGCTGAGACCATGCGCTGTTGGTATATTGCCTAAGCCAGAGCGATGGATATCCCGGACGGTCTTCCCGCCAGGCAACCGTCGGCAACTGACCATCGCGCAGGAAAAGATCAGGATAGGCAGAACTGTATGCAGAACCATCCACACTGGACCCCAGCGCAGTCCAGCTGCTTCCTGACCAGCGCCTGATCTGAATGTCAAGATCAACTGTTCCCATGTAAATCCACCACGCAACAACGGGACAATCTGAATCGTCAATCCTCAGGATGGGGTCCATGTTCAAACCTGTGGACGCAACGCCGTAACCACTCGTTGAATTCCCATAGCTGGTCCAGTCCGTTCCATCCCACTGTCTGACAAATATCGGCGACGCGCCTGACTGCGTCTCAAACCATGCGACAGACGGGCGGTTCAGCGAGTTGATCGCAACAGACGGCCTGAGGGCCGACCAGTTTGTGCTCCCGCTCACGCCCTGCCCGACATCGGAAGCGCCCACGGACACCCAGTTGGTACCGCTCCAGCGGCGGAGATAAGCGCAAATGACGGGAGAACCCGGCCTGCGTTCCGTCCAAACAACAACCGGCCATTGATTGGTTTGGAGCGCCACTTCAAAATGCTCCACTCCTCCTGTTGCCGCTGTGCATCCGAACCCGCTGCCCGACGCGCCGAACTGCTCCCAAAGGCCGGTAAGTTCCGCCCATTGTCCAAGCGTTTCCGGCGGCGAACCGAACCATTTCAGGATATAGACCTGATTTGATCCCCGGCTGTCGCGCCCCAGCCAAGCCACGATCGGGCGACCGACCGAATCTTCCATAACCGTAATGTCGCGGTGATCCCCCAGAGCATAGGCAATCGGGAAACCACCAACGGCCACCTGCGTGGGATTCGGATCAGGCCCAGCCACAATCGGGCCTTCAGCGCCGTCAGGATCGTCGGGGCCGTCACTGATGCCGTCATTGTCACTGTCTGTATCGTTTGGGTAAGCCCCCATCAGATACTCATCGAGATTGCTAAGTCCATCGCCATCGTAATCTTCCAACGCATCATTTGTGCTGCTTGGGGACAGTCCGCAGGACGCATACTGGATCTCAAAGCCATCCGGCATGCCGTCGCCATCATAATCGCTGTCATCGGGATCGATTTCAAAAAGATATTCCTTAAAGTTGGCCGCGTTGTCCGCGTCCCGATCCTCGCGTCCGTCATCGGCGTTGTACGGATCGAAGCCGTGTTCCCACTCCCACCAGTCGGGCATTTCATCCCCGTCGGAATCAATTCCCATTGTCAGATCTATCCCCGTCACACGGTTGCTGACGGGAATAGAGTTGGATGCATACTGACCAGCGGGTTCCGCATGAGTATAGGCCTCGTTTGTGTCCGTATCTACAAACGCCCGAATCCAGTAGTTTGAAGACGGCAGGCCGCTAATCATGTAATCCGCCGGGAATGTCACGTAGATATCGCCGCCGGTCTGGCTCTGCTGTCCCTGTATCCACGGGATTACACAT
>JAKPYU010000578.1 GCA_029568995.1 Candidatus Omnitrophota bacterium | reverse complement strand
GAATACCTTCACCCACCAGCCATGATGTGTGCCGTCCGGTTCCACAGCACAGGTCCAGAACGAGATCCTGTGATTTCAGCCCCATCCACTCAATCGCCGCGCGGGATTCCCTCTCTGCGCTTTGCACATTCCGATGCGGGTATACCTGAAGATATTCCTCGTTGAACCATTCGGCCCACCAGTCAATCACAGGGGCGGCAAGAAACTCCGGAAGCTCATGCAGATACTGAAATACCGCCACGGTTTCATGTCCCTCAAATGCCTCGATAGGGGTCTTACCGGATAACACTGCGGCAAACGCTATCCCGGCACGTGCGGCGGTTTCGGCATCGGTAACACTATCGCCCACGTATAGAATCCGGTGTTTCTCTGATTTCAGTTTTTCTACTGCTTCCAACAGACCGTGCGGGTCCGGCTTGTGATTCGGAACGTCCTCCCCCCCCACAATGACATCGAAATAATGCAGCAGATTCTCGCGACCAAGAATCCGTTCGATCCGATACCGATATTTTGTCGAGACAATTCCCAATCGGTAATTCTGACTTCTCAGTGCGCGCAACGTCTCCGGCACATCCTCGTAGATCACGCTCATGTCGGCCATGATCTGGTCCGCACGGGAAACAAACAACCGCGTGAATTCCTCTCCACGGGTTCGGTATTTTTCACCTTGCAGAACAGCCAACGTATCCGGCAGCGACAGGCCGATGGTTCGGCAAATCTCCGCTGACGGCACAGACGGAAGCCCCATGCGCTCGAATGCGTAATTCATACATTCGACAATCCCTTTCGAGGAATCTGCCAGGGTATAATCAAAATCGAATAGGATTGCTTCGAACTGATTTCTTCTTTGATCCACGCGATTCTTCTCAAATAAAAGCGTAGGTAGGCTTAACCGCGAGGCGGTGTCTGATCAATCATGCGTAGAAGCCCTGAATGAACCACAAACCCTCTCCCCCAAAGTTTGGGGGAGACACAGAGGGGGTTGCATCTATCCGACTGATCAAACCCGCTCCATGCGTCGCTCCTACCGTACAATTCTACGATTCCGTTTCTCTACCGGCCGCAATCCCCAGTCCCTTCGGTAGTTGTTCGGTCCGGCTTTGGTACAGATCGTCGTACACGTTCCGCAGACTCGGATCGGGTTCTATCTCCTCGACCGGGAATGGAATCGCGTCCAGTGCCTCCGTAATGGAATGATATATTCCGGCCCCGATACCGGCTGCAATGGCTGCACCCAGAATCGTCGGTTCCTCAAAACGGGCGACCTCCGCTGTCCGCCCGGTCACATCGGCTTTCATCCGGTTCCAGAACGCATTCTTCTGCCCGCCGCCGATCACGCGAAACTTCCGCGCGGAGACGCCGGTCTCTTTTTCAATGGCATCCAACTGACGGCGCAGCTGGAAACATAGCGCCTCCCATGCGGCACGGGCGATGTGTGACCGATCCGTGGTCGTGCACAAGCCGGTCACCGCACCGAGCGATCCATAAGCGAAATACGGCCCCATCGCGCCCACCCAGCACGGGAACAAGGAAACCCCTTCGCTTCCGGGGGCCACCTTCCCCGCATCCGCAATCATGGTCTGATACAGCGCCTCGGCGTCGGTAATGTCCCGATACAATTGCCTGCCGATCCACTCGATCACTCCACCGGCGATCATCAATCCCTGCAAGATCCACTGTCCCGGCAAGGCATGGCATTCGTAATCCAGCCCGGCACGGTACATGCCGGACGTCGGTCTGCACTCGTTCACCACGGCGATAATGATTTCCCAGGTTCCCGTAATATCAATAAACGTATGCGGGTCGCTGACACCGGCTCCCAGCGCTCCCAGCTCGCAATCGTGCCCGCCCGTGACTACCGGAATACCGACCGGCAGGCCGGTGCTCTCGGCGGATTCCCGCGTCACTGTGCCGATCACCGTGCCGGATTCCCGAATCGGGCACAGGCCATCCGGCGGCATTCCTGAAAGGGTCAGAAGTCTCTCGGACCAGGCCCGGTTGCGGATATCCAGCGCCATGGTCGTGGATGCGATGGTGGCGTCCGTGGCGCATTCGCGCGAAAGACGATACGCGATACAGTCCTGAACCTGCAGCCAGCGATACGCCCCATCCAGAGCCTGCGGCGCATGTTCCCGCAGCCACATCCAGCGATGAATCGCGTTGATCGGGTAGGGATGATAGCCGGTGATATCGAACAGTTCCTCGGCGGGAACCTGCTCTAAAAGCCGGTCGCGCTGCGGAACCGTGCGCCCGCAATGCCAACTGATAATCGGATACAACGCCTGGCCGTCCCGGTCGATGGGAAGACCGTCCGTGCCGAATCCGGTGACCGCAACGGCGGCCGGCCTGCCCCGCTCGATCCTGCCCATGCACTCCTTGAGGCAGGAACAGACCCTGTTCCACATTTCATCCGCATCCCAGATCCACCAGCCGCTCTCGCCACCCGGTTGGGGATGAGGGCCGTTGGGACGCTGTGCCTTGGCCGCGATGCTCCCGTCCGTGCGGAAGAATCCCGCCTTGATACCCGTCGCGCCGATATCGACTCCGACCAACAAGGGTTCTTCGTTCATCGCTCTCACTCCATCGGGAGGAAATCTGCTCTAATCAACAACGTCCCCGTGGAATCGTCAAGGCTTTCGAGGAGGGAATGTGCTCGGACAGATCCCCGCCTGGAACACTAGCGCACCCCCCGCCCAAGCCATACTCTCATCCTCGACCATCCTTCGGATATCCAGAGTCACCGGAATCGGAGATCGGTGTTAAGGAGACAGTCATCATGAAGTTGACTTCCGGATTCCCGCCCAACAGACGTCATGCTCTCACGGCGATTTTCATAGGCAGCTTCGTTCTTACCCTTGCTGTGTCCTCCTCTGCCCAGACACCCCGCCCCGAGATCTTTGTCCCATACCTGGATACCACTCTGCACCCCATTGTCATTGACGGATCATCGAGCGACTGGCCCGCTGAGAGCCTCGCGCATGGCGTGAATTTCTATCCGGGAGACGCGAATCCCGGAAGTTCCACGCAATACGGAACGACGGTCCTCGGAACCATGAGCGGCCGCGCTGACGGCGAGGTTACGATCTATCTGACCCATGACGGAAATTCTCTCTACCTTCTCGCCGTAATTTATGACGACCTCCTTGAACAGCGAACGTCGGAGAACAACGCGAATGAGGCGTGGAAAGAAGACGCTCTTCACATCTACATCGACAGCACAAATGCCCAACGCGCGAACATCCCCGATCCGCCGATTGGAAATCAGCCGGGATATGAACAGTTCGGCGTCAGTACCGACTACAATTGTTATACGGAGAACTGCGACTTCACGACCTTGAAAACTGCACGAGGCGTTGCCATGTCCGGCGCACGGCCCGATCAGGAGCACTGGCTCGCGTCGATACAAATCACCGGGACCGGCCCGTACACGTACATATTTGAGGAAAGAATTCCTTTACAGGAAGTTGCCGGGCATAACCTGAGAACCATGACGCCCGGCCAATCCTACGGTTTTAATGCCGAATTTGTAGACAGCGACGCGGGTGTCTACCTCCAGGGGTGGATGTTCTGGTCGGGAAACGGACGGCTGGATGTCTGGAACTACGAGAGCATGTGGGGTCGCATGACGCTGGAAGAAACCCCTCCCATCCCGTCCGATACGGGTAATTGGGACCTTTACAGGTGAGCACCGAGACCCGGTCCGCTCAGCGCCAGCCTTCCTATTTTTCGACTGCGAATCCCTCCAGTACAACCGCATCTGCGTATTCCTCATCCCGATCGGAATACACACAATCCAAAACAACCGGCATGTCCGGCAGCATGCGGAGAATCTTGCATAGTGACTCGACGGAGGGATTTCCGGCGAGATGTTCGTGCACACTCCACAGTTTACCCCCAACGTCAAATCCCGGCATCGCAACAAGCAGCAAACCGACCTGATCCTTTGCCGGGCTGAGCGAATCCTCTACCGATCCGTTTCCTGCCAATAAGGCGGCTGCACATACGGCGATTCGAAGATTCGGAGCGTCGACAGCCTCAGTGTACTGCTTCGCTTCCGCGATGGAATAAGGCGGCTTATCCGGCGAGACCCGAAGATGTACCGTAACTCCGTTTTCACCCGACAACCGACAGATTTCACTGAGACTCTTTTCGAAATCCTTCCGAGTCTGCTCTTGTGTGTAGTTGTTCTCCGGCGTGCGATGAAGCGACATGACCAGATCGTGTGACCCCAGGAGAGCCATCTTTTCAATCACATCCCGGATGGCAGCCATGCTTGCTGCATACTCATCGGCCATGTTTTCCACAAGACGAAGGTCCGGGTAGAGATTGAGGCCCGGCGACAGATCGACAACAACGCGAAGCCCCTGGCGCGCAATCCAGCCAGATTCTTCTTCAATTGTCCTCCGCTCGCAATTTCGCAGATAACGCCAATCCACCATGACACCGTCAAAGTGCTGGAAGAA
>JAKPYU010000575.1 GCA_029568995.1 Candidatus Omnitrophota bacterium | reverse complement strand
GGCGCGGGAGACCGCTGCGAAGAGTGCCATTCTCCGGATTCGTACTTCTTCTTCGGCAAAGTCCTTCTCGATCCCTACAGCACGGACGCCGAACCGAAACCGGTCAAAATCGCCATGGCCCAGATGATGGGGTATCCCGACGCACGACCGGACAGTACCCCCGTGATCGTGAGAACCAGCGCATTCTTCAAATGGCTGACCATTATCACCATCACCTTGCTGGTGCTTCATATTCTCGCGGATCTGATCCGTCGGACTGTCGGCAGAAAGGGCAATTGAAAAGGGCAAGTATGATGGAAAATCGCAATACCAAAGGACCGGAGTACATCCAACGGTTCAGCCTCAACTTTCGCATTCAACATATCGTACTGTTTATCAGTACCACGATTCTCATTATCACGGGCATTCCGCTCTGGTGTATTGGAAGGCCGGAATACTCCTGGAGCCAGGATATCGTGCAGGCGTTCGGCGCTGTTGCGACCATCCGGTTGATTCATCGAATTGCCGCAATCGGACTGACAGCGGTTTCGTTCTATCACATCCTGTATCTCATCTATACCCGTGAGGGACGGCGGGAGTTCATTGAATTATTGCCCATGCCAAAGGACTTTGTCGATGTGACGAAGAAATCCCTGTATTTCCTGGGATTAAGCAAAAGCCAGCCGCGTTTTGGGCGATTCTCCTATTTCGAGAAGTTCGACTACTGGGCGGTGTACTGGGGCTGCGTGATTATGATCGGAACCGGGCTGGTGCTGTGGTTCCCTGAGATCGCGGCGAAGTATATCCCCTGGCTGAGTTACGAACTGGCTGCGGAAATCCATGCGGATGAGGCCATTCTGGCTGCGCTCGCCATATTTATCTGGCATTTCTACAACGTCCACTTTAATCCGTCTCGCTTCCCCGGAAGCGGCCTCTGGTGGCACGGGAAAATGACTCGTGAACAGATGATGGAAGAGCATCCGCTGGAGTATGAGGAATTGATGCGGAAGTGATTCGCTGCCCATTTGGGCATGAAATAGCGTTCTAAGCCAGACGAAACGGGCGGGTCTGTGACCCGCCCGTTTCATTTCCGGGGGCGAGACGCCCCCGCTCCTGCACCCTGACGGCAATCCGTATTACAATCCCGGTATCATGAGCGATTTCTTTGTTGCTGTATGGTGGTATCTTCTTCTCTCCCTGTACGGTCTGGCGGTGTTTCCGATTTCATTCCTGATCTTTCGGAGCTTCCCGGATCGTGGGTTGCTGCTGGCCCGACCGCTCGGAATGCTTCTCGTGACCTATCTCTGCTGGATACTCGGCTATGCGTTCGGATTTCCCTTTTCGGTATTGGGAGAGTTGCTGGTGATTGTGGTCCTCGCCGGTCTTTCGCTCTGGATTCTGTTACCCCGACGGAGACGGATTTTCAGAACGGTCCGGTCTTCCACCGGATTCCTCCTGCTGGCTGAGGGCATCACACTCCTGGCTTTTCTGCTGCTTGTGCAGGCTCGTCGTCACGATCCGAACCTGAATCATACCGAGATGGCCATGGACCTGGCGTTTTTCCGTTCGCTCTGGCGCGGAACCGGCATCCCTCCCGTGGACCCGTGGTTTGCAGGCGAGCCGATCAATTACTACTACGGTGGATACATGATCTTCGCCGCAGTCAGCAAACTCTCCGGCCTCACCGCCGGTATCGCCTATAACCTGAGCGTGGCGACCGTGTTCATGCTGGCGGTGAGTGTCTCGTTCGTTCTGGGAGCGGCGCTGACCGGATCGAGAGTGTGGGCCGGGATTACCGCTGTATGTGCTGCAATCATCGGGAATCTGGCCGGAGTTGTTCGGATCGTTGAATACGGCAAAGTCTATTTCAGCCCTGGGGATGAGCTCATATATAAGTTCAAATGGGGATATCTATGGAATTGCAGTCGGGTGATTTATGACGGCGATCCGGGGGGAAACACACAAACGATCAATGAATTCCCGTTCTTTGCAGAGACTTGGGCGAATCTCCACGGCCACATGTCGAATATCCCATTCGTGCTCCTGTTTGTGGCCCTGCTGGTCGCGTTTCTGCGAAGTGGGCTGGATCGTCTGCCCGTCGGGAAAAGCCTGCGGTTGCGATGGCCGCTCCTGCTGCTCCTGGTGATTTCCCTGGGGGGACTTGGATTTGTCAACCTGTTCGATCTGCCCGTATTCTCCCTCGTATACGGCTGCGCTGTCCTGATCCTGGTCGGGCAGGCATGGCAGAGAAAGAAGCCGATACGGCATTTAGCATTCCTATGC
>JAKPYU010000579.1 GCA_029568995.1 Candidatus Omnitrophota bacterium | reverse complement strand
TCTCCCCCAAGATTGGGGGAGATACAGAGGGGGTTGAATCCACGGAGATCCGCATTCTGTTCAGGTCGTACTTTATTGGCAATAGTGTGATCATAGTCTGTTGATCTCCATGTGAATTCATCGGCCTGGGGTGAAGCAGTGAATCGTGCCGCGATCCGTGCTGACCAGCAGCCGCCCGTTTGCCACGGCTAATCCGTAGGCATTTCCTGTAACCGGGGCGCTCCAGATTTCCTCTCCATTGGCGGTTCCAAACGCCGCGACTTTTCCCGCGCCGCCGGAATAAAGAACATCACCCGCCAGGATCAGGGCATAAGGATACGGACAGGGTTTTCGCCATAAAATACAGGCGAGAACCTCTTGATTCTTCTCGGCGATTTGTCTGTCGAGGTTTTGTGTTTCTTCTTTGAGAGTGATCCCGGTTTCGTTTTTTGCGTTCTCGCCCTGTTCTCTGATCTGTTTTCGAACGGCTTCCTTGCGGGCCTCTAATTTGCTCTTTTCTCTCGATCGGTCGAAGTATCCTTTTCGGTCGATGGTCAGGATTTCGCCTGTGGCTTGAAGGTAAGCCCTCTCACCGGTGATGATGACATGGTTGCCGTTGAACGAGGCAATGTGGTCTTTGGTTTGTAAGTCATGCGCTTCGAGCTGCCGTGTGCTACCGGGACCGAAGATGAGAGCCTCTTCGCTGATGAGGGCGTAGGTTCCACCGGACCGTCCACCTTCCATGGTCCCCAGCACTCGTCCGGTTGCGCGGTCGAACGCGGCGGGATTGGTCCTGCCGGTGGGCACGTAGAGGCGTGAGGACGAGGCGAGAAGGCAACCCTGCGGGGAAACCTCAATCGACTGTTTCCATTTCTCCCTGCCTTGTGCCGCATCCAGCGCACACAGATACGCGCCTTCCTGCGGGAACAGCCCGGCGGCGCAGTAGGCGGTATCTCCCTCCACGAGAACGCCGGATCGGATCGGCCAGAGAGAGATCATTCTCTCATTCCCGATGATTCTTCGATCTTCCGTACCCGGTCTGTATTTCCAGATCAGAGCGCCATCCTGCGCATTGAGGCAATAGAGATTTCCATCATCCGAACCGGCGTAGAGTTTGCCATCGGCCACGGTCGGCGGCAGGCGTACCGGCGCATCGGTGCAATAGGACCATCGTTCGTTGCCGGTCGAGGCATCCAGGCAATAGATCCGGTCATCCGCGGACGAGCCGAAATAAACGTTGTCTCCTGCAGAAGCCACATAATAGGCGCGGTCGAAAGTCACCCTGGGAGGCAGGTCGAAAAATCCCTGCCAGAAATCCTGTTTGGCGGGAGATTGCCCCCAGGCGGGACACGGTTCCTGGTTGGGAGTATAGGTCCATGCGTGTGTCAGTGGCGGCTGGAGACGTTCGGAGGTGATGGCGGTTCTCTGGTTGTCATGCTGATAAGTGGGCCAATCTTCGGCAGTGCAGATGCCGCAGGTTATCAGCAGGCTGCACGCTGCCCAGATCCTCAACGCGGAAAGAGAGTCGTTCATTCGATCATCTCCTCAACAGCGATTCTTTTCGATAGAATGGCTGAGATCAATCTACTTGCATTTGGGCTTCGGGGTCAAGGATGTTTCACACCTATAGCAGACAAAGTGAACGGAGTGGACAGAGTGGACGGGATTCCGAAGAACATGAACGCGCGTGAGAGGTTTGCCGCATATCTGGAAGGTCGCCCGGTGGATCGTCTGCCCCGGATCGAGTCGAAGTTTGCGGACGACACGGTGGAGTTGTGGCGCGCACAGGGGCATCTCGATAACCGTCCGCCGGAGGAGTTTTTCAACCTGGATCGGCATGAATCCGTGCCGATCCTGCCCCGCAAGTTCGATCCGCCCGACGATCCCCGCACGATCTGGCCCTCTCCGGAGACCTGGTATGATGCCGCCGATCCGCGCCGTTTCCCAGAGAATTGGTCCACGTGGTGTGATGAAGCAGCAAGTCGGGACTACCTGGTCAGTTTCGAGCCATGGCATGAGGGAATGTTTCAGGTCCTTGGGATTCGCAGTTACCGGAGTTTTGTGCCGGTGATTTTTTTTCTGATGGATGAACCGCAGCGAGTCCGGTACATTCTGGATTTTTATACGGAATACCTGGAGGAACTGATCGAACGGGTCTGCGCGGATGTGAAACCGGACTATGCGATTTGCTATGAGCCGATAGCCTCCAATGCCGGTCTTGTGATTTCGCCCGAAATGGCGCGTCGTTTCCTCGAACCATGCTATCGGCGGATCTGTGCCCGCCTGGAAAAACACGGGATTCGACACAGGTTCGCATGGTCATCGGGGCATATTCTTCCGATGATTCCGCTGTGGATGGATTGTGGGATCAATGGCCTGTTTGTGGATCAGGCGTGCGCAGCGGGAGTGGATTATCTGGAAGTCCGCAGACAATACGGGACCGCGCTTGCTTTGATGGGCGGGATAAACAACCACACATTGCGGCAGGGCGAGCGGGCGATGATTGAGGAATTGCAGCGCAAAGTTCCGCCGCTGTTGGAGTCCGGGCGATATATTCCCGGCCTGGATGACGCGGTTCGGGCCGATATTCCTTTTGAGCAGTTTGTGAAGTATCGGGAGTGGCTGTTGGGGATGGTGGAAGGGGGGTAGGAAATTGCGGATTGGGGATTTCGGATTGCGGATTGAAGAGAAGGAAAGGGGATACTCTGTGGGACGTCGGTGCTGCTTTTCCCTCACCCCAACCCCTGTGGGAGAGGGAATAAGAATGCCTCCTTTTTTATCTAAAGAGGGGGCAGGGGGGGTCCAACGCGTTTACACCCCGGCGAGTTCGAGGACATCCATAATGCGTTCGTACTTGCCGAACGGGGGGAAGATGTATGCGCCCTGCACCTGGGGAAGGCGGCGGGCCTCGCGCAGAACCTCGGCGGCGATCTGCATTCCCTCGTTGCGCTGGGCATCCCTGGTTTGTGCGAGACGCATCCGTTCGCGGATCTCTTCCGGGATCTGCATCCCCGGGACTTCATTGTGCAGAAATTCCGCGTTCTTGTAGCTCGCCAGGGGAAGAATCCCGACAAAGAACGGAATGGGCCGAACATGCGCAGTTCTTTTCAAGAAATTCTCCAGGAGCGCATTGTCATAAACCGGCTGCGAGAAAACAAATTCCGCACCGGCCTCCACTTTCTGCTCATACCGGCGGATTTCCCGCTCCAGGTCCGTTGCGCCCGGATTGCATCCCACACCCAAGACGAACGAGGTTTGACCGTTCAAGGGCCGCCGGGCGAAATCCAGTCCGCGATTTAACAGGTTTGTGCAGGTGACCAGGCCGATAGAGTCCAGATCGAACACGGCGGTCGAATCGGGATAGATCCCCATTTTCGGGGGATCGCCGGTGATCAGCATGAGGTTCTGCAGCCCCAGGGCGTTCGCGCTGATCAGATCCATTTGCAGGGCCAGCAGGTTCCGGTCCCGGCAGCAGACATGAATGATGGTCTCAATGGGGACCTCGCGCTTGACCAGTGTCGCAAGCGCAGTAGGCGACATGCGTCCGGTTGCGCGGGGACCATCGGCGATATTGACGGCGTCGATACCATGTTCATAGAGGAATTTCGCGCCCTGGACCGCTTTCTCGGCGTCGATCCCTTTTGGCGGGTCCAGTTCCACGGAAACGGCAAATTTCTTGCCGAGGATCTTCCCGAACGCTGTCCGTTCCTCGAGGGGAATCGGCGGCATGGATTGATCCGTGTCCCTGGTCTCCAGCATGGTGACAGAGACGGTCTTGCCGGGCTGGACGGATCGCAGAAACGAGCGCATTTCCTTAATCATTTGGGGCGTCGTTCCGCAGCATCCACCGACAATCGCCGCGCCGATCTGCACGAATCGGCGTGTGTATTCCGCCATGTACTCCGGTGAAGCAAGGTACAGGGTCCGACCCTCCACGCTCTTGGGCAATCCGGCGTTCGGCATGACGGAGACTTTTAAATCCGACCCGGCTTCCCCGATCACCAGCGGCAGAACTTCCAGCATCTCCGGCGGGCCGCCGCCGCAGTTCAATCCGAGGAACTGAGATCCCCACTCCCGGACTGTCTTCACCAGTTGTGCCGCTGAAATGGCGTGCGGCTCATCAAATATGTGCAGGGAGACGGACGGAATGATGGGAGTCTCATGGTTCACTTCTCTGACAACTTGATAGACTTGCTCCAGCTGTTCCAGCGAGGTGAACGTCTCCAGGAGGATGAAATCGACCCCGCTTTCGATCAGCGCCAAGGCTTGCTCTTTCACGGCGTCCCGGATGTGTTGCTCATCGGTCCCCCGGCAGAACTTGTCTGAGATCGGCCCCATGCTCCCCGCGACATAGACAGCCTCCCCGGCGGCCTGTCTTGCCAGCTCCACGCCACGCCGGTTGATCTCCACAGTTCGATCCGCAAGCCCGAAGGCGCTCAGGAGGATTCGATTCGCCCCGAATGTGTTTGTGGTGAGGATCTCTGCACCGGATTCGGCATATTGCTCATGAATCCTTAGGATGGTCTCCGGCGCGGTCAGGTTCAGTTCGTCATACGAGCGATTGACGAAGAAGCCCCGGGCATAGAGTTCTGTCCCCATGGCCCCATCGGCCAGGAGCACACGTTCCCGGAGGATTTCACGGAATGGCATTTTCATAGCGGTATGCGATATCTCCCAGATTCCACAGTTCTTCAAAGTATACAGGGAACCAAAAGGGGAGAAAGGCAGGAATGAGGTGAAAACAGGGCGAGGAGGGCAAGAGCAATCGGACTCTCACCCCAACCCTCGTGGGGGAGGGTAGGGGTGGGGGGTGTTGTCATCGTTCACGGGGGAGGATTAACCCGGATCTCGCGTGGAGTATCCCTTGTATAGGATTGGAGTCTTCAACCTGGACGGCTCTGACGAAGGCTGCTATGTCTATCGGTTTCATCGAGAGAATATATTCAATCGTCGAATCTTGTGGAGGTATCCGAATCGTGAGAGTAAAATGGTTCCTGGCCGGTTTGGGAATCCTGGCGGTCTGTGTTGCGGTTCAAGCCGACCCGCACAATTCGCCACTGGCTGTGACAGTCCCTGTATCCGATGATAACGGGGCCAATGAAACCATCACGGTTCCTCTCACCCTCCCTGCGGATGCGACCCCGCTGGACATGATGCGGATTCCTCACGGTTCATTCACAATGGGCAGCCCGACGACCGAACAACATCGGGATTCCGATGAGACGCAGCATGATGTGACAATCAGCCGGGATTTCTATATAGGGAAGTATGAGGTGACGAATGCACAGTTTCGCGCATTCCGTTCCGGCCACGACAGTTCCATCTATGATGGTTTAATTCTGTATGAAGACAATCACCCGGTGGTGTATGTGAGTTGGAACGATGCGGTGGCGTTCTGTGCGTGGTTGACCGCGGAATACGGGAGCGCGTATCCGGGGATGACATTCCGGTTGCCCACGGAATCGGAGTGGGAGTATGCATGCCGCGCGGGCACAACGGCGCGGTGTTATTGGGGTGAAGACCCGAATCAGGACCAGGCGTGCGGCTATGCGAACGGGGCTGACCTGACGGCAAAAGGCCGGTGGTCCAATTGGACGGTCTGGAATTGCAGCGATGGCTTTACGAAGGTGGCCAGGGTGGGGAAATTCAAGCCGAATCCGTTTGGATTGCGCGATATGATCGGCAATGTCTGGGAATGGTGCAATGATTGGTACGGAACCTATCCATCCGGGCCGGTAGCAGACCCCATTGGGCAGCATTCCGGCTCGCATCGTGTATTGCGTGGCGGCAGCTGGAGCAACCTTCCCGGATACTGCCGGTCGGCAGCCCGGAGTTTCGGGGAGCCGGATGACGTGAGCTACGATCTCGGCTTTCGGGTCGTCTTATCTTCCCGGACTCCGTGACATTCTGTTCTTTTTGCTCTCTTGCCTGCAATCTCCAATCCGCAATCCGCAATCCCCAATCCGCAATCCGCAATCCGCAATCCACAATCAGTACTCCATCCCCGCCAGCTGCACAATGTCTCCCGCGCTCTTGATCCCGTTGCTCGGATCATAGACAAGACCGGGGCCATCGGAGACACCATCCGGTCCGGGGTGAGTAACCCAGAAAGACCGTTTCGGGAATTTCAAGCCGACGACTACCGCCGGTTGGCCCTGCGCGGGATCGGTCCATTTCTGTACATCCCCCCACTTCGATTCTCCCGGCAGACTCGGGGCAAGACGGGGCTTTATGTCCTTGAGGATACGCATCGCAAAGGTTACCTCCCCGTTGTATTCCGCCTGACCGGACAATTGTGGCGGCGGACACACTTCGGTAACGGATACGACCAGCGGCCTGAATGCTTTCAGGATTCCAGATGCCCAATTCATCTTGATCCGCTGCGGCTCGGTCGCATCACCGATCAATGCAGGCGGTTTGTCTGTCATCCCCCTTTCCGGGATAGGACAGATCACCGTGGCGTCGCATTCCGGCGGTGTTCGGACATCCTTCAGTTCATAACTACCGGGCCAGAAAGAGCCCGCCATACGAGTCTGGGACTCCTTCGGTGGGGCAGGAATCAGCACCGAAGCGGTAGCCGTTGCCCCTTCGATTCCCTCGTGGAATCTCCGCCTTTGTGCATCGAGAAGGCCGCCCCTCCAAGCCCTCGTCGTCTCATGCTCCGACTCGTCCTCATTAAGCCGATCAATCTTCTCCATCAGCGGATCTATCGGAATGCCGCTCAGATAGCCATAACCGCCTATCATTCGCGAGTAGTCATTGCGCATCTCCAGATAGCCGATATGATAAGAGCGATTCCACCCATCCGGCAGCAGGTACTCATCATCAATTCCATGTATGCTCATAAAGTGTTTTACCAGCGGCTCGGTGGCGGATGTAATGTGCCATTCGAACGGCGCGCTTTGGGGATTCATCGTGGCGAATGGTTCAGCTTCGGGCCAAGTTCCGTGTTCGCTGCGCCAGTAGCCATCGAACGACGGGTGCTCGGGATTAAATTCCGCGAACTGTTCAACGGTAGGCCAGGTTCCGTGTTCGTCGTGCCAAACACGCGCCGCGTAAGCTGCCTTGAGCGCCTTGGCCTGATTTTGGAAAGCAACACGCCACCGATTTTGTGAAATATGGAATTTCTCATCGTCGTAGCGATGACTGAGATAAACCAACCGTGGAAATTTGCTGATTGTCTTTGCGGAAAGCAGAGGATCGGTTTCAAAGAAAGAATCCGGGATTCTTTCGGCGCGTTTCCGCATCGCGGGCGGGGTTGTCCACTTTCTTGCCAGGCCCCACATTCGGCCATAGGATGCATTTCCAGTGGGAATCATGCCTGCCTGGACAAACACCTCCGACGTCTCTGTCCGGGACTTGTCACACATGGAGGAGAGGATATTCAGCACAGATATCAATTCATCGCCATCTCTGTGTTCAGCAGGCGACATGTGTTCGAGATAATATCGCAATTGCTGGATTCTTTCACCCTTGGATATCCACTGATCCTCGTCAATTTTCGCGAGAGACTGCGCGATGAGTCGATTATTCTCCGGTGATGGGTCATTCCAGGTAAGGAGATTCATCCCGGCTAGACCGTTTTTCCAAATTTCGAATTCCGGTGCTTGCCCGCCTGGTGACTTAATGAATGAATTGCCCAAGTGAAATATGTTTGCAAGAAGGCTTATCGCTTCATTGGGAGATCCCCGCAACCATTTCTGCACGGCAACCATTCGAATCCACAACATGACAGAGCGTACATCCGCCTGGACCGAAGGATAGTAGCCATGCTCATCGGAATCGAATCCGAACTCACCTTTCGACAGAATATAGGGTCCCTTTTTCAACAGATTTGTCAGATCGTCCTGAAGCGGACTGAACTCCGGGAATATGGCGCTTATCGGTTCCGGGGTTTCCTCGACTGCGGCAAATCCCTGTAGTAATCCTTCTCGGTCGGCGAATATCTCCGTTAATTGGATCGAGGGTGGAATCTTTTCTTGATATTTATTGAAAAAACTCTGGAATGCCCTTGTCTCTCCCGGCCCGATCCGGTCATAGATGTCCTGATTCATGACGGCAGCCAGTCCTTTCGCACCGGCGTGCAATTCCCCCGAGTGTTCTAAATCCAGGTGATGAACGACGGCCGTCGCGATGAAGGGCAGAATAATGAAGCATTCCATGAATCGTTTCGTGTACTTACTCATGATCGGGTTCCCCCTATCCGATACCGAGGTCGATGGAGGTGATGAGATAGAACAAGTCGAGCCAGCCGACTTTTGTGAGAATCAGCGTTACCGCTATGACAAACAGCAGAAGCCGCGTCATGTACATTAGTCTATAAAACGTCCCTTCTGCAAACACAGTCCGGTCCCGCACGGCAACCCACGCCGCCAGAACCAGGCCCAGCATCAGCAGAAATGAGGGTGCGTTAAAACGGAACAAGTACAATGGCCAATTTGACGATGCGAACTGATAAAGAAAATCAAGATAAGACTTTCTATCGAGAAAGTGCCCTCCGGAGTCGACATTATATGCGTGTTCGTATGACAAGAGCAGAGTGTCCAGGAATGAAACAAGGCGCCCCGTAAGGAGAATGGCGGCGAGCGCCGCGTACAAGGAATTTCGGAAAGCGCAGGTCGCAAGCAATCCACAGAGATACGGAAGAAGACAGGCGGATGTGAAAACGATCATGCCCGGTAGATGTTTAATCTGAAGAATCCGGGTGCCCTCAACCAGCACCAGGATCGAAAAGGCCAGAATAAGGGCCGGAATAAGGCCGGTGAGGAATTTTGTCCAGAATAATGTGCTGCGGGAAATCGGATGGTGATATAGCATACAGCGGACGGCGTCTTTGTCGTCCGCATTGTATACACAGACTCCCAGGACCGCTAAATGCAAAAGCATAGCCATTACAAGGATGATCTGGTAGCCCTCGACAGTGAGTGATCCATCATGAGCCATGAAAAATCCACACGCCGCCAGAACCAGGGCGATTACGTACATGAGAAGATTCTCACGGAACTGTTTATCCACAATCGCCCGGATTTTTGAGCGATTTTCTCTCTT
>JAKPYU010000561.1 GCA_029568995.1 Candidatus Omnitrophota bacterium | reverse complement strand
TCCGTGGGGATTTTCGGCAACGTCATCCGGGTCGCGCCGCCGTTAGTTATTACGGAGAAAGAGGCGGAGGAGAGTCTGGGAATTATGGAGAAGGTATTGGTGTCTTTTTAGTATATTTACGCGTAGGGGCGACGCATGCGTTGCCCCTACGACCCAGAATAACGGAACATCCATGCATAACCAATCACCCGACAATATGCGACAGACCATTGAGCGCCTTCTTCCGCAGACACGGGAATTCCTGTGTAACCTCATCCGTTATCCTTCCACACCAGGTCAGGAGCAGGATGCGGTTGACTATGCCGCAAAGGCGTTCTCCGCGATCAGCGACAAGGTGGAGCCTATTCCTATTCAGAACAGCATACGCGATGATGAGGATTACAGCACTCCGATTCCCGATTTGACATACAACGGGCATCGGAATATGCGTGTCGTTCGAAAGGGATCCGGCGGTGGACAGTCCCTGCTGTTCAATACGCATCTGGATGTCGTACCGGCCTCCGAGAATCAGGAGAATGCTTTTGATCCCACTGTTTCGGACGGAATCATTCGCGGTCGTGGGGCGTGTGACGCGAAGGGCCAGGTGGCGACATTGTTTCTGGTATTGTCTACATTAAAGGAACTGGGTGTCTCTCTTTTCGGAGATATTATTTTGCACCTTGTAGTCGAAGAGGAAGTGGGTGGGAACGGGACATTAGCGATGATCCGTCGGGGCGAGAAAGCCGACGGTGCGATTATCCTGGAGCCGACAGATTTACATATTCTTTCTTCGGTTCGGGGAGCAGTGTGGTTTCGCGTGATCTTCGAAGGCCGCGCAGGGCATTCCGGAAGCGGCGGCACAATCAGCGCCCTGAAAATGGCCCGGCAGGTAATGGACAAACTGGATGACTACCACGCGAACCTCCTGGCCGCCTCCAAAGGGATCGCACTATTCGACAAGTTCGCCAATCCCATGCCGCTGACATTCGGAAAACTATCCGCCGGGAAATGGCCCGCTGCCGCGCCGAATCATGCTGTCCTGGAGGGTGTTTTAGGATTCCTGCCCAACAAGACACGATTTCAAATCATGGATGAGATGCGCAATGTGATCGCCGATGCCGGGGATGAATGGCTGCGGGAACACACACGGATTGAATTCATGTACCGCCACGATTCGCATGTTCTCGATCCGCAGCATCCGCTTGTACAGAACCTTCATGCGCAATGTCTGGCGGAGAATCTGAAATCGGAAATCTCCGCCATGACCGCATCGTGCGACTCGTGGTTTTACAATAATCAATTGGGCATCCCCACCGTGGTGTTCGGTCCGGGAAGCCTGGGACATGCGCATTCCAGCGAGGAACAGATCTCACTGGATCAAATCGCCGCCGCTGCACGGGTTCTCCTCCAGTTCATTCCAGGCTGGTGCGAAACGGCGTCCTTCTGAGGTCACGATGAAAGCATTAGTTAAAACGCAAAAAGGTGTCGGATTCATCGAAATACAGGATGTAGAGGAACCGCGCCTGAAACCGGATGAGGTTCTGATCGAGATCAAGGCCTGCGGGATCTGCGGCACGGATATCCATGTCAAGCATGATGAGTTTCCGTACTGGCCCCCGGTGATTCTCGGCCATGAGTTCTCCGGGCAGATTGTGGAAGTCGGGCCTGAAGTCAAACGATGGAAACCGGGAGATCGTGTAGTCGGCGAGCCGCACACGCGCGCCTGCGGAGAGTGCTACCTCTGCCGGACCGGGAATATCCAGATTTGCCCCATGAAGCGGTCTCCTGGCTGGGGCATGAACGGCGCAATGACTCGTTACCTGGCCTATCCCGGAAAACTACTCCACGCCATCCCGGACAGCATGTCGTTTGAAGAGGCGGCTGTTGTGGAACCGACTGCGAATGCGGTCCATGATGTCATCGAGCGTGCGCAGGTGCAGGCAGGCGATTTTGTAGTCGTGCTCGGCCCCGGTCCCATCGGGCTTCTTGCGGCGATGGCCGCACGCGCCGCCGGTGCGCGAGAGGTCGCCATAATCGGGCGCTCTGTTGATAAGGAACTGCGCTTTGCAAAGGCTCGCGAACTGGGATTCCAGCGCCTCATTAACGTAGACAATGATAATGCAAAGGAAAAAATTCTGGATCTCACCGGCGGGATCGGCGCCGATCTGGTAGTCGAGTGCACGGGCGCACCGGCGGCCATCGTCACCACCGTCGATCTGATCCGCAAAAAGGGAAAGATCTGCGCGATCGGCCTGACCGGGAACAAGCCGGTTCCGTTTCCCTGGGACCAGGCGACTTTCAAAGTGTGCGATGTGTTTTTCTGCCTTTCAACCGGCTACACCTGCTGGGACCGAACGATTGCACTGATCGCAGCCGGGAAGATCCAGGCCGGGAAACTCGTTACGCATCGTTTCCCTCTTGAGGAGTGGGAGACGGCATTCGATCATGTCGAAGGCCTGAAAGCACTCAAGGTCATTCTGAATCCCTAGTGTTCCGGAAATGAATGGTCTTGACACATATCGTCATTGCGAGCGAAGTGTGGCAATCTGGCTGTTCGAACGAGCGAGCCGGAGATCGCCACGTCGCAGCCCTTCGCAGACTCCGGGCTGCTCCTCGCGATGACGGGATGGGGCACGGACGAGCGAGGCCAGGCTTTCTTGATCCCAATCACCGGCTCCGCCGGAGGGAGGCTGGCGATGACGGAACGCTCTGGAAAGGCAATTCGGTTACACAACCATAACACCTCAATGGAGAGATTCGCATGTCAGAAAACCCCGTCGGATTTGGATTGCTCGGAGCCGGTCTTGTCGCCCCGTTTCATGCAAAATCCTTGCGTAGTTCATCCAAGGCAACCCTGGTCGCCGTGGCGGATATGAATCGCGAGCGAGCCGAGAAACTTGCGAAAGAATACGAATGCAAGTGCCTGACAACGCTCGATGAGTTGCTCGACTGCCCCGGTGTTGAGGCGATTTGCGTGTTGACCCCCAATCACGCACACCATGATGTGGTGATCGCTGCTGCCCGCGCGGGGAAGCATGTCCTGGTGGAGAAACCGCCCGCGATGACCCTTCGCGAGACGGACAGCATGATCGCCGCCTGCAAGGAAGCGGATGTGCGGTTCGGCATCGTTCTGCAGTGCCGGGTTCGCAAGGCGATTCAGGCCATGAAAAAGGCCATCGAGTCCGGCCGGTTCGGCAGGCTGCTTCATGCGGACGCCTATATGAAATGGTTCCGGTCTACCGAGTATTACCTGAGCGACGGCTGGCGATCCTCGCGGGCCTCCGGCGCGGGAGTGACGGTGCAACACGCATTCCACTATATCGACCTGCTTCAGTATCTTGCCGGTCCCGGCAAGCGGATCTGGGCGCGAATGAATAACTTGTCGCACCCGCAAGTAGACCTGGAGGACACGGTGCTTTCGATCATCGAGTTCGAGTCGGGCGCTCAGGGCGTAGTCGAGGCCTCAACCGGGCTGTGGCCGGGCACGGATATCCGCATCGAAATCAACGGCGAAAACGGAACCGCGATCATGCTCGGCGAGCGAATGCAGACCTGGAAATTCCGGGACGAGCAGCCGGAGGACGAGGAAATCCGCAGATACGGCAGCGAATCCATACAGACCGCCGCCAGCGGCCCCGCCGACTTTGCGTTCTTCGATCACAAGGTTGTCATCGAGGACATGGCGGATGCCATACGGGAACACCAGGACCCCTGCATTCCCGCTATCTCCACGCGGCCGTCGCTGGAGATGGTCCTGGCCATGTATCAATCCGCCAGGGTCGGTGATTGGGTCCCGATTCCTTTGGAAAGCGAGCAAGGGATTCTATAATCTTATTTCTGTCCTAATTGGAAATTGGTTTTCGAGGAAACGCCACTATGAATGAACCGCACAGCAAGCGACAAATCTCACGAATCTGTGTCCATGAAGGGGAAGAGCGATATAACCCGTACGACGCCATCACGACGCCGATTGTCCAGACCTCCACGTTCATTTTCAAAAGCACGGATGCCATCGAGGGATATACCTGCCGTGGAGAGGCGCATTACGAGTATACCCGGTACGGCAATCCGACCCAGACAGCGGCGCAGAAAAAATTGGCCGCGCTGGAGGGCGCCGAATCCGCGTTGCTGTTTTCCTCCGGCATGAGCGCCGTCACCACGACCCTGCTCTGCCTTCTCCAATCCGGCGACCACATCATCATCACGGACGATGCGTACAAGAAATCCCTGGAATTCTGCAAGTACGTGCTGCCTCAATACGGGATTGGATTCGATATCGTCTCCGTGCATGATTACGATGCCATGGAGAAGGCCATTCGTCCGAACACGCGGATCTTTTTCTCCGAGTCGCCGACCAACCCGTATCTGAATATCATGGACCTTGAACGCCTCGCCAAGATGCTGAAAGGCACGAAGGTCCTGCTTTTATGCGACAGCACGTTTGCCTCGCCCTACAACATGCAGCCCCTGGAATTCGGCGTGGACCTGGTGATCCACAGCTGCACCAAGTACCTGGGTGGGCATAACGATCTCCTGGCGGGAGTCGTGATGGGTCGGACGGCACTCATTGAAGAGATCCTGAAGTTCCACAAAATTCTGGGCGGCATTGTGGACCCGCTCGTCGGGTATCTACTGATTCGCGGTCTGAAAACATTCGATGTGCGGATGCAGCGCCTGAATGATAACGGAATGCAGGTAGCACAGTTTCTGGAGAATCATCCGCGAGTACAGAGAGTCTACTATCCGGGATTACCCTCGCATCCGCACCATGAAATCGCGAAACGTCACATGACCGGTTTCGGCGCGGTGGTTTCCTTTGAAATGGATGCTGACCTGGAGGGAACAAAGCGGTTCCTGGACCAGTTGAAACTGTTCCGAATCGGGCCGAGTTTCGGCGGTGCCGAGTCGCTGATTACCCACCCGGCCAGCGTGTCGTATTACGATTGCACACGCGACGAACGGATTGGCCTTGGAATCAAAGACAACCTGATCCGCCTCGCTGCCGGGATCGAAGAAGCCGAGGCCATTATCGGGGACTTGGAACAGGCATTCGCCGCAAGCGCGTGATATTTTTGCCTGGATTCCGGCTTTCGCCGGAATGACGATGGTGGGGGTAATTCATCTGGCAATGCAAAAAGCGCAGGGGCGGACAGCCGTCAGCCCTCCCTTGCTAGTAGGGGCGCACGGCCGTGCGCCCCTACTTCAGCGGGGAGATCATCCCCGATCATCGCATTGTTTCGCTCAACCGTCCTCAACTTGGGCTTGTATCTCGGAAGTAACCGTAGTATTCAACATTCACAGCGCCTGAGTCCGGAATGAAATCACCCTGGAACGGTTGAATCGTAGAGCGCGTTTGGATCTTCCAGTCGTTGTCAAACTCCAGCACCTTGACCAACGGCACCGGCGGCTTGAAGCTGGATGTGACCTGGCCTGTTTCCTTATTCAAGTCAATCCTGGCCTGAGTGCTCACAATGATTTCATCAGCCGAATCCAAATCCAGGTTCCCCACGGTCACATCAAGCCCACCGGACGGATTCTCCTCAGGGGTGAACACCTGGACCGGATCGCCCTCTGCCACTGGACGATCATCCTTCCATTCGAATGCCCGGATGTAGCCACCCCCATCCGCATGACCGGCTGTGACAACAACGATTTCTTTCTTACCGTCGCCGTCGACATCGCCAACCGCCAAATTCACACCACCCAATCCCCGCTGGTCGGGTGGGAAGGCAACTGCTCCAATCCGATCAGAAACTTGCATCCCAGTCCCGAATTTCAGCACAGAGAATTGTGTTCTGGCGCTCGCTCCATTCATCTGGCCGACAATCAATTCATCCAGACCGTCGCCGTCGACATCGCCTGCGGCCACGGTTGTACCTCCAGAACTATTATTGGTCGCAGCCACACCGCTCAGACCAACGAATTGCCCCACAA
>JAKPYU010000486.1 GCA_029568995.1 Candidatus Omnitrophota bacterium | reverse complement strand
GGATCTCATTGTCATAAACGAAATAGGATTCAAACGGTCGAGGCTCGCCCATGGGTGGGAGTTGAAGGTCGGTTCCATCCGTCAAGGCGATTTGCAAATAAAAGCGGACCAGGGTCTGCGAGGTACAGGGGGGGATGGCGGATTGAAAGACGGCTTCCTCTGTGTTTCCCTCGATTCGAGCCATTTGCGTGGTTGCACTGGAAACCACCCCGGCATTCGGGTGAAGTTCCACACAAAGGACGACTTCCTGAATCCGGTCGGGGGCATCCAGGGCGATCCGCACATCCACGGAATCGCTTGAGGTTGGATACGAAGGAGAGCATTGAAATGACCGAATAAGGGGAAACGGGGGAATACCGACGACCGAGTTCTGGCTTCCGGGTGTCCCGTCTGTTTGAAGAGAAGCGCGCCAGGAATGATAATCCTCCGATGGCAGATCCGCTGAGATACGTTCCAGCGATGGGCCGTACCCGTCCGCGCCAAGGGGCCAGGGGGAACTGTCCTCGTATTCGAATGAATCCACGATCCGTCCGTCCGGTCCGCGCAGGGTAAGGCGTTCTCCATTATTTGCCAGCTTGCCTTCATAGGGACCAAATCGAGGCGCTGCATACCACCAATTCGGCAGAGAGGGATCTTTTACAACAAGGACATAGGAATGCGGTTGGATGATCGCTTCTGACGAGAATCTGAACGTCACCCCATCAACGAATGTAAATCCGTACAAATCGACGGGAGAGGAGGTGGGATTGTAGAGTTCGATAAACTCGCATCGGGAATCCGGGGCCGGGTTGTATAGGATTTCGTTGATGACCACATCCTCTGCGTGTGCAGAGAAGACGCCAATCCAGAAGGCTATTGGCAGGGGGAATCCCTTCTTGAAAACCATGAATGTCTCCCATAGGAATTTCCATCACCATTCGAAATATATCCTGAGAATTACCAAGTGTCCACATGACTGTAGGATTCCATAACGGAAATGCCTCACGATCCGCACCATGCGTTAAGGATACCACGTTGGAAGAAGGCTCAACAGATGCGGGGATATGGAAAATCAGTGGATTTGCCAGTCTTCGATGGATACCGGCAATTGACTTCGCAGGTATTCGTGTCTTAGACGCAGGAAGGTTCGCATAGCTTCGCAGGACCTCAATATCTCTTCACGGTGTTTGGTCTCTTGAACCCCCAGATATTGTTCCGTCAGATCCAGATCACTCAGAAGCAGGGTCTCCGTTTCAGCAATCAGGTCTCCAATCCGTTGCTCAGACAGAAGACCGTTCAGTTCTCTCCCAAGCCAGTCACGATAAGCGGCATCGAGCTCGCTGTCGCCATGGAAAGGTCTTGAGATGACTCCCAACGGCCTTTTTGTTATCGAGGATATTCCTGTAAAAGGATAATCAAGAGGAATCTCCTCGATCATCTGACCCCCTCCATTCACAAAGCCAAATGTCTGATCCAAATCCCAGGGAACGCACTCCCAGCGGTCGATGGGAGCCGGATTGTGATAAAGAAACATATTGTTGTGGAATCCATCCCAATTCGCCACAAAGATCGAGACGACCGAATAGGCCATCACCTCTTCCACGTTCAGATAGGCTCGAAGCGCCCTGCCGCGCGCGGCTTCATCGCTTGCATTGATGGCTCGCACCATCCGGAGCAAATCCTCGCAGTCCTCATCGGCGTTGGTTTGTTTCGTGTATGAGAAACTGGGGACTCCACGCTCAAGGAAATGGTTATCTCCAGGGATTTTGTAGATGTTTCCTTCATCATCTCGTCCGTTTATTTCCAGAAACCGTTCGTTGGGCTGTTGGATGGCGATCCTCTGTGTATGTTCATTGTTCTCAATAACTCGATACCAATCACAACGCGGGGCCAGGACGCCGAAATCCCGAAACAGTCGGTGGGAGATATGCTCCACATGCGACGGTTGAACACCGGCCCTTCCGACAGACGGATTTCCCAGGATCAGGTTGATAGTACGGTCGCCGCGAAATTCCTCTCCTTTTAGAAATCGGATTTTCTGTCCAGGGCGTGAGGATTCTATCCGTGCACCGTCGAAAACCAGGACTTGCTCGGATGTCACGGGTTTGACAACCACTCCGGCGGTCAACTGTGTCGTGGCGGATGCCCCGGTTCGGTTTGTCGGGAAGATCCAAAGCAATGGAAGTTCAGCGTGGATCTCATTGTCATAAACGAAATAGGATTCAAACGGTCGAGGCTCGCCCATGGGTGGGAGTTGAAGGTCGGTTCCATCCGTCAAGGCGATTTGCAAATAAAAGCGGACCAGGGTCTGCGAGGTACAGGGGGGGATGGCGG
>JAKPYU010000477.1 GCA_029568995.1 Candidatus Omnitrophota bacterium | reverse complement strand
CCCGCAGAAATCACCGTCCATATTTGCTGGTAGGCCAGGCGTCTCTGCCTGGCTACCTCCAATGACAGGCCAGCTATCCCCAGTGACAGGCACGGAGGCCTGTCCTACTGTCTGTTCGCACAAGATGGCGGAGGCAAAGGCGAACGCCAATTCCTCCAGCGCGGACCCCGGCGGCCCGTAAAACAGAAAGGTTCCCGCAAGCCGACCGCTCCGCACCAGGCGGCACAGCGCGTCTTTCACAAGATCGCCAACCTGCACATCCGACCACGGCATGGGTTTATCCAATCGTCTCGATTGATTTGCGCATTCTAGCCTGCCCAATGGACTGGGGCGAGACAGGGGCACGCCTTGGAGTGCGGCAGCGCAGCTGACGCCTTTCCTGGATTCCTTGCGGTTATGCTATAATCCGTACATGAGATTCGAATGGGATCCCAAGAAGGCGCGTTCTAATCTTCGAAAACACAAGGTCTCGTTCGAGGAAGCGGTGACCGCGCTAAGCGACCCGATGGCTGCGACGGGTGCCGACCCGGATCATTCCATCGGCGAGTTCCGATACATCACCTTCGGCATTTCGGAACGCGGCAGGCTATTGGTGGTGGCTCACTCTGAGCAAGGCGAAACGATTCGGATTGTCAGCGCACGCCCCGCGCGAAAAGGAGAGCGAAAAATCTATGAAGAAGGCTGAACCGGCCGATAAGGACGAGTTGCGCCCCGAGTACAAACGTTCGGACTTTCCCGGCCCCCTGGTGCGTGGGAAATATGCAAAGCGTATGCAGGAGTCATCCAACGTTGTTGTACTCAAACCGGAAGTTGCCGACGTTTTCCCAAACGAGGAAGCCGTCAACGCCGCGCTTCTGTCCCTCATCAAGATTGCACAAAAAACCACCCGCCCAACGAAACGTTCGGGGGTGTGATTGACAATTCCAGGGGCGGTCTCTCCCCCTCTCCCGCCGGGAAAGGGCCGGGGTGAGGGAAACGGAAATTCCTTCTATACACCCCCAATCCCGCCGTGATAAAATCCCCTCACCGGTGGAATGGTTTTCTATCGGGTCGATCATCTCACACAGTGACAGGGGGTTCCCATGATGAACAATCGGAACTGGCGGAACAGGGTGTGCTGCTTTATTGCGGCGGTGGTTTTGGTGAGTGTGATTTTGGCGAATGAGGCAACGGCGCAAGGGCCGCTTCACGGACCATCGGGAGAAGTAATCCTGGGATTTGGGACACTGGAAGCTGCGGTCTATTCCCCGGATGGACAACGCATCGCTACATGTGGCTCTCTGGGCGCTTTCCTTTGGGATGCGGAGACGGGGGCATTTGTAACGTGGCTTTCGGGGCATACGGACTACGTCTACTGCGTGGCATTTTCGCCGGATGGGACGAAGGTCCTGACGGGGAGTGGTGATACTACGGCGAAGTTGTGGAACACGGAGAACGGTGCACTGATTCGCACGTTTGAGGGGCATACGAATTGCGTCCGTTCCGTGGCGTTTTCGCCGGATGGGACGAAGGTGTTGACGGGGAGTGCGGATGAGACAGCGAAATTATGGGACGCGGAGAGCGGTGCGGCGATTCGGACGTTTGAGGGCCATCTGGATTGGGTCCGTTCCGTGGTGTTCTCGCCGGATGGGACGAAGGTGTTGACGGGGAGTGATGATAAGAGGGCGAAGTTGTGGGATGTGGAGACGGGTGCGGTGACCCGGACGTTTTCCGGCCATACGGATTGGGTCGAATCCGTGGCGTTTTCGCCGGATGGGACGAAGGTGTTGACGGGCAGTGATGATACCACGGTGAAGTTATGGGATGCGGGGACAGGCGCGGTGATTCGGACGTTTGAGGGGCATACGGATTGGGTGAATTCCGTGGCGTTTTCGCCGGATGGAACGAAAGTGCTGACAGGGAGTGATGATACCACGGTGAAGTTATGGGATGCGGGGACAGGCGCGGTGATTCGGACGTTTGAGGGGCATACGGATTGGGTGAATTCCGTGGCGTTTTCGCCGGATGGGACGAAGGTATTGACGGGAAGTGACGATACCATGGCGAAGTTGTGGGACGTGGAGAGCGGTGCGGACATTCGGACGTTCTCAGGACATGTCGATTCACTCGGTTCCGTGGCGTTTTCACCGGATGGGACGAAGGTCCTGACGGGAAGTGACGATGCCACGGCGAAGTTGTGGGACGTGGAGACGGCGGAAGTGATCCGGACGTTTTCCGGCCATACGGATTGGGTCGAATCCGTGGCGTTTTCGCCGGATGGGACGAAGGTGTTGACGGGCAGTGATGATAAGACGGCGAAGTTATGGGATGCGGGGACGGGTGCGGTGATCCAGACGTTTTCGGGGCATACGTCTTATGTCATTTCCGTGGCGTTTTCGCCGGAGGCAACGAAGGTTCTGACGGGGAGTGCGGATACCACGGTGAAGCTATGGGATGCGGGGACGGGAGCGGAGATTCGGACGTTTTTGGGGCATAGGGGTGGGGTCACCGCTGTGGCGTTTTCGCCGGATGGCACGAAGGTGTTGACGGGGAGTTGGGATAAGGCGGTGAAGTTGTGGGATGTGGAGACGGGTGCGGAGATTCGGACGTTTTCGGGGTATACCGATTATGTCAATTCCGTGGCGTTTTCGCCCGACGGGACCAAGGTCTTTACGGGAAGTCAGGATACCACGGCGAAGTTGTGGGATGCAGAAACGGGTGCGGAGATTCGGACGTTTTTGGGGCATAGGGGTCGGGTCACCTCTGTGGCGTTTTCGCCGGATGGGACGAAAGTGTTGACGGGCAGTGCGGATGGCACGGCGCGAATCTGGGATATCAGCGAGCCTCTGCCGGAAACCACAGCGACACCCACGCCAATACCCACGAGTACCCCCGCGCCCGCGGCGACACCGACACCGGGGATTTCACCGGGTATGATCCAGCTGATTGAAAGGGCTGACTTGAACGACGATGGTGTGGTTGACGTCCTGGATCTGCTCATCTTCCAAAGCGTTTGGAAAGAAGAGGTCCCAAAGTAGATCGTTAAGAATGTCAAAGTGTCTGGCCCGAAAATGAACTGCGGTGCCGCACTGGACGGCTCGATGGATGGTTCGACCGCCACGAACATCCCCGCCAACAGCGGCATTTTCGCGGATGGGTATCACCGCATGGTGTTGCTGTACGAGCCGCCGGGAGAGTCTATCGTGCCGGTGGTTCAGGTCGCCAATCTGCCGGGGACGGAGAATGTATTGATTTACCTGGACAACCTGGAGGTCTACCTGTTGCCGAAAGAGGGGTGTGTGCCGAATGGGTTGCTGTATGGGGAATAAGGATTTGTCCCCCCCTCAATCCCCCCGTGAACGGGGGGAGGAATTCGGCCTGGATTCCGGCGTGCGCCGGAATGACGGTTCGCCAGCCCCAACGGGGCATGGTAACATAGCCCGGTGCAACGCGCCGGGGAGTCTTGAACGAACGGGAGGCATCTGCGATTTCGGAATCGAATTCACTTCAGGGCCAACGGATTCTGGTCGCCTCCGGGCCGACCCGTGCGCCGATTGATGCCGTGAGATATATCGGCAACCGCTCGACCGG
>JAKPYU010000476.1 GCA_029568995.1 Candidatus Omnitrophota bacterium | reverse complement strand
ACGGGCACGGGGACGGGCAGGCACGGGCGGGGGCGGGCACGGGGACGGGCAGGCACGGGGGGGGACGGGCACGGGGGCCTGCCCCTACCGGTGATAGGGAATTCGTAGGGGCAACCCCCCGTGGTTGCCCAAATGTCTGAGAAAGGAAACAGAGAAATGACATCAAAGAGAATCCTCCTTCATCTTGTGCTCGGATGTACGGCGATTCCAATCGGCAGTTCCGACGGGAACGCCGCCGATCCGCCGAAGTCCTTCATCCTTCAAGACGGGAATCGGATTGTTTTCCTGGGCAACAGTATCACCGAGGCGGGAACCACCGAAGAAGGATATATCACTCTGTTCCGGTTGTTTTGCGATGTGAACGGGTACGAGATCGAAAGCCTGAACGCGGGCATCAGCGGGCATAAGTCGAATGACATGCTGGCGCGACTGCAAACCGATGTGATCGACAAGAAACCGGACTGGGTGAGTATCTCATGTGGCGTGAACGATGTCTGGCATTTCAATCACACGCCACCGCAGGGCATTCCGTTGGAAGACTATCAAAAAAACATGACGGAGATAGTCGAGCACTGCACGGCGGCAGGGATCAAGATCCTGCTTCTCACGGCCACTCCAATATTCGAGAATCCTGACGGACCGGAGAATACCAGACTGGCGGCATATAACGCTTTTCTTCGCGACCTGGCCAAAGAGAAAAAGCTGCTCCTTTGCGATCTTTCCGAAGCGTGTCTCAAACAATATAAAGAGAAACGAACCACGGAGAATGTCCTGACCACCGACGGGGTTCACATGAATCCCAAGGGGTATCGGCTGATGGCTCGTGAAATCCTCAGAACCCTGGGGGCGACATCCCAGGAAATAAGGCAGGCTGAGAAACGATGGGAACTGCAAAACAACCTCTAAACAATGCAGGTTTAAACCGACGTGATTTCCTGACCCTTGCCGGTGCGGCGGGAGCATCCTTTCCGTTCATCGGTTCCCTGTCGCAAACACTGGCGGCTGCACAGAGTAAACGCAACGTCATTTTCATTCTCATCGACGATATGCGATACGACTCTATGAGTTGCACGGGACATCCATTCCTGCAGACGCCGAATCTCGACCGGATGGCGCAGAATGGTGTTCTGTTCGAGAATGCCTTTGTAACCACGGCGCTTTGTTCTCCAAGCCGGGCGACATGTCTCAGCGGGCAATACGCGCATGTCCATGGTGTGCTGAACAATTCCACCCTGCTGCCTGAAAGCACGCCTACATTCCCGATTGAACTGCAGAAAGCCGGATATGACACGGCCTTCATCGGGAAATGGCACATGGGTGGCAGCACCGACAGCCCGCGTCCGGGATTCAATCACTGGATCAGCTTTCGCGGGCAGGGGGTGTATCTCAATCCGACGTTTAATATCAACGGCAAATCGGTGGACCACCAGGGACATGTCTCCGATCTGCTGACCGAGTACGCCGTGGAGTGGCTGCGAAAAAAACGCAATGCACCGTTTTGCCTGTACCTTTCCCACAAGGCTGTCCATGCGATGTTCGAGCCGCCGGAACGGCATAAGAACGCTTACGCGGATGTGACAATCCCCCGTCCCGCCTCCATGGCGGATACGGAGGAGAATTATGCCGGGAAGCCACGCTGGGTCCGTCGGCAACGGCACAGCTGGCACGGTGTGGATTTCATGTTCCACGATACGATCACCTACGACGAATTTGTTCTCGGCTATAACCGAACCATGCTCAGTGTGGATGACAGTGTCGGAGAGGTGATGAAAACACTGGAGGAGCTGGGCCTGTTGGATTCCACACTGATTCTATTCATGGGAGACAACGGATTTCTTTTCGGAGAGCACGGTTTGATCGACAAGCGGTGCATGTATGAGGAATCCATTCGTGTTCCGATGATCGCCCATTGTCCGGAGATTATTCCGGCGGGGCAGCGCAATCAGCGGATGGTGCTGAATCTCGATGTCGCGCCGACCATTCTGGACGCCGCCGGACTGCCCATCCCCAACACGGTCCAGGGCAAGTCTTTTCTGTCTCTTGCGCGTGGAGAAAAGCCGGAATGGCGGGATGCATTTCTCTATGAGTATGTATGGGAAGAATCGTTTCCGCAGACGCCGACGGTTCTGGGTGTCCGCACCGATGATTACAAATATATGTGGTACCAGGGGATTTTCGATTTGAACGAGCTGTACAGCCTGAAGAATGATCCGCGCGAGATGGTCAACCTGATTGAGAACGCAGCCGCATTCGAAATTCGACTGGAGATGGAGAAACGCCTGCAGGCGCTTCTGAAGGAATATGGGGCCTCGAGTGTCCCCAGCTTTCGTGCGTTGTGAGAGCAGCTCTCGACAGAGACGACAGAGGGATGCAAATACCTCCACGACGGAGTGGTTCTCCTGGGGAGTGCCATTCCGTATCAGGATGTCGGCAATGTCTGAACGGGATGTCGATTACCCGCCGATCAGTTCAATGCCCAGGCCGACCAGGCCCGCAGTGGCGACAAACACAAACGCCAGAATGAAACACAGGTCTCTTGCATAGGAAGTCATGATACGAACCCCAACCTTCAAGATATAGGATTTCGGCAACCGATAATGGGTTGGACCGTGAATAGAACGACCCACCAGTTGACCGAGTAACGCTCACATTCTGAGATCGCAATTATTGGGCCATCTTTGACCGTGATAGGTCTGATTTTTGATTTCCCCGGCCAAAATCCAGGCGCGATGTGGACAAACGGAGCAACCGCGTGAAGCCATACGACTCAGTTATATCGCCATCGGGGATTTTTTTGTCTCAGGCGGTCTCATAAACGCCACCTTTCGTCTCAAAAAGAGACATTGACAACAAATTTCCCTCGCAGCAATCGAAATCTACTGTAAGAATAACAAAATCAAACTGTTAGCAAGTAGATTGCTTGTTGCTCCGCAACCGGATGTCATCCACGTCTGCAATCCGTATTGCTGTTATAGTGAGGCTACGAAGATCCAACTCGTGATTCCAGGGCCATTTGAACTCAAGAGTGCAAGGTTCGATGTCCTGCAGGAAGAGTTTGCCCGCATATCGTTATATTCTTGCTTGAAGTTCTTTGTCTTGATATTCCGGCTATCCACGGGATAATGGACTATGCCGTCTCGATCATGGAGAATGTGCATTCCACATAAGTGCGGGCAAGAAATCCATGAGACATTTCATTCAGAATCATTGGAGGTTGCCATGAAAACAATTCGATGGAATCACGTGCCCTGGTTGAGCCTATGGCTTCTTATTCCGTTCATTGGAGGTGCTTCTGTGTGTGCTGAAGACTGGACACCCGGAGAATACATGAAAGATGGGCTTTGCGGTGAGGAGATTTTCCGCGATGTTTTTAAAGTCAACCCGGAGGAGCCGTGGGCGTGGATTCGCGAGAATAAAGAGTTCCATCGTTCCGGTGAAAAGGGGCTGGAGATTCGTCCGGAACCGGGGGGACTGATGGGAGACGGACAAGACGCAAAGAATATCCTGGTCAAACCTCTGCCGCCGGATGCGTACCTCGTGACAGTCTACGTGCAGGCGAACCACCGGAGTCAGTACGAACAGGGCGGTCTGATCCTATACCTGGACGATAACAACTATATCAAGTTTGTGTTGGAGATGGTTGATGGAAAACACTGGTTTGTATTGGTCTGTGAGTTGGACGCGAAACCGAAGGTGATCAACAAGCTCCCCGCGAGTGAAAAGGGCGGCTGGATCATCCTGCAGCTAAAAGATCAGACAGTGACGGCTTTTTCATGCGACGGGAAAGTCGGGACCGTTAAAATCGGAACCGCTGATTTTCCAATGGAACCCAGACCACGCATCGGGATATTCACTCAGTCCGGGGAACCGGGGTCGGATCGGTGGGTGACATTCCGGGATTTTGTCATCTACAAGGCGACTGAATGACGGGCCTGTAATCTCAAGTTCTCCGATCAGCGGACATCAGCCCGTCTCGAATCAGGATCTCCGACCAGGTTTCATACTCGACACCATCCAGGAGTGCGTGGGGCTGTATCCATTCTCCCCTGCCAAGAGCGCCGGTCTCGCGGATGGTCACCCTTTCCCGATCCACTTCGCAGGAAAAAACCATCCCCAAGTGCACCTGCCCGACCTCGGTTTCGTCATCGTTCAACAATCCCTGGAACTGCGGGCGGCTTCCCGTTGGTACGACCACTTCCTCCTGCAGCTCCCGCATGGCGGCTTCCTTCAGAATTTCACCGACCGAAGAGCTGAACAGGTTGACATCGCGCTCGTTGATATGTCCCCCGACACCGATGGAATAGAGATGGTGCAGGCGTGATTCCCCGGCCTTTTTTGTCCGCCAATATCGAAAGACAGAATCACCGCAGCGAAGGACGATGTACGGAATGATCTGCTTGAAAGAAGGATCTTTTTCGGCCTGGTCGCGGTCCATAAATCGATAGGTCTGCATCGAATCCAGGGCTACCGTTTCAGAACAGGGCCAGAATCCTCTGCGGGGCAATCCCGCCGGGAGGGCCTCGCGTTGAATCACCAGAATCCGTTCGCCCACAGTCTCTCTCCCATTTCGATCCGAGTTGCGCTTAAATCATGGAGGATAGACGGATCTCACCTGAAATCAACGGCAAGATGAGAATTCTCTTTGTAACACCCGTCATACCCAGCGAGACGGATGGGCGACGTCCCTATAATTTTCTGCGCTACCTGGCAAAGCGTCATCAGGTGCATGTCCTGGCGATTCAGCTGCCGGTCCAGACTATGGACGACACGGTCCGTATCGCCAAGTTGGGTGCGAACGCGAAGGCGTTCCGTCCCGGTGGCGTGACTTCGGCTTTCCTCTCCGTGTTCCGAGGAGAACCGTTGCGGGTGGGGTGGTGTCGGTCCTCGGGATTACGTGCCATGCTGAGAGAATTCGTTCAGAAACATTCGGTGGACGTAGTCCATTTCGACCGGATGCGGATGGGGCAATACGCGATCAATCTGCCGGGGATTCCAAAACTGATCGACTTTACGGACTCCATGGCCTTGTACCTGGAGCGGAGCATGCCGTATCGGATCAGCTTCCTGGACCGGATCGTGGACGGCTACGACCTGGCAACGATCCCCCGTCACGAAACGAAGATTCTGGAGCATGTGAATCTGGGGTTGCTCTGTTCCGATGTGGACCTGGCGAGATTTCAGCAGGACCATCCCTCCGCGCCGATCGAGATTATTCAGAACGGAGTCAACACGGAAGAATTTGTGCCACAGACTCGAGGAGATGTGGCTCTTCCACGCTGTATTATCACTGGCAGTCTGTTCTATTTTCCCAATATCGATGCGATCCGTTATTACGAACAGGAAATCTGGCCGCGTGTGCGGATGCGGGTACGCGGGATCAAAACGGAAATCATCGGTGCGCGCCCGACCCCGGAAATCAATAGCCTGAATGACAAACTGGGCCTGATTGTGAAAGCGAATGTCAAACGCATGTCGGACCAGCTGTATCAGGAGGATGTCTATGTCTGTCCGCTGCGGGTGGGAGCCGGAATGCGAAACAAACTCCTGGAGGCCATGGCGGCGGGAATGGCTGTTGTTACCAGTCCGCTGGGATGCGAAGGGCTGGGTGTCCGTCACAATGAGCACGTGATTGTTGCGGAGAATCCGGCTCAATTTGCGGAAGCCATTGTGCAGCTGGTCAACAATCCGGAATTTCGCACCAAGCTGGGGATGCAGGCGCGACAATATGTGGAGCAGAATCACCACCTGGACATTATCGGGGAGAAGCTGGAACAGGCGTATGCTCGGATCATCGCAGAAGGCCCGATCCAACCGCCCGTGAAGAATGGGAATCAGGGAACGAAATAGAGTATCCAGGCACTGAGGAAGAAATCCGCGATCAGAATCAGGATGGACGAGGTGACCACGGATCGTGTAGTGGCTTCTCCCACCCCTTCTGCGCCCCACCCTGCCTCAAAACCGCAATGGCATCCCACTACCGCGATAATCGCGCCGAACACCACGGTTTTCAGAATTCCGGTGATGTAATGCGGGTACTCCAGCCAGGTGAACACGGTGGAGATGTACTGGTTCGTCGGGATGTTCAGGATGAGAACACCGACCACCAGCCCGCCGGTCAGCCCGACACAGATAGCAAGAACGGTAATTGCCGGAAGCATCAGAACCGCCGCGATCAACCGGGGCGATACCAGGTAGGAGACTGGATCGGTAGCGAGCGTTTTTAGAGCATCGATCTGCTCGGTGACTTTCATGGTCCCGATTTCAGCGGTGATTCCGGCCCCAACCCGCCCGGCCAGGACAACCGAGGTGAGGACGGGGCCGATTTCCCGCGCGAATCCAATGGCGCTGATACCGCTGGAGTATACTTTGGCTCCCCATTTTGCCAACTCCTCGCCGGTTTGCATGACGAAAACCGCGCCGGTAAATGCGGAAGTCAGGAGCGCGATCGGGAGTGATTCGACGCCGATCCGAATCATCTGTTCCAGGATGATCCGTCCCCGAAAGGGTCGAGAACAGGCCGCGACTATGGCCTGGAAGAAAAGCGCGGTCATCGCGCCCGCATTTCGAAAAAACTCCTCTGCCGAAAGACCCAGGGTTTCGACTTCTCTCTCGACAACCGAAAGAGGATTTCGCCCACGAAAGGGAGCACGTTTCATCGCCGGATCTCCAACAAATCGGGATTTCCCGATAAACTTCCTTCTACAAGCTATCTACATATTTTATTGCGGCAATGGCAGCTGCCGCTCCATCCCCGGCGGCCTGGACCATCTGGCGAACGGTCCCGGAACGGCAGTCACCGCAGGCGAACAAGCCCGGCAGGGAAGACTCCATGTATTCATTCACCCGGATCAGCCCATGCTCATCCAGCTCCACCAGGTCTTTCACCAGGCCGGTATTGGGGATATGGCCGACAAAAACAAACACGCCGTCAATGGGAACTTCTTCAACCTGCTCTGTCTTGACGTTTCTGGCCTTTACATGGGTTACTATGCTCTCTCCGCAGATTTCTGTGAGAACCGTGTCCCAGCGGAAAGAAATTTTCTCGTGATTGAAGGCGCGATCCTGAAGAATCTTCGAGGCGCGCAGCTGATCCCGGCGATGGACAATAGTAACCGTCTCGGCGAACTTGGTCAAAAACAGACTTTCTTCCACGGCCGCATCGCCGCCTCCGACCACCATCACATGTTTGCCTCGGAAGAAAAACGCATCGCACGTGGCGCAGTACGAGACACCACGCCCGGTGAACTCTCTCTCACCGGGTATCTCAAGACGTCTGGGATCCGCCCCGCACGCGAAAATGAGCGCCTTGCTATCCCACTGCCCCCCCGGTCCGGATACGCGGAAGGTATGGTCGGATTTCGAGATCTCATTGACAGTTTGATTGACCAGCTTGGCCCCGAATTTCTCAGCCTGTTTGAGAAACAGGTCCGCCAGTTCCTGTCCACCGGCCCCGTCGGGGAATCCGGGATAATTTTCGACATCGTTGGTCAGGGAGATTTGTCCTCCGACCGTTGTTCGTTCAAAGATCAGGGTGTCCATATTCCCGCGGCCGGCATAGAGCCCGGCGGCCAATCCGGCCGGTCCCGCACCGAGAATCAGAATGTCGTGTATCATCAGGAGTCCTTTCCGATCACGGCTCGAAAAACAATCGCTACGCCGGAACGTTAACCATGTCTCCACAGCTCGTCAAGCCGGGAAAGGGTCTCTTGAACGCAATACCTGCCCACAGGCAACATCGTTCGTAAGAGGCAACCCCCTGTGGTTGCCCGCGTGTATCGTGCCCACGGGTAGGCACGGAGGCCTGCCCCTACGGGTGACAGGATTTGTAGGGGCAACCCCCCGTGGTTGCCATTCCCACGGGTAGGCACGGAGGCCTGCTCCTACGAGAGATACGGTTCGTAGGGGCAACCCACCGTGGTTGCCCTCGGACTTTGCTGAGAGCAAGAAAAGGCGATATTTTCTCATGATGTCTATTCTGCACGAAATGCACATTTGTCGAATCGGATGTCTCTGCTTTATTCCTTTGGCCATGCTCATGGCAGGGAATTGCGGCGGTGGGAAATCCTCGGTTTTCGATGATGATCTGGTGCTGGCGAGATACGGAAATGAGGCAATCACAGCGGGAGACCTGCTGGCAATCCTCGTGGAACGAAACCAGTTCGACTATCTGCTCCTTCAGAAAGTCCAGGATGTCATCGGAAAAGAGATCCGGGCGACGTTGCCGGAGATGGCCTACCGGAGAGTTGTCTCCGAGATGGCTCGGTCGGAGAACCTTCAGGAAGCGGAGGACTATCGCAAGTGGCGGGAGGACCTTGTCAGCCGGAAACTCGGTCAGTTGGTCCTCGACATAGACACCAAGCTGAAAATCTCCGTGACGGATGAAGATGTAGAACGATATTACCGCGAGAATCCGTCCGAGTTCACCAAGAAGGAGACTTACACCTTTCGGGGGATTGTGGCTTTCGATGAGAACAACGGGGGCCGCGAAAAGGCAATGGAGCGCCTGAAAGAAGCCAGGAAGAAACTGGATGCCGGGGAGGATTTCGAGGCAGTGGCTCAACAATATTCGGATTCTCCTCTGCTTCTTCGCGGCAAGGCGCAGGGACCGCGTCCCCGTGGCGATCCCGAAATGCCGCCGGAACTCGAGGCGGCGATTCTTTCATGTGCCACGGGCGAATACACGGATATCCTGGAGCGCTCCAAAAGCGCGGTGTTCTTCCAACTCATGGACCGGACACCGGAAGTGAAAGAAGAGTTCACGCCGATCACACAGGCGAAGATTCGCGGGAAAATGTTCGCCGAACGTCAGCATCGGGAGGAACAAATCCTTGTCGAGCAGCTGGTGACAAAAGACAGGCTGGTTTACGAGCCGGATCTCCTGGCCGGCCCGGATGTGAAGGATGCATCGGTCGTTCTGGAAGTGAGGGGATTTCCGCCCGTGACCTACGCGGAATTTCGAGACACCGTCAGGGATCTGGCCGGGATGACCACGCAGGAACGGCGGGACAAGTTCGACCGGGTGGCCGCGTCGCTGTTTCTGCGCGCCGAGGCCCGGCGCAGGGGATACACCGAGGAGGATGTTGCCCCGCGTGTCCGATATTGGGATGAAATCGAGCTGGAGGACCGATATGTGCGGTCTTTGATTGATCGAGAACAATTGACCGGCGAGGAGATGCAGGCCTACTACGAATCCCATACGGATGAATTTGTCACTGAGCCGAAATATGACCTGTACCGGATCTTTTTTGAGGCGAAGATTACAAAAGAAATGACTCGCTTTCAGCAAACTCTGGCTTTTGAGCAAGCCCACATGATGGCGGAAGAGGCCTATCAACAAATTGCCTTTGATGGACTTCCGTTTCAGGACGCTGCCCGTCAATACTCCTCGGATACGGTCACGGCTTCACAGGGGGGATATGTAGGTAAGGTTACCATGGGCCAGCTCGGGCCCGACTATGCAAGCCTGTTTCGTCTGACCGATCAGCTCGAACCGGGATTGGTGCTCCCACCGGAATTGTCGAAAGATTACTCCGAGCATTTGGGATATGACCTGTACTATTGTGCCGACATTGAACCATCCCGCGCGCTCAGCTTTGAGGAAGCGCTTCCCCTGGTGGGGCAGAAAATGGCGGAATCCCGCCAGAGTGAAATCCGCGCGAAACTGCACCAGGGCGTAGCGGAGAAATACCCTCTAAAGATAGACGAAAAGGCCGTGGAGGAATTGGCCCGGAAGTTGGGCGAGTTCCGGGAATCCGCCTCATCGGATGCGGAATGGATTCGGGTATTGTTACCGAAATCGCGGCGGAGAGAGCCGGGGAAATGACTGAAGCCCGTGGAACCGCAACCGAGTGACGTTACCGAATGAACCGGGCTGTCGTTTGACTCGGTGGCTGGATGGTGTTCATTCACATGGAACGGAGACTTGGAACCGCATTCAGGGCATAACATGCCGAATCGGGTGTGGTAACATGGTGAACAGGTTTTCCGGGGTGAATGAATGATCCGGTTCACAGAAAGGCAGATTGAGGCGTTTCTTCTGGAGCGGAAACCGCTTCCGGCGGACTACCGCAAGAGGCTTGAGTTACGACAGAAGAAGGGGCACAAAGAACAATCTCTGGAGATCAAGGGATCCGAAGGTTCCGATTTCCAGGTCATTCTGCGTCAGAGCAGTCTCAATCATCTCGATTTCTCAGTTATTCTGGCTGTCTGTCCGCGTGAAACGAACTTGTCTTTTCGTTTGCGGAGATACAATGGCAAGAGCCATGAACACACGAACCGGATTGAGGGGACAAAGTTCTTTGATTTCCATGTGCATACGGCGACCGAGCGATACCAGGATTTGGGAGTTAAGGAAGACAGCTTTGCAGAACCGACCGAACGATTCTCTGACTTGTCAAGTGCATTGAATTGCATGTTTCAGGAATGCGCATTTGATGTTCCGGGAGACGATCAACCGTCTCTATTCCAGGAGTTGGAATGATGAATGCAGAAACTATTGAGCGCGAATTCCGGGAAAAGGTGTGCAAGGAAATCCGCCTCATGAGCGAGGGCATGAACCGGTATCGGGTATTCACGCCGTTTCTCTTTGATGATGGGGACCATCTTGCCCTTGTGCTCAGGCAGGAAGGTTCCGGTTGGGTTCTTTCGGATGAAGGACATACATATATGCACCTGACTTATGATCTGGACGAGAAGGATTTGCGCCAGGGAACCCGCCAGAAGATCATCTCGAATGCCCTGTCGAGTTTCTCGGTTCAAGATCGAGATGGAGAGCTCCTGTTGCCGATTACGAATGGCGGATTCGGGGATGCCTTGTATTCATTTGCCCAGGCTGTCCTGAAGGTCGCGGATGTATCCTACTTGACACGCGAGCGGGTGAAATCGACTTTCATGGATGATTTTAGGGCCTTCATGGAAGGGGAAGTTCCGGAGGATCGCCGAGTATTCGATTGGCATGATGCAGAACGGGACCCGGAAGCGAATTATGTTGTGGATTGTCGCGTGAACGGAATGCGACGTCCTTTACTTGTGTTTGCCCTGCCGACCGATGAAAAAACCCAACTGGCCACAATCATTCTGCTTCAATTTGAACGATGGCGAATGGAGTTTCGGTCAATAGCGGTTTTTGAGGATCAAGAGACTATTAACCGAAAGAAACTGGCTCGTTTTTCTGATGTTTGTGAAAAGCAATACTCCAACCTTCCTGGAAATCGGGATCGCATTGCCCGGTTTCTGCAAGAGGCTCTTCAATGAAAGGATTTTCCTTCTCTCTCATCATCTGATTTTTTGTCCTGCGAATTTGTTTGATCCATGAACAAGAAGGAGTCTCACTCGAATGACCAATTGTGAAACCGGCGGTGTGCAGTCGTTTATTCGGAATTCCCCATTGCTTCGGCTGATTCTGATTGCTTTCCTGGTGCTGATCCTTCAAATCCCGATCTCCATGATCGAAGGTGTGATCCGCGAGCGTCAGATGCGGCGGAATGAGGCTATCGAGGATGTGACCTCCAAATGGGGGAGACAACAGACCCTGATCGGTCCCATGATTACCGTTCCCTACATCGTCGAGATACCCGAAAAGGACGATAAGGGAGTGGTCACCATTCGAACCGAGACCCATTATGCGCACTTTTTACCCGAAGAGGTTCATAGTGTCGGAAAGATCGACTGCCAGGTCCGGCAGCGGGGGATTTTCGAAGTCCCCATCTACGAGATGACTCTGGACATCACGGGACGATTCGCGCAGCCTGATTTTTCCGACTGGGGGATCGATCCTGGCAAGATTCTCTGGGACCGCGCCTGCCTGAGCCAGAACATCTCCGATGTCCACGCGATTACAAACCAGGTTACACTCGGCTGGAATGGGGAACAGATCGGATTCTCTCCGGGAGAAGGAGAGGCAAACACGGGAAACACCGGAATCCACGCAATCCTGAAAGGGCGGATGTCGGCTCAAGAGTATCCATTCTCCTATCAGATCAAGCTCAATGGGAGCATGGGAGCGTTCTTTGCACCGGTCGGCCGGGATACCGGCGTGGAGATCCAGTCCAACTGGAACGCTCCCAGTTTTCAGGGTAATTGGCTTCCCTCCGAACGTACGCTCGACAGCAACGGATTTCATGCGACCTGGAATATCCCGTTCCTGGGCAGGAATTATCCCCAGAGGTGGAAGGGCAATTCGGATGTCCAGGGCGCAATCGCATCCTCGGTATTCGGTGTCAATTTCATCTCCACCGTGGATCACTACCGAATGGCCGAGAGAAGCGTGAAATATGAGGTTCTGTTCCTGGTGCTGACATTCGCTACGTTGTGGCTTTTTGAGGTATTGATCGGAGTCCGCATTCATTCGATCCAGTATCTCCTGGTCGGCATGGGGATGTGTGTGTTCTACCTGCTGGAGCTTTCCCTGGCGGAGCATATCGGGTTTCTCACTGCATACCTCTGTGCCAGCGCGGCGATTGTGGTCCTGATTTCGGCATACTGTATTGCCGTGCTCGGCGGGATTTGTCGCGCTGGAGTCATTGCGACGGTGACCGCTCTCCTGTATGCGTATCTCTATGTGCTTCTGATGAATGAGGACTATGCGCTTCTGATCGGCTCGGTCGGGCTGTTTGTTGTTCTCGGAACGGTGATGTATCTGACCAGGAAGATAGACTGGTACTCGTTCAGGAAGTAGCAGCTGGGGGGAGAGAGTTACGAATTACGAATTGAGGCGAAGATCGCGAAGGTAGAGTCAATCGTATGGATATCATCCGTCGAGTCGATGAAATGATGCGGTGGGTGCGGGAGCGACATGCCGCCGGTGAGGAAATCGGCGTTGTTCCGACCATGGGCTATCTGCATGAGGGGCATCTGTCGCTGTGCAGGCTTTCTCTCGCGGATGGCGGGCATACGGTGGCGACTATTTTTGTGAACCCGACTCAATTTGGCCCCGGTGAGGATCTGGCGCGCTATCCACGCGATGAGGAACGCGATTTGAAAATGCTGCGGGAACTGGGGATCTCCGCCGTTTTTATGCCGACACCCGAACAAGTGTACCCGCCCGATTATGTGACTTATGTAGACACCGCCGGTCCCAGCCAGGGTTGGTGCGGAGCGACACGCCCGATCCATTTCCGAGGTGTTACGACAATCGTTGCCCAGCTGTTTCATATCACTCAGCCGAACCGGGCCTATTTCGGTCAGAAAGACGCTCAGCAGGTCGCGGTTCTCAAACAGATGGTTCGGGATTTGAAATTTCCCATTGAGGTAATTGTCGGTGAAACCGTTCGCGAACCGGACGGCCTGGCGATGTCGTCGAGGAATGTCTATCTCACTGCGGAAGATAGACAAGTCGCGCTGGTTATATCGCGTGCGCTTCAATTGGGCCGCAGTCTATACGAAGAGGGAGAACGGTCCGGTGAACGTCTGACAGAAGCCATGCGCTCCGTGATTGCCGCGGAACCGAATGTTCGCCTGGATTACATCGGTGTAGTCAATCGACGCAGTTTCCGTGCGGCTGATGTCGTTTTACCGATGGACTTGTTCATCGGAGCGATTTATGTTGGGAATTGTCGTTTGATAGACAATCTGGATGTCTGCCCGAAGGTGTATCCGCTGCGGGATTGATCGCTGGGAAGCGGATTCAGCCGAGATCTTCCCTCCCCAAGACTGGGGAGGGCCAGGGAGGGGTTGATAGTGAGCGGGATTACGTTGTCTCGAAATTCTCTACCGCCCTGGCGGAGGCGAATTGCAGCTCATAAAGACGTTGATAAAGCGGGCAGCGCTGGAGAAGTTCCGAGTGGTTGCCGATATCTGCGATTCGCCCGTTGTCCAGAACCAGGATCATATCTGCGTGCAGGATGGTTGAGAGACGGTGGGCAATCACGAACACCGTGCGGTTCTCCATCAGTCGGTCCAATGCTTCCCGGATCAGAAGTTCCGATTCCGAATCGAGCGATGAGGTCGCCTCGTCCAGGATCAGGATAGGCGGATCTTTCAGCAAGGCACGCGCAATTGCGACACGCTGCGCCTGGCCCCCGGACAGAGTGCAGCCGCGTTCCCCGATCACGGTGTCATACCCTTCAGGTAATTCGCGAGCGAATCCATCCACCTGCGCATCTTTCGCCGCCGTCTCAACTCGCTCCCACGGATATTTGTCGTTCCCGCACGCAATGTTCACTTTCAACGTATCGCTAAATAGAAGTGTTTCCTGGGGGACCAGTCCAATCTTGGCTCGCAGGGAATCAAGCGTGAGCGTCCGCAGATCGCACCCGTCAACGGATATGCCGCCGGAAGTCGGATCGTGGAATCGCGGGATGAGACTCACCAGCGTACTTTTCCCGGCTCCGCTTGGACCGACAAGCGCTACAACCTTTCCGTGTGGAACCGCGAAAGAGATGTCAGTGAGAACCGGGGTCTTTCCATCGTAGGAAAAGCATACTCGGTCGAAGAGGATCTCCCGCTTGAATTCGGACAGATTGCGCGCATCCGGTCGGTCGCTGATTTGCGATTCCAGATCGAGTATCCCGAAAATGCGGTCCATTCCGGCCATGCCCTGCTGGATCGTGTTGTAGGACTTGTTCAGGCGTTTGATCGGGTGGTACAGGTTCGCCAGCATGAAGATGTACACGAGAAACGAGGTGGCTTCCATGCCGTGTTGAAATACAAAATACCCGCCCAGCAGGAGAACGCCCAGAACGCCGATTGCACCGAGTGTTTCTGTGAGCGAGGTTGAGACGCCTCGTGTTTTGATGATTCGCATCACCGAACGAAAGATCTTGCGGTTTTCGGTGGAGAATTTTCGTTTCCGTTCATCCTGCATCCGGAATGCCTTGATAATCGGCATGGCGGAGAAGGTTTCCTGCAAGAGTGCGTTCATGGAGCCGAGTGCGCCCTGGGTGGAAGCACGCGCTTTCCGAATCCGCTCTCCCAGGATGGCCACAATCAATACGGTCAGGGGCAGCAACAATAGATAGACTGTGGTCAGGAGCGGATAAAGACAGAACAGGGTAACCAGGGTTGCCAGGATTATCAGCGGCTCCAGCAGCGCCTCCCCGAACACCGCGAATACATACCCACCCATCAGTTCGACATCGATGGTGAGATAAGAGAGCAGCTCACCGCTTCTTCGGGCCTTGAAAAACCCCATGTCCATCGCCAGCAGGTGATGAAACAGGCGTTCGCGAATATCCAGAATCACCCGTTGCCCGATCCAGTTGCTGAAATAGAGCTGGGCGAAACCGAACACGCATTTCAGAAGAGTAAAGAACAGCGCAACACCCGCTGCGATTGCCAGAACCCACAACCGATTCTCCTGCATATAACGCAGAAGCCAGATATACACCGGATGGAAGATTTCCCGCAATCGGTCCCGACTTTGCCCAATCCCCATCCAGGATAACGACTTCTCCTCCGCTTCCGTCTGGTCCAGGATCTTCGATTCCAGTTCAAATTTCTCCGGCAGGTAACATTCGCCGAACCAGTCCTCAGAGGCCCGTTTTGGCGCGGAAATGCGGACGGTTGGCCCATCTCGCGATATGGCGATTCCCGAGGAATCCACGCCGGGAAGCCCGACGATCAATTCAATGGATTGATTCTCCAGGCCGTATTTCATCGGGGGGACGGTTTCCACCTGCTGAAACAGGAGATCCAGGACCGGCTTGAGCATCACAATGGAGCCGACCCCGAAAAGGGATACGAACAGGCTGCAGATCAATGCAATGGCCAGACGGATTCGATAGCGCAAGACCGCTCGAATTAAAACGCCGATTCTCTGCCAATCCGTCATCAGGCTCCTGCATTCCAGGGATTTTCCGGGTCCCGTCTCCAGGGATTCCGCTGCTCCATTGTAAGAAGGGGCATCGCTCCAGCGCAAGATGAGGAACGAGTTTTGCCGATATCCGGGCAAGAAATTCCTTGCGGATGCGAAAGATGCTCTCTCGTAAATACTTGAAAATAAGGAACTTATCGTTTCTGTTCGGACAGGTACGATCTTTGCATTTCCTGTGGATGTTCTCATTCAGGAGGATGCCATGGGAGAATTGGTACAACTACCCAACGCACATTCGGAACAGACCATTTTCTACGGAGATCGGCTGCGAACCGCCGGGGATTCCTGGGTTCGCAAGGAGAAGAAACTCCTGGACCGACTGGAATTCCTGGAAGCAATGATCCTTGTCCTGGACGATGTTCGGCTGAAGAATATCCGGGAAGGGGATGTCGGGATGATGGAAGTGGTTCAGGAAGAGATTCCTCAATACCTGAAACGGATTGAGGACATCCGGCGGGACTTGGACGCCCTTCGCTCGAAATACAGCCAGTCCATGCTGGCTGTCGGCGGCGGGTGACATTCGAACTGCCGCTTGTTCGGGACGGGCACGGTGAACGCCAGTCGCACATCAGCGAAGAAACAAGGATCGCCTTCCGAATCGGATGCGGCGACCAAGACCCGCGCGAGCGAAATCTGCCGCCGTCTGAAAAAAGAGTACCCGGATATTCGCTGTCCTCTCAACTTTTCCACTCCCTTGGAATTGCTTGTCGCGTCCATTCTCTCCGCACAATGCACCGATGCGCGGGTGAACTTGGTTACTCCCGCCATTTTCAAGAAATATCGCAACGCGAAAGACTGGGCGAACGCCGACCCCGCTGTTCTTGAAGAGGAAATTAGAACCACCGGTTTCTATCGAAATAAGGCCAAGGCGATTCGAAACTGCTGTGCCGAAATTGCCGAGCGATTCGGTGGGGAACTCCCGGAGTCCATGGAGGATCTCACCACCCTTCCGGGTGTCGGGCGAAAAACGGCGAATCTCCTGCGGGGGTATATCTTTAACCGGCCTTCGATTGTGGTGGATACGCATTGTATCCGTGTCAGCGGAAGGCTGGGGCTGACGGCTCAGAAAGACCCCGAGAAGATCGAACGGGATTTGATTTCCCTGATTCCGCCGAAAGAACGGACTGGCTTTTCTCACCGGCTGATCCATCATGGCCGGATGGTCTGCCAGGCAAGAAAACCGCGCTGTACAGGGTGCTTTCTTTTCGATCTCTGTCCTTTTCCCGACAAGTAATTTCCCCTATTGTCATTCTGCCTCGAAGGCGCTTGAAAATAGCCCGGTTCTTATGCCGGGTCAGTCTGTTTGGATGATTTATCATGCTTCAATCCAGGTTGTATATCCCTACTCGTCGTGAGACTCCGCACGATACGGAGTCGCGCGGGCAATCCCTGCTGATTCGTGCGGGCTTCATACGCCAGTTGCCGTCAGGAGTTCGGGCCTATCTCCCCATCGGGGAGATGATACTTCAGAGACTTCGTGGCCTGATGAGGAAAGAACTTCAGTCAGTTGAGGCCATGGAAGTCCATGTCCCATGTGGAGAGTTTGATGAAATGCTGATCTCGCTGGTCGGCGGAGATTTGCGTTCCTATCGCGACCTTCCGAAAGTTTTTTTTGCGCATCGTTCCCTGGGGGAAGGGCAATTTCTGGAGGTGTGTGCGTTTGGCGGATCGGGAAGCACCCCCACCCCGGCCCTCCCCGCAGGGAGTTCCCCCACCCCGGCCCTCCCCGCGAGCGGGGAGGGAGAATTGCTCCCCCCGTTCACGGGGGGATACAGGGGGGGATTGCTTCAATCTTTCCGCGACGTTTTTCACCGTATCGGCCTGGACGTCATCGAAACAGGAGGGCAGGGAACTGCGTGGGGATTTGCGGTGAGTTCCGAACAGGGCACGGCGTTCGGGACGTGCGCCGTGTGCGGATTCTCCATGCCCCTGACGATGTTCCCTCTGACGCAACCGGAAATAAGCGGCACAGATCCGGCCGCCCTGGAAAAAGTCCACACACCGGGAATGACCAAGGTGGAGCAGGTAACACAGTTCCTGGGATGTTCTGCCGAGCAGCTGATTAAGACCATGATTTTCCAGGCGGGAGAGGAATGTGTCGCCGTGCTTCTGCGCGGCGATCACACGGTATCCGAGGAGAAACTGAGCGCCTGCCTGGGATGCCCCGTGCAGCTCGCAACACCGGAGATGATTGAGCGCGTGACCGGTGCGCCGGTGGGATTCGCGGGTCCGGTCGGATTGGAGGGCGTTCTGAAAATCGCCGACTGGTCGGTAAGAAGCGCCGGACCGTGTGTAACCGGCGCGAACGAAGCGGACTGCCATTATTGTGGCGTGACCCTGGGGCGGGATTACCAGGTGGATCGCTGGGCGGATCTGCGTGTCGCTCAACTGGAGGATGTCTGCGGGAATTGTGGCGATGGGCGAGTCAAGATCTGGAATGGGATCGAGCTCGCAAGAGGCGGGTCTGTTCCCGCAGAAGTAATCGAGCGATTGGAAGCCTGGTACATGGATGAGAACGGTGCGCGCCATCCGCTGACGGTTGAGCGGTTCAGTATGAATCTGAGCCGCCTGTTTCTTGTCCTTGCAGATTTCCATGCCGATGATCGCGGCGTAGCCTGGCCTGTTGCGATTGCGCCGTTTGAAGTGCACGTTGTAGACTTGACACCGTCGGATGAGGAGGTTCATCGGATTGCGTGTGAACTCACTGTGAGCCTGGAGCAATTAGGCTGGACGGTACTGCTTGATGACCGGTCGAGCCGCCCGGGTGTGAAGTTCAAAGATGCCGACCTGTTGGGATTGCCTTATGCGGTTATTGTCGGCTCGCGTTCCGTCCAGGAGGGTCTTGTGGAGGTGGAACGCCGCAAGGTTCAGAAGCGGGAAAAAGTACGTATGGAGGATATCCCCGCGCTATTACTCTCCTGGAAGGAAGAAGATCTCGCCGCATAACACAGGCATTTTTTGGAGTGCGGGAGCGCAGCTCCCGCCTTTTCTGTTGTTTCTCATAATTTGTACAAATGTTCATCTTGGCACACTCCTTGCCTCTCTAACATTTCAACTGCTGTTCCAGGAGGAAATGAAGATGAACGAACGTCATGAGCAGGATGAAGATCGGTCCGAATACCAACAGCCGGAGGAATGGGAGGAAATTCTGAAAGATGTTACTGTGCCGCGTGATTATCGGGAGATCCCGTTCGATCCCCAGATGATGCCTTTTATCCAGGAACGCTATCAAATGCCGGAACTGGTCAATATCGCCGACCGTGACGAGGCGGACCTGCTGCTGGATCGGGATGTCGAGCGGCTTCGCCGCGCCATTGACCGGAAACTCCATGGCAGGATGAAAATCTGCATGTTGCTGTCGGTGCTGACCGGCTGGTCGAATCGGCGGATTGCGGCGGTTCTGGGATATTCCAAAGACACGGTCCGCCGCGATCTGGAGGATGGTGTGGAGATTCTCAAGACCTATTTCCGCGAATCGGAGGAACGGACTTTCCCCCGGTTCCATCGGTCTCGAAAGGTGTTACGTGCCGGGATTTTTCCGCTTGACACGGACCGGGAACGCAGCCTGTTTCAGCAATTCGCCAATGACAACGTGATCCTTCATTTGGCGTACAGCGGCGGGGATGATTTCCGCGAGGCGATGGTGATCTATCTACCGTCTGCACCGGCAGAAAGAATCGGTGTACAGCAATAGAGGCATGGTATGTGAGGCTGTCCGGTAGCGTTTCCCTCCCCAAGACTGGGGAGGGTGTAGGGTGGGGTTGATATGTCCGTGTCCCTACAGCCCGGAATCTTCCTGCGCGGCGGGGACAACCACATCATTCCACACGGGATCATCCTCCGAGATGCACCAGGCGGAATCCTCCTTGAGATGGCCCAGGTTCCAGAACATCCAGGGAACTCGCGCGCGGTTACAGATCTCGGTGACATACCGATATGTCTCGATTTGTCCGTTGAAACGGGCTTTGCGCTGAACACCGAATTCCTCGATGAAAAGCTGCTTGTGGAATGGAACGGTTACAGTCTTGGCATCTCGAATCCATTGTTTGAGATCGCCGCCGTAGAAGTGCAACGTGTAAATATCCGCATGGGGAATGTCGCCCAGATCGCGGAGATCGTCTCCCGTATTCACCCCGTAATATCGGCTGTGCCCGGCCGTTCCGATGGAGATCAGCGTGTCCGGGTCCAGCGCGGCAATGGTGGCTGCACACATCGTCAGCCAGGAATGGATCGTTGCGACGGTCTCTTCCGGGCTGTGGGAATTCTTACCCTTGAGATTGATTCCCGGTTCGTTGGCGATTTCCCAGGCCCAGATCACATCATCCAGGTCTCTCCACATCGCGCCGGATGGCTGATGAACATGCAGAAGGCACTGGCGGATTCGGTTCAGGTATGCGCGCTTTGCGGCTGTGGACGTATAAAAATCCCAGTCTCCGAATTCCGCAAAATAATTCGTGGGAATTCCAAAGGTCACAATCAGCCGGATTCCGGCTTGTCGGCACTCGGTAATGAAGCGATCCACGCGGTTGAATGAATCTTCATGAAAGAATCCGATGGGAGACTCAAATGTGTACGGATCGGGGGGATCGTCCCACCAGACGGATTCCTCGCGATGCCCGAGGATAATCCGAAGCATACGCAAACCGGCATTTTGCACGGCCACCAGTTGCCGTTGTCGTCGATGATCGGGCTGAAACCACAGTTGCGCCTGGTTCGCGCCACCCCAGACCGGCGGCAGCGGTTCGAATGGCACCGGTTTTGAGGGTGGAAGATTCAGCAGTTCGAGTGTGCCTGCGGGAGGAGCCTGCGTGATCTCGGTCGATTCGGAAACTTGATGCGATGGCGAGTGACAGGACATCCCCAATAATGGAATGAAGACCATCCAGAGAATGAAATATTTTTTTGTATCCATGCCGTTCAACGGACGAGAGATCTATCAACTGCGCCTGTCATTTGCGATTACGGTGCGAGATATCATAGGCGATTCCGAATGGGATTCCAAGCAGGTGCGGAGGCCTGCCCCACCAGCGCTCACCTTCCGCTCTTCTCCTGTGCCTCGCCGGTCATTGGCACGAATCGAACCGGCAATACGTTTTCCGTGGTTGTTCCGTCCTTTGTCTTCCGAATTTGAATCAATTCCTGCCGCCTTTCGCCGACCGGAATCACCAACACGCCCCCGACTTTCAGTTGGTCGATGAGAGGCTGGGGGATGTGATCCGGTGCGGCGGTCACCATGATTGCATCGAACGGAGCCGCCTCCGGCCATCCGCGATATCCATCCCCGCAACGAACCTGAACGTTGGTGTACTTCATTTCCTTGAGTGTTTTCTCGGCGCGCTCGGCGAGAGGCTGGACAATCTCAATTGTGTAGACCTCTTTGGCAAGTTCGGCCAGAATGGCGGCCTGGTAGCCGGAACCGGTCCCGATTTCAAGCACTCGTTCGGTTCCGTCCAGCTCCATGAGATCGGTCATCAGGGCGACGATGTACGGTTGGGAAATGGTCTGGCCCTCACCAATAGGCAGCGGGTAATCCTCGTAAGCGAAGAGTTTTTCTTTTTCCGGCACGAATTCGTGTCGGGGTACGGTCCGCATCGCGTTTAAAAGTGTCGCATCTCGAATGCCCCGCGCCGCGATCTGGTTTGTCACCATCTGATCTCGCAGCTTTTTAAAATCGGGCGGCCCGGCATGGGAACGCTGACAGGCAATCACGAAACCGATCAACGCGACGAGTGCCACGGTCCAGAAAACCAGCATCAATCGAACATCAAGCGAGTTGTCGGAAGCGGTCGTCTGAAACATGATGGACCCCCACTGAAACATTGATTCTGTCTCCGTTTCAGTGTATCACATTTGGGCCAAAAAGATTCCTTTGTTATTTCGAGAAAGGCGAGACGGGTTCTCCATGAATAGTCGTGAACGAGTTTGGACTGCGTTGTCCCATCAAGAGGGGGATCGCGTTCCGGTCGATTTCGGGGCCATGCCTTCGACCGGCATTATGGCGATGGCCTACGGTGAATTGCGCCGGTATTTGGGATGCACCACGGGGCGGATACGAGTCTACGATCTCGGTCAGCAACTCGCCGAACCGGAACCGGAGATTCTGGAGCGGTTCGGTGTGGATGTGGTCGATCTGCGCAATACCGCGATTCTTCCCGATAACCGGAAGTGGATTCCCTGGACCCTGCCGGATGGACAGGAAGCGGAACGCCCCGCCGATGTGCTCATTGAACCGGATGGGGATGGCGGGCACATCATTAAGGATTCCTCCGGGCAGGCCATCGCGCGGATGCCGAGAGGATCGTTCTATTTCGACGGTCTTCAGCCTGCACTGGGCGAGCCGCCAAAGCCCCTGGAGGAATACACGTTTTCGATTCTGGAAGATGACTACCTGGAGATGCTGCAATCCCGCGCACAGTGGTTTCGTAAGAACACCGAGTATGCGGTGATGGTGGGATTCGGCGGAAGTATTCTGGAACTCTGCCAGGGACGACGGGGATGGGGCAATTTCATGATGGACTTAGCCGCCGATCCGGCATTCGCCGAGGCCTTGATGGATAAGGCATTGGAGTCGCACCTTCGGAATCTGGAACGGTTTCTGGAGGCGGTGGGAGACACCGTGGATGTGATTCAGATGGGGGATGACCTGGGGACGCAGCAGGGACCTCAGCTTTCCCCGGAAATGTATCACGAGTTGATTTATCCCCGGCACAAACAGGTCTACCAATATGTCCATGCGCAGTCCAAAGCGGCGGTGTTCCTGCACTCCTGCGGCGGCATTCGTCCGCTGTTGCCGGATCTGATAGACGCCGGAGTTCAGGCATTGAATCCGGTACAGACTTCCGCTGTTGGGATGGAACCGGCGGAACTGAAAGAACAGCATGGGGATCGGTTGACCTTCTGGGGAGGCGGATGCGATACGCAAACCGTTCTGCCCCTCGGAACGCCGGAACAGATTGACGCCCATGTTCGGGAACGAATCTCCGTCTTCGCTCCCGGCGGCGGATTCGTGTTCTGCCAGGTTCACAATATCCAGGCGAAGATCCCGCCTCGGAATGTCGTGGCGATGTTTGAGGCGGCTGCCAAATATCGGGACTATCCCGACGGATGGAAGCGAGACGATTCTCGAACCTGATTTCGGACAAGTCACAGTGTGGTGAAAAAGAATGGAAGTACATGTAAATCCGCGCATCAATGAACTTCGGGAGGCGGCGGATTGGCCCGGAGTGGAACATCTCTCACGAGACATTCTGAATCGAACGCCGGATGATGTCTTTGCCTTGCGTGCATTGTCCCAGGCGCTGGAGCAACAATCCAAAACCGATGAATTGCCAAAGGTCTGGCGGAAACTGGCCGATCTGGAGGATCGCCCCGGTTCCGTCGAGAAGGCTCTCGCTGCCCATTACCTCCGCCAGGACAAGAAGGAAGCGGCGGTGCAGTGGTATCGACGCGCGCTGGAGTCCTTTGTGCGCGCGCGAGATGACTCCCAGATTGAAGAGATCTGGCTGGAACTCTGCGAGCTGGACCCTTCGGACCTGGAGTGGTTCTTGTCGATATCAGAGCGTGTCGCCGGATCGCGGCGCAAGGATCAAGCCTCAATTCTCTTGCAGATGCTGGTTCCCTACTACGAAAAGAACGAGCAATGGGAGGATGTCCTGACGATCCTTCGTCGCGCAGCGGCGTTAACCCCGCAGGATCTCAGTATCCGTGATGGCGTGATCAAGGCGCTGCGGGCACGCCATGCCGGGGCGCTGGCCCTGGAACATATTCTCGATCACTGCGGAATGCGTCAAACCGGTTCCATTCTGGAATCCCTCAAACAGGCGGAGCGTCTTATTCCCTATTCCGATGGGGAAGCCTGTTATCATCCCGATTGGGGGGTGGGATTAGTGAAGAGACTCGACCTGTTCTCGGAACGAGTCACTATCGACTTCGAGCGCAAGAAGAATCATGAAATCACGGTGGACCTGGCGCAGGAGATTCTGGAGCCGCTGCGTCACCGGGACATTCGGGCGGCCTGGGTGCGCGAGCCGGACCGCGTGAATCGGTTGGTCGAAGAGGACTCGGCGGAACTGGTCAGAATGGCGCTCATCAGCTGCGGGCGCAAAGCCTCCGCCGGCGAACTGAAACAACGTTTATGCGGTTCGATCATTCCCGAAAAGAAATGGTCAAGATGGTGGACAAACGCATCCGCCGCTGTCAAAAAAGACCCGTTCATCAGCCTCGCGGGAAGTGCCTCAAAAGCCTATATCCTTCGCAAAGAGCCGCGCAGCACGGAAGAAGAATGGATGGAGAGTTTCGAGAAGAAACGGAATCCCATCGAGAAGATCGACCTGGTTCTGTCTTATCTTCGGAATACGAAACCGTCCAATTACGATGTTGAACTGTTGCGCCGGTTCTCTCTCATGCTTGCAGCGCTCGCAAAAGAGCGTCGAAATCCCGCCGTGCGCCTGGAAATCTATCTGACTCTCGAAGACCTGAACCGGCGTGAGCCTTCCATCGACAGACCGGCGGAATCGACCTGGGATGAGATTCTGACGAGTCCTTCCGAGGCGGTGGATCTCCTGCTGCAACTGGCATACCCGGATCACCAGTGGCGGATGTGGGAGCGTCTTCGTGAGAGATATCCCGATGCCTGGAGTGAGATCTGCGGAACCCTGATGCTTTCGCATCAATCCCTGATCCGCGACCGCCTCGC
>JAKPYU010000560.1 GCA_029568995.1 Candidatus Omnitrophota bacterium | reverse complement strand
GCGTGGCTGGAGATGCTGACATCCGCCGGCGTTCAGGTCCTGGATTCCTGCTCGGCCCCCACCGTCCTGGTCAAGGCGGACAACGCGGCCCTGCTGCGGTCGTTCGAGTTGCTGACATCCGAGGGTTTCCCCATCGTCCGGGGCGTGGAAGCCGTGCCGCTCCAGGCCCGCATCGATCCGGAGTTGCTGGCGCTGGCCCATTCGGAGAAAAGCGTCCATGATCTGCCGGGTGTTGTAAAAGACCATTTAAATCGGATAGTTGTTCGTGCATTCGGATTTCCTGACCAAGACGAATCATCTGTCGTTGAAAAAGTACGAAAGCACGCAATACCTGCTGCGCCTGAATGGGCGCATGGGCACAAGGACGCCTTCCTGATTCATGGCCCAGAAATTCTGACTGTGCTCAACAACGTTGAGGAAGTGGGATACCTCGAACTCGTCTATCAGCGAGAGTTGAACAACAACCTGGCTCCCAAGGATTACATCCTAAACATTGAGCCGGTATGGAACTAATGGAGTCCCGGATATAACGGCTCTGGCATCATCGTCGGCCATAACGATGGAGGTGTGAATCTGACCCACCCCGACTTTCCAAGTGGAGTTATCCTGGCTACTTATGGAGCCATGAGTAACACGGATAACGAACACGGCACGCATACTGCAGGTTCGGTTGTCGGGCGTGGCTTAGCCGGACTCTCACCTGTAAACACGTCTGGGTGCGGTGATCAAACAGCTCCTCTTTCGACAGTCCGGGGAATGGCTTGGGGCGCCCAGTTGGTGACCAACAACCTGTTTGATGGCGGATATACGACTGAAACAGACATGATACGGTGGAGTTATACCCAAGGCGCCCGTTTAAACACAAATTCATGGAGTTATGGCGGTAATTACACGTACAGCAGCGCTTCAGTGGCCGTGGACGGATTGGTCCGTGATGCATCGACACTTTCAGGAAACCAGGAACTGACGATTCTTTTTTCTGCTGGAAATTACGGCACCGCTAATGGAGGATCATCAAACGTAACGACGCCGGGCACGGCTAAAAACATAATCACCGTCGGTGCGAGCCAGAACGATCGGTGCGGCAGTTATGTGCCCAGCCAGCAAACCGGTCCGGACATCGATACGGTCACCGCATTCTCCAGCCGGGGGCCGTCTCAAAGTCGTGTCAAGCCCGATGTGGTCGCCGTTGGGGCCGATGTACTTTCCGTTGATTCGTTAAACTGCGTTGGCGCAGATTGCGAGAACGATGGTTGGGATGAATCATGGACCGGTATGTATTATCGTTTGATGCCCGGTACATCCATGTCGTGCCCAATCACCGCCGGCGCGACAGCAGTGTTTTATGAGTTTTATAATGACATTTATGGCTCTATGCCAAGTCCGGCACTGGCGAAAGCAGCCATGATCAATGGAGCGGTGGACATTCGGGGTGCCGGATTTCCCGATTACATTCAAGGGTGGGGTCGAATCAATCTCCGAAATTCAATCGAGGGTCCGACCGGAGGCCAGATCGAATTCATAGATCAGGATGCCGTCACGCCACTTTCTACCGGTGGAAGCTGGTCAACTAATTTTTCAGTATATTCCAGCGACGTTCGTCTGAAGATCACTCTGGTCTGGACAGATCCTCCCAGTACAGCAAACGACACTACGCCGCTTGTTAACAATCTGAATCTAGTTGTCACGGCTCCCAATGGGACGGTCTACCGGGGTAATCGTTTTACCGGTGCATGGTCTACTCCGAATCCCGGAACTACGACGGACACAGCCAACAATGTAGAGAATGTCTTTGTCCAAAACCCGGTGACGGGAACATGGACCATCCAGGTTCTGTCAGCTAACACCGGCCAAAACCCGCCAGGATTGACAGGACAGGATTTTGCCATCGCATACTCCGGAAGGATATGCGGCGCAACTCCCCCAGGCAACGTGACAGCTCAGGCAGAAGGAAACAATGCGATCCGCGTGAGTTGGGATACTGTTTCAGGAGCAAACGAATACCACGTCTTTCACACGTCAACTTCGGGGTCGGGTTATACGTTGGTGGGTACGGTATCGGCACCAACCACGAACTTTCTGGATACCAATCTTTCTGGAAAAGTTACCTACTACTATCTTGTCAGAAGTGTCACGAATTGTACTTCATTAGTATCCTCTGAAACTTCTGCAATTGCGGAAGGAGACTGTGATTTCCCTCCATCGTTTGCCGGATTAAAAACTGTTTCTTCGCCAATTGAAACGGGCTGTGCGTTGGATTTATCGTGGGATGCGGCCTCCGCTCCTTGTGGAGGCATCATCACTTACTCTATCTATCGAAGCACTGTATCCGGATTTATGCCCGCATTGAGCAACCGGATAGCTGCTGGCATAAGCGCCACTTCGTATCAGGACGCCAGCGGATTAGCCCAAGATACAACCTACTATTATATTGTCCGGTCAACCGACGAAAGCAATGGCATTGAGGATTCAAACACCATCCGACAGAGCGGTACGGCATGTGGTCCGCTGATAAACCAAACCAAGTACAGCGAGAATTTCGACAGTATCAATGCAGGTGAAGATGCCGGTTGGTCAATGGGATATTTTTCCGGTAACGCTGATGACTGGAGGGGAGTCCAGGTATGTGATGCTTACTCAGGCACAAAAATCTTTCGTTACGGTGGAGCTGGTTGTGATACTAATTACTCAAGAAACCGTACCACAGTCACCCACTCTTTGGCAATCCCTCAAGCAATCACATTCCACGAATCCGCGCAGAATGGGCGTCTGGCATTCCGTCACCGTTACAATTTTTCAACAGGAGACGGTTGTTATCTCCGAATATCGTTAGATGGTTCTACCTTCACACGAGTCACCTCAGTTGCTCTCTTGAGCGGTGATTATAACGGAACGATCAATGGGTGGGGGATGTGGACAGGCTCGCAAACTGGTTTTTCTTTGGTTTCTGTGGATCTTGATGCTGCATGTAATTTAATTTCTGGAAACACCGGCGGGTGTGCTGGTAAAACGGTTTATCTGGGATTTACCACCTATGTGGATACTGACAGGAATGTTAATTTGGGATGGTTTCTTGATGATGTGGTGGTCACGGCGGACGAACCGGGTCCATGTACAGGTACGCCGCAGGATGTTGTGTACTTTACGGCGACGGCGACGAGCGGGAAGACCAAGCTGGAGTGGGTAAATCCGCCGTCGGATTACTCTTCGACTATCATCCGGTACAGCAGCACCGCGTATCCCACCAGCCCCGCCGATGGCAGTCCCGTGACGACTCGAACGGGTGTGGCGGGTGCGTACGATTCCTATGAACATACGACGGGAGTGTCAAACGGCACGACCTACTACTATGCGGCGTTTGTGTATAACGGCAGCGCCTATTCCAGCGGCAAGACGGTGGCGGCGCGGCCGTTCGACACGACCGGCGCGGTGAAGTGGGCCTACAGCACCGGCGCCACGGCGCTGGCGCCGCCGGGGGTCAATCCCGGCGCCATCGGGGCCGGCGGCGTGTACGCCGTGTCCAACGACCGGAACCTCCATGCCACCAACCCGTCGGCTGCCGGCGGCGACTGGCCGCGCGCGGGCGGCTACACGTGGGAACCCATGGCCATGAACGGGCCGGCCCAGGACCGGCCGGCGGTGGTGCCCACGGAGCTGGTCTCCGGCGCCGACGAGGTGGCCTTTGTGGGCTCCCAGGACGGCTACGTCTACGCCGCCGACGCCGAGACCGGCGCGCTGCTCTGGACGAGCGCCTCGCTGGGC
>JAKPYU010000434.1 GCA_029568995.1 Candidatus Omnitrophota bacterium | reverse complement strand
TCGCCGATCTGGATTGGATGACCTGCATAGAAAATCCTCGATACGGAGAGAATTCCAATGACTGAAAAAGACACCCGACGTTCATTCCTGGCGAAATCATTGACAATCGGTTCCGGCCTGGCGGTTGCCTCAATGGGACGCTCTTATCTGTCGGCGGCTCCCCAGGAGGCGGCGTCAAAGAGAATCAAGGTGGGGGTGATTACCCATGAGGGTGGGGCGCACGTCGAGAGTTATCTGACCGGACTGGCGGAATGCGTAGAGGCAGGACCGGTGGTGCTGGCCGACTCAAGTGGAAAGTATGAGGACGCGGCCCGCAAGACGCTTGGGGATAAGCTGGTGAAGACCTATTCGGACTACGCCGAAATGCTTCGGGCGGAAAAACCGATTATGGTGCTGATCTCCATGGAGGCTGCCCTGGCTCCGCCGGTGATCGACGCGGCGCTGGAAGCGAATTGCCACGTACTCGCCGAGAAACCGGCCTGTGTTCGCATCAAAGATTTCGAAGCGCTGGCGGAGAAAGCGAACCGGAAGAATTTACATATCATGCTGGCCATGGCAAACCGGCGCAATCCGGTGGTTTGCGAGGCCCGCCGTTTGATCCAGGCCGGGACCATCGGCGAGATCTACAGCCTGGAAATGCACTACATCGCGGATCAAACGCGGCTGAAAAGTCCCTCCTATCACACGCAGTGGTACGCCCAGAAGGCACGTGGCGGCGGGGGGCATCTGACATGGCTCGGCATCCACTGGCTGGACACGGCGATGTTTGTGACCGGGTCGAGAATCCGCGAGGTGAGCGGATTCGTCGGAAACATCGGCGGTCAGCCGATGGATGTCGAGGATTCGGCCGTCATGGCGATGCGATTCGATAACGGCACATTCGGGACGCTGAATGCGGGCTATTACCTGGATCGGAACAAACAGATCTCTCTGAAGGTTTGGGGGTCCCAGGGCTGGCTTCAGCTGGAGCCACTGAATGAGATCCCCCTGACCTGGTACAGCACGAAGGATGCAAAGGAACCCAAGATCGAGCAGTACCAGGGGACAAAAGAGCCGAGCGGATACACCTCTTATGTCATCGCGGCAGTGCGGGCGTGCGCCGGTCCGGAAGAGCCGCCCATGACAACCGACGAGAGCCTACATGTCCTGGAAACGATTTTCACGTTCTACCAATCCGCCGAGACGGGAGAGGCCATGGAGGTGAAATAGGCGGGGTAGGGGCGCACGGCCGTGCGCCCCTACCCTCGCGACCATGAATTACCCAAAAATCAAGAGTGTCACAGCTGAGGAAGACAGCCAGTTGTTGGTCGTATTCGACAACGGTGCGGCCAAGCTGTATGACTGCAAGCCCCTCCTGGCAACGGATGTCTTTGAACCGTTGAGACAGGATTGGTTCTTCCGGTTAGTTAAGCCCGATGTCGGCGGATACGGCGTGATCTGGGATGAGAATCTCGACCTCAGCGAATCCGAACTGTGGGAGAACGGGCGAGAGGTTGAACTGCATCCTGCCGCTGACGACTGACCAACCGTCATTCCGGCTTTCGTCGGAATGACGGACACCGACTCGTACCTGAGGACGGTCTATTTCAACCGGCTGATGATTCCTTCGACGTACTGAATGTCATGCTGAAGGATTCCTGCACGTTGGTCTTTCGGATAATGGCCCAGGGAATCGTCCTCGATCCCGATATACCCCTGAAATCCGGCGTTCTTTAGCCACCCCATGATGCGCTCAAAATTCAGATCGCCTTCGGGCACGGGCACGGAGTTTTTCTCGTATTCGAAGCCGATGGGTCGCGTGGTCAGCTGCATTTCAGGCGGGTGTGCCAGATTTTTGACATGGAAATATTTCGCGCGGGGAGCGAATTCCTCCGTGATGGCGTACACCGTATTGATGGAATGCCCGAACCAGTAGAGGTTGATCGGGTCCAGATTCAGCCCGAATTTCTCCGGGGGGAATTGCGCGAGAACCGTGTGAAGGATTTCCGCACGGTTCCAGTAAACGCTGAGATTTTCGATGGTGATTGCCACCTTGTGTTTCTCGCCGAGATCCACCCACTCCTGAATCATGGCAACAGCCTGACGAACGAATTCCGAATCCTCGATGGTTTGCTCGGAGAACTTATCTGTTGTGACGGGGAAATAGATCAATTCCACCCCGGCAAAGGGGGCCATCTCGATCAGTTTTTTCGTCCACGCCGGTGCGCCTTTCGGGTCCAGGTTGACCGGGGCGCAGATGACCGGCGTTTTCAATCCCATTTGCTCCGCATGGATTTTGATCTTTGCTGCATTCTTTGAGGTATCCAGTCGGTACGGGGTTTCTTTTCCCACAAAGAGATTGGGGCAGGTGAGATCGGATTTTACATTGATTTCGATTCCTTTCGCGCCTGTCGCCTTTGCCGCCAACCAGACATTATCCATCTCCAATTTCCGCAGCAGCGGATTGCACAGAATCACTTCCCACCCTTTTGATGTCTCCTCCCCGAACGCGGGCGAACCGGATGTGGAGAAGGCGAGCGATGCAATGAAAAATGAAGCCAAGATCCTTGTTGTGAAATGCATTGTGATTCATTTCCTTTCTGAATGCAGGTCGAAAGACCGATTTTATCAATCCCGCCAGGGGCTATCCAGACCCACGAAATTCGGGTCGGCGAGGAATCCTCTTATTCGATGGATCGAATGATCTCCAGGGTTTCCTCAACGGAGTCCGTGAGATGATAGAGGCCAAGGTCCGCCGTAGTGATGTTACCCTCCGGCAACACCTGTTTTTTCACCCACTCAAACAGACCGCTCCAATAGGTCGAATCGAACAGGATCACCGGAAACGGGAGGATTCGTTCCGTCTGAATCAGGGTGATTGTCTCAAACAGCTCATCCAGTGTGCCGAATCCGCCCGGAAAGATGACGACCGCGATGGAATACTTGATCAGCATCACCTTGCGGACAAAGAAGTAATTGAAGTTGAGGCTTGTGGTGGTGTACGGATTCGGTTGCTGTTCCCTGGGAAGGACGATATTGAGGCCCACGGAGATCCCTCCCGCCTCGTACGCGCCACGGTTGGCGGCCTCCATGATTCCCGGTCCGCCGCCGGTGATGGTGGCGAGTCCCTCCTTCGCGATCCGTCTGCCGAGTGCGCGGGCCGTTCCGTACATTGTGTGATTCTCCGGTGTCCGTGCCGAGCCGAATACCGTCACCGATTGCGGCAGACTTCCCAGGATCTCGAACGACTCCGCAAATTCCGCCATGATGCGGAATACGCGCCAGATATCGTCAATCCCCATCGCGTCGATCAGGTACTGACGGGTATCGAAATCCCTGGTCTTGCGATGCCGGGATTTGGGGCCAAATGGGATCAGCTCACTCTGAGGTTCCGGTTCATTCATATAAGACTCCATTGTCATGTCGAGTGAATATCCTAATTTCGTTGTTCGAACGCACAAGCCTGAGATCGCCACGTCGCAGCCCGTCGCAGACTCCGGGCTGCTCCTCCTAAGAAAGCTCGCCTGCAGCTGTCATGGCAAGGAGTCTTGTGCTATCCGGTCAACCCCCACCTGACCTCCCCCGATCTTCGGGGGAGGAATCTGTGCGAGTCTTACAGTCCTTCGCCTATGCCATGATATGCCATACTTTCTTCACCCAAATCACCGGCCCC
>JAKPYU010000551.1 GCA_029568995.1 Candidatus Omnitrophota bacterium | reverse complement strand
ATGAAGGTGAAAACACAATTGGTGAAATTGAACTGGATATCCTGGGGATCGGTGGTTCCCAGCCCCTGGTAGTAGTTGACCACGCTGACGTTGGAATACCTCGAAACGATCTCCGCATCTGAGATATCCAGTCGGCGAAATCCCGGCTCTTCAGCGTAGGCACTGTGGGTAGGATCGGGGATAAAAGTATTCACAGCGCCTCCCGTATCGACAACGCCGCCTTTCCAGATCAGGGGATCGGCGTCATCCCAGGTTGCGTTGTTGGTTCGCAGACGGAAGGGGGTGAATTGGGCATTGGAAGGTTCACTGGTGCGAATCCAATTGACATTGATCCAGTCCCCGGACTGGTCGCCGGAGTTCATATCGACCTGGACAAATCCGGTGATGGTGCAGTCGTGAAGGTCCCACTTGATCCCCTTGTTCATCAAGAGCCGTCGGTTATTGACGGCTGTGTTGACAAACGCCAGGGTTTGCCCGTCGGTCATGGTGACAAACGTGTCCGTCCCGGCAGTGCCGATTGTCAGGTAATGACCGGCGAATTCGGCGGTTTTGGTGGCCGGATCGTAGGTGAACAGGCCCGGCTGGCCCGCCAGATCCTGGGCGATGCTTTGCAGGGTGTTTTGTCCGCCGATCACCCAGACCTGGTTGCTGGCCGGGTCAAACGTCGCGGCAGCCTGCACCAGAACCGTCCCGCAGACCAGAACGCCAATCGCAACAACAAACCGTGTCAGGAAATCGCTCATCACTGCAAACTCCTTTCACCGATCCATGGCTGTTTACACAGCAATATCAAGCTACCACATCGCTTGTCCATTGGCAAGAAATTCACGCGGATCTCAATTATTTTCAATTCAGTCAAGATTCCGATTTCTCCTGCTTGACAAAAGGCAAGATCGAGAACATGATTCCGCCAATCCCGATGGATTCCGGGAAAAATCGCGCAACAGGGTAAAGGATCGAAAGGAGAACCACAGGATGAAACAGAGTGTTTTCGGTTGGATGGTTATCGTGCTCTTGCTGGTTTCCGCCCCCACATGGGGTGCGGCGGTTTACGATGCAGTCAACGGGCAATTGACGCTGACCAGCGCCAATGGACCGAACACCTCCACAACCATTGTCGCCGATCTCAACGACGCGACCCTGGCCTCCACGGATGGCATGTGGACGACGATCAACATTCCGACCATCACGCTGGCCGGCGACGCGGAATGGGTGATCGGACAGAGCGAAACCGTTCTGGTGAGAGACCCGCAGTATCCCCGGACTGTGAAACCACAGATCATCATCAACGGGACATTTACAATCATCGGCGCGACGCTGGACGGATTCATCGAGTTGGACATTCAGGATGGGGCTTCCATCAACTGGCTTAGCGCCAACCTGATGGCAGACCAGGCCGGTCACGGAGGCATCCGGGCAACGAACGGCGTGATCTGCATCAACGGCGTTCCGGCCTCCTTCGTCTGGGATGGTGGAGTCTGCGATTTCACCGGCCCCGGAGCTCCGGCGGATCTGGCCTATGAAGGCATCCGGTATCGCCCTTCGCTGGTGGGCGCCAATGCAGTCACGCTCACTTGCACAGGTGTGACGTTCAACAGCCGGTTTTACCTGATCCGTAGCTTGAACTTGGGACTAAACGAAGGGGACAACGATGTCTGGAACTTTGTCGGATG
>JAKPYU010000387.1 GCA_029568995.1 Candidatus Omnitrophota bacterium | reverse complement strand
TACCTGGAACATCCAGATTACCATGTTTCACTGCGGCCAGGTAGGTCCTTGAAGAGAACAACGCAAGGCAGGTGAGCGGTGTCCAAGCGACAACCTTCCGGCTATAGTCGTAACCAAATCCCATGGGAGTTGGATCATGAGTAACTGGATCTGGGAAAGCACCCCCATCCACCTGGAGTTCGATTCGGATACCTATTTCGGCAAGGTTGTCGAGCCGATGGGCGGCGAGACATGGATCTTCAATCTTCCGCGCCATGCCGAGGTGACCGTGGGCGTGCCCGGAAAGAACGAGCAGTCCCGCATTCGCATCCACCCGGAAACCACTGAAGCTGACGAGCTGGACGACGGCATTCGCATCGTGCTGGATGCCGAGGGCGTCCGTTGCATTTTTGAAATGACACTGGACCCACGGGAGCCGGAGTTGCTTTGCACCGTGCGGGAGGTTCCGATCAGTGATCGCCGGATCTTGAGCGCGGTGTTTCCCGGTGCGTTGTTCCCGAAGAACCAGCGTCGCCATGAGGTGCTCGATACGGTCCACCAGGGACGCATTCACCGCCCGGTGCTGGATACGGAACGTCGGGTGGAGGTCAGCGGTGCAGAGGCCCCAATGGCGTGGTGGGCACAGCTGGGCGCAGACAGCGCGGTCCTGGCCATTGCGGAAACGCCGTTCGACTGGCATTGGACCTACACCGATTCGCCTCAGGGAAGCACCGTGACCTGCCGATGGATTTCCTCGCTCGGCGCATTGAATGATACCCGCCGCCTGCGCTATGTGTTCCTGCCGGGCCGGGGGTACATGCAGCCCGCGCGGCGATACCGGCGGTACGCAAAAGAGACGGGCCTGCACGTTCCCATGGCCCCCCGCATTGCGGAGAACCCAACCCTGGACCGACTGCTCGGCGCGTGTGCGATCTTCCTGGGCCACATTGATGATCCCAGCTGCGACTATGTGCGCAACCTGACCGCGATCAAAGACATGGGGCTTGAACGCGCCTTTGTGTATCCCCTGTCGATCTGTTCGCACCAGGACGAGTTCTCATTCGGAGGATACTCCCCAGTCGAGCGAGCGTATCTGGGACGTGACCTGGAGGACGGGCTGGACTTTATCGCCGCGCCGGGGATCTGGGTGGATCGGACTTGGGAAAGAGGTTCCACGTTTCGGCGCGATTTCCTGGTCTCCGCCGATGAGGAAACGCCCGTCCCGGAGATCGACATCGCCGGTGAGAAGTTCCACGCGCTCCATTCGGGGTATGCGATTCAGATGCTTGCGGAACTGGAGGAGGGTTATGTGGATTACCTGGGGGTGCATTGCGAGGGAGTGACGACCCGATCGCTGCGCGAGTGCCGACGGGGGATCTGGTCGTATTCCCGGAAAGAGGACGCCCGCCTGCGCTGCGAATTGCTGAAACTGCTTTGCGACCGGCGAATTGCAGTTTCGGCGGGAGAGCAGCGGGAGTGGTCTCTGGGAGTTCGGCATCTCGGCGCGAATATGACGCGCATGGAGTTGGGCGCGAATACTCCCGTCTGGCCGGTTCCGCTGTGGCAACTGGTGTATCACGACGCGAGTTTCTCCACGTGGCCGGACGATGAGGGCTACACAGTCCCGACCGGATCGCATCGACGCGCGTTCCTGATGGATATGCTGTATGCGAATGTGCCCCTGGTGCATCCGATGGGGTGTCATTACCGTTTTACGAAACCGCCGCAGATCGAGGCTGTGTCGGCGGATTTTGCGGACCCGCGTGTGCAGGAATCTCTGCGTCTGGCGGTCCGGGCCGCGCGGCATCATCGCCGGTATGGTTTGCAGGATTTGATCTACCACGCCATCTTGACCGGAGACGGCGCGGTCCAGGAGAGCGCGTTCGAATCCGGCGCGCATGTCATTGTCAATCTCGGTTCCGAACCATACCGAATGCCCGGCGGCCAGGTGCTCGAGGCGGAAAGTGTGCTGGTGGATTGAGCCGGGGGATACGGACCCGATCACACTAGCGGAATCTACAACTCCAGCGACCGTACGCAACACACGCAGCTCGATATCGCCAACGTCTTCAAGAATGCTGTCTCTGAATGCAGAGCATAATTCACTTTGACTCCCCCACAGGAACAACCAGGGGGGCCAAGAGTGGTGCGCGAATCGTCGCGGTTAGGTGGTAACGCCATTTAAGCGCGGCAAGTACTTCTTCGGTGAGTTTTGCATCCGCCTCTGGAGGGTCCAGGTGGACTCCAACGATCTTCTTGGGGATTCCATCTTCGAGAGTCTTGTCGATCTCAATTTTGCCTAAACGGCGATTTCCATTTCTCCACATATAAGTGAAGAAAATCTTCCCCTGCATCGATATCTCACGATCATTCTTCCGTGTGAATCGGCACCTTGCCCCAACATAGAACTCATTGATTCTTGCCAGTGCTTCCACAGGATGGTCGTACACAACCGGAAGAATAAAGGAAATGTTTCCCATTGGCTCACCTTCAATCAGCAATTCGATGATTCTTTCGTTTGGAGGGTTGTCTCGAAAGATCGCCGATTCACATTCGCCTGCATATTCGGCGGCGATGGGGAAGCCAAGTGCATTGGTAAGAACGCTGTAGTGTCCGGACAATATCAGCAATGCCAGTGTAATTGCAGCTAACGCGATTCGTCTCATGGAATGAGCTCCTCTCATTCTTCAGCTGTGTATGTCTTGATATCGGCAGCGGCTGCTATCGGGGTCATCGACGGCAACAGATAGATTTTGGTTGTTGCAGTGGCTGTCTGCAAGCCTGGCGTGTAGCATGTTGCGGCAAGCGTATCGGAACCCGTTACCGGCGAACCGGGAGTGACAGTACGAGTCTCTTCCTCCCCGATATTCACTCCAGCTGTCGGATTCTTGAGATCCCACGTAATCTTTATCTCAGCCGAGCCGGAACTGATTTGAGCTGACCAACTATGTTGAGACTGAAGTACGTACGGAATCTTCGGCAGATCATTTCTAGGTTGGATGATTCCCGCAACTGCATTGGCGGTCAGACTTGGTGTCCCACAGGCTTCGGCCGTGTTGTTGTCCGATCTGCTCGACAAGAAAGCCAGGATCGCCAGAGGAAGTACACCTGAGAAGAGAATGATCCAGGCGATGTGGTTATGGTTCAAGCGACAGAATACTCCGATATTCTTGCCATCTCGTTTTGTCGGTCCGGTCATGATATTGTCCTTTCGTTTCTTGTGCCTTCCCTAAATGTCCATGAATGGCCAAGGCTATTCCTTCTGAATTTCCTCTTTGAGCCATGAGGCTTGTTCGCGAGTCTGAATGAGCAGCACGGGACCATACGGCAATGTCCCTATCCGGTCAAACACTTCATCCAGCAGGGGCAACGCCTTCTCGCGCTCGCCCCGCTCTTTGGCGATCTTCGCAAGGGCCACCAATGCGTGTGGTGTAACCCCATCAAAAGGTGATTCAGCCAACAGGGAATTGAGAATTCTCTCCGCCCCGTCCGTGTCCTTTTCATGCCAAGACAAATAAAGCGCAAGGCCCAAAGCCGTATTTGCCGCCGCCAATGTCCTCGGATATTCATCCATAATCTGCAAACTGAGAGGAGCCGACTCTTCCCACCTGCCACGAAATGCCAAAGCGGTTTGGTGGTGCGCCAACAATCCCTGAAGCTCCCAACGCCTGAATTCGCTCTTCGTTATATACTGCTCGGTCAGGTATCCTCCTTGAACCAGAAACGATGTCAGTTCGATCATTTTCAAAGAGTCCTCCAGGGAAGACTCCATGGCCGCCATGAAAAATGATGTTCGCGAAAGAGAACGACCGATCTGATCCGCACTGAGATCCAGGTACTCCCGCAGCGCATTGCGTGCAGCGTGAAAATCGCGACCTTCGAAGAACAGAACCGCTGCGCGTAAAAAGGGAAGATTCTTTGTTTCGTCCGGCCCGGTGTATTTGCCGGATTGAATAAGTTCCTGCACGTTATCCAGCGCCGCAAGTGCTTCCGTGTACCGGCTATCGACAGAAAGGCAAACAACTTCCGCCATGGGTTTCGCCAAGGGGCGGATCTCGGAATCATTTAGTTGCGAGTAGACTTCCTTTATTGCTACCGACTGCGGAAAAACCGCCCGCATCGCACGAAGGCTGTCAAACATGCCGACAAAATCCCGCTCTTTTTCGTACTTGGCGGGATCATCCTGAGCGGATTCGGCCAGGCGCTTGTATGTGTCGATGGCGACCTTGGCGTAATCCCCGGTCTCCCAAAGGCTGTTATGATAGAAGTGCAACGCCTTTTCCCGCCCTTCAGCGATGGCCTTCGCAAAAATCGCGTGGGCTTCCGCCTTTTGCCCAAGTCGTGCAAGTGTGCGCGCCTTCGCCAATTCCGCACGCCGGTAACTTTTCGACTTCTTGTCTGCCTTCGAGAGAAAGTCGTCGATTAAAACGAGTTTCCCATCCAGATCATTCCAGAACTGCGCCAGATCCGTCACCGCCTCTGCGACGACAGCATCATCCGTCGAGTTCTCAATGGTGTTGATTGCGCGATCCACACGTTCCGCGACAGGGAGACGCTTGCTTTCGAGAATGAATGCTTTCGCGCGTTCGGCATCCGTCTGCGCAACAACTATGGAACACGGAATTAGAAAGACCAGGCTAAAAAGTAGATATACACGTTTCATCATCTTCGACCTCCAAACAGACCTTTACCTTCGCCATTTTCGAATGGCGCACTTCCGGCCCCTGTGCGGATGTAGACAGACCTTTATTATTCGGATAGAGATAAACCTCTACCGCCATCGGTAGACAAAAACCAAATCCGGGCTGAATCTACACGCACATCCACCGCGCAACTGTTCTGGTGGGCTAGCCCGCAGACGGGCTTGAGCCCACCCTACGTGTGTTTGCGTTGCCTTCCTGTTACGTTTGTTGCAGGGGGATTTAGAATGGTAACTTCAACATATTATCTTCCTCCGCCAGAAACCCAGAATTAAAACAGAAACCCACATCTACCGGAGAGTGTATCACGGATAAAAAAATCTGTCAAGCGTTTGAGAACATTTTTCAGAAGTTTTTTTTCTCGCATGGAGGGAGAGTGCGAAAAGCATCCCCCAACCCTCCCCGTAAACGGGGAGGGAGAAGTGCTTCCCCCCGTTGACGGGGGGATTGAGGGGGGTAAAGATCACGCTTGCGAACAACGAACCGACAAGCCTGCGCATAACCCTTATGAGAGGGTAAGATGAGGGATCAAGCAGACACTTTCTTCCTATGATAAACAACCCCATCGCCCGACAAACCGAACATGCGGAAAGGCTTACCCTGTATTATCTCCCGCCCCTTTTGTGCATGGGGCTGATTTTCTATCTCTCTTCGCGCAGTTGGGTGCCGATTCCGCTGCCGGTCTGGATGATTGTGCGCGATAAAGTTGCCCACGGGATCATGTATGGGTTCTTGTGTTATCTCTGGATTCGCGCATTCCGGGCGGGAGAGGCCCGTTCGTTGACTCCGTCGTTGTTGGTTGTGGCGGTCTGCATCTCGGCGCTGTACGGAGCGACGGATGAATATCATCAGGCATTCGTTCCGGGACGGACCTCGACATTCGGCGATTTCGCTGCGGATGCCCTTGGCGCGGCGATGTTGGCGGGAATCACCTTCTTTCGGCAGCGGACACTCCCTTTCCGACAACGGGATTGAGGCACTCGATTCCTGGGTACATCCGTGGCGGGAATCATGCTATGGTGGTTTGAGTATTTTGAATCAGCCATGGACTCTGTGAAACACGGCGAAATCGGGCGCATCCGCCCTCAGGGTTGACGGAAAGAGAATGACGGCGAAAACCTGGTCGTTTGCCGGTGGCTGGGAACTCGGCGACCGGATCGAGGATCAATACGAGATCCGCAAGATCCTCCTGGGGAACATGGGGGCGGTGTTTCTCTGTCGGGATATGGAAACCGGGATGCCGGTTGCGGTCAAAACCTTCCAGAAGACCCATTTCGAGACGGATCGGTCACGCGAGGAGTTCATGCGTGAGGTGGAGACCTGGATTCGCCTGGACCCTCATCCCAATGTTGTCCGCGCCTATTTTGCGCGAATCATCGAGGGTAAGCCCTACCTGTTTCTTGAATATGTCTCCTCCTCGAAAACGCGCGGCGCGAATCTGAAAGAATACATGATCAATCGCCGGTTTGACCTTCCGGAGACGCTGGAACTGGCGATGCAGGTCTGTGATGGGATGATCCATGCATCCAACTGTGTGCCCGGCATCGTTCACCGCGATCTCAAGCCGGAGAACCTGCTGTTAGCACCGGACGGAACCGTCAAGATCACGGATTTCGG
>JAKPYU010000384.1 GCA_029568995.1 Candidatus Omnitrophota bacterium | reverse complement strand
ACACCGAAAAATCGTTGTTGTTTCATTTTCTTATCTCGTACCCGGAATGGCGGAGAAATGCGCGTGAAGGATTTTCCACTTCCCATCCATGGGGACCATCACCAGGGAGAAGCGGGAGGAATACCGGCGGCGGGTCTCTTTCGCGCCCGCGCTGAGCACCTGGTATCCCGTCGCAATGGCGACGGCATCGGCGCAGTCAAGGCGGACATCGTCGAAACGCATATCCGGGTCCCGGAGCGCCGCCAGGACATCCGCTGTCCCCCGAATATCCTCGGCGCTCATTCGATACGGAGCCGAGGTCTCAAAAACGTTGAACCGGGGATCCTCCAGCGCAAATTCCGCCAGCAGTGCCTGGGCATCATGGCTGTGCACCGCATCCGCCACACGCCTCAGTACCTGGAACGCATCCATCGACTTCACATCGATCTGCTGGTCCTGTGCCAAACGAACAAGCCACGCGGAATCCGAAGGTTGATTCGTTTCATTCATCATTCCATTCACCTGTCTGAAGGTCGGTCCATTTCGACCCACCCGGAATGCAATCTCAACCGAACACTCTGCTGATCGAGTATACGCCCTCCCCCACGGCCCCCACAAGATAGTATTCCTTTCTCTTCCGCCTTTTCTGTCCCTTCATAATTCATCCGAGAGAGGCGGGTGGGTGGTGAGGATGAAATAAAGAAAAGAATGGGACGGATAGGACGAATGAAGAAGATCAGATCTACATTTCGGGACCGTGTATATTGAAGGAGCGGATGTCGCCGCGCATTCGGTAGACGGCCTCGGTAGGCTGATAGATCTCGCGGACTGTGGTGGGAGGCATTACCTGTTTCATTTCATCCACCGTGTCATACAAGGACAGTTTACGTGGAGCGACAAGCGCGGCGACCAGGGGCAGGTCGAACGAGCGCAAGACGCCCGGAATCAGGCACGAGGAATGATGGCGGAAATACTTGTTCATGACGAGGGATTCATAGGAAACGAGCATATCGCAGCAGGCGGTCCACTGGATTCGTTCATCCAACGCGGCGGCAAACAGCGCCAGGAGCGCGGCACTTCCCTGCCCTTGCAGGGTGATTCGCCCGCGGCCCAGCTCCGGCAACGCTGCGGCAACCTCCACCGCTTGCAGCACATCCCACACCCGCCCGCCCAGCAGCGGTTTTCCCAACATGAACGAATTATAGGCCAGGTTCTGCTCTTCCTGGAAATAGTCGTAATACTTCTGGGGATCTCCGCGCTTGGACATGGTTTCGCCCATACCTCGCGGGTCGATCAGGTATATCACGTTACCGTTTTCCAGGGATTTCCGCACATACTCATCGTTGAGATGAGCATCTTTGCCATCCTCGAAAACCCGGATTTGGACCACATCGGAATGTTCCTTGGGCATAAGCAGCCATCCGGGGACCGCGATTCCCGGTTCGCTTTCAAAGACCAGGCGGGTCTGTGTGCCGAAATCGGTTGTTGAAGGTTCCGAGCGGAAGAGTCGCGGTGTGCCGGTTGCGGCGGGCAAGGCGAGCAGTTTGCGGACATCCGCACGCAGGTCGTCGAGCCACTTGTCCAATTCAGTCGATGAAGACGGAACCGGGCGGTTGTAGCCGTGTTTCCGATAGAAAGCCTTGTTGAGGGTATAAACCGTCTCGCCGCCGAGGGATTCCACGACCTGGCCGCTTGCGGTGCATTGCAGCAGCCCTTCGCTGTACATGTACATTTCGATTTCCGGTTCCGTATCCCCTGCGGCCTCGTTTCCGAGCCAGCGGTTCATCCAGGCATAGGTTGCCTCACGATGCGGTTTGTCATAGGCATGAGGGCCGGGGAGTTCCGCAATGTTCACCCGTTCGGTGGCGTTATAGAATCCATAGAGATTTTTCAGGTCTTCGGCGGTCTGTCGAGCACCCGCCAGCGGGAAGAAGTCCTCAATGGCGGCGTTGATCTGAATGGGTTTCGGAGCGCGGAGACTCAGCAGGTCGAAATGGTCGATGCCATATTGAAAACAGGGATTAAAATTCTGCTCATCATCCGCGCCCTGACGGGTTTCAATTCGATGTTTCAACGTGGTGATATAGCAGTCGGGAACCGCGACAGTGACACGGTCATCCAGGGAGGCGATATAGGTGGTCTGTGTGCCGCCGCCGGAATTGCCCGCGCCGCCGATTCGTGTCGGGTCCACCTCGGGGCGTGACAGCAGATAATCCAGGCTGCGCATTCCATCCCAGATGAAGTAATTCGCCAGGTTGAATCCCAGAAGGATGCAGACATTTCCGAGTTTTGCATGTTCAAAGATGGTCGCGCCTGTGGGAGATTTGTGCAAATCAATCTCCCAATGCTGAAACCTCTCTCCCTGCCCCAGGGGATCGAAGCTGAGAACGACATATCCTTTCTTTGCCAGGCCGATGCAACATCGCTGATAATTCTCAGCCGCTTTGCCTTCGGGATAATGCCCACAGGCGAACAGCACAGCGGGTGCCGGAAGCGGGTGGTTCTTGGGGAGATATAGATTGGCGGTCACATAGAAGTTCGGGCGGCTTTCGTAGATCACCATTTCGACCTGGTAATCCGGATGGTCAAGCCGTCCCACGACACGCGCGTTGAGGGGTGTCCGTTCCGGGAACGCGCCGATCATTTCCATGATCGTGTCCCGGACGTATTGCTTTCGCGCCTCCCACTGCGGCACGGTTTGGATTTGTGCGAGTTTCTCGCGGCGTGCGCTATCAGCCTTCTGAACAAGGTCCCACTGATATTGAAACAGCATTTCGGGGTCGATATTCTCCAGGTCTGTGCCGGAGATGCAGAGAGCGCCTGCCGCCATGCAGAGAACCGCGCAGGAAATCGAGTGCAGAAGAGGGGCCATGAGACTTTCTCCCGGTCGAGATGGAGTGACGGGGTATTCTCATATATAAGCAAGCGAGCGGCAAGAGGATGGAGCAAGGTTGAATGGTGGGGGGAAGGGGGGGAGAATTGGGAATTGGGAATTAAAAATTAAGAATTAAGAATTAAGAATTGAAGAGAAGAAGGGGAGAGGAGGAAAAGGATGAAGGATGAAATAAGAATTGGAGAGGGGGAGAAGAGGGAATGGAGCGAATGGGACGAATAGTAAGAATAGGGTGAATGGGATGGATAAACGGATAGGACGAATAGGACGAATAGGACGAATGGGGTGGATGAGGAGAACGAGAGGGAATATTGTTGAGGCAGGCAAGCCTATGAGAAGCAGACTTTCATTCGTTGTTCTTTCACTTGTGTTCCCGGTGGTTGTGTGTGCTGGACCGACGTTGGATTTTCGAGCGCAGCGGGATCTGGAGATTCTCCGCAAAACCTTGCGAGAGCGACCTGTGCAGGAATTCAGCGACAATCTGACCACGTTCCTGAACCGGTACGGATTTGTTGCGCCCCTGGCGGATCTGTATATGGAATGGGCGGGCCAACAGAACACGGTCAAAAATGCCGCCACGGTGTATGCGGAAGTGATCAAACACTGGCCGAAACAGGGAGAGACCGAGAAAGCGATTTCCACTCTCAGCGAGCTGATGCTGCTGTCGGAGCATTGGCCGTATTCGGAACTATTGGAGACTCTCAGGGCGTACGCGCAAAGCCTGATTGACGGTGAATCGCCCATGCCGGATATATCGGCGGTTATTCTGATGACGAAGGCATTTCAGGCGGTCGATGAGCCGGGAATGGCGGATGCGTGTATTACGGCTGCGCTGGCCCTGCCGGAAAACACAGAGAATGCGGATTTGCTTCTCCTGCAGGCGGAATCGTATCGACTGATGGAGAACACGGAGAAGGCATCGGGGCAATTCTACAACCTGCTGAATCGGACGTTGTCCTCCCGTCAGAAACAGGCGGCGGCACTGGGATTCCTTCGGTGCAGCCAGCGGACCGATGCGCGATATGAGACTGTGCGAAAGAAGCTGATCGAGGCAGACCCGGATGGGCTTACGCCGCAGGCGTTTCGGTAGCGGGCGAATTAAGAATTAAAAATTAAGAATTGAGAATTGAAGAAGGAAGAGAGAGTTCGACAGGCGGGGACGCCTGTTCTGGGAAAGGTCCTCACCCCCCGGCGCCCTCTCCAAGGATGGAGAGGGGGGGAGAGAGAGGCGCGCGGCGGAGTGGACAGGGTGGACGCGGTGGACGCGGTGGACAGAGTGGACAGGATGGAGAAGAAATTGGATTTGGAGAGACCACCGGCAAGATGCCGGTGCCACCCGGAAGAGACAGGCGGGGATGCCTGTCCTACCAACAGGCGGGGACGCCTGTCCTACCAACAGGCAGGGACGCCTGTCCTACTGGGGCAGATGGTTGAGTAGGGTGCGGGTGCGGACGGTGTAGGTGTGATGCAGGGTGGCGTGTTGTTGACCGGCGAAAGCGAGGTTTTCGCGGGCGGAGTTGTTTACAAGAAGTTCCGCGACGGTTTCGCAGAGAGATTGTGGGGTTTTTGAGAAACGCGCATGAACGCCGGGGTCCAATAGTCCCTGCTCGCAATCGGCCACCCAGTCCGCGACAAGGCACCCGCCTGAAATCAGCACATCAAAATCCCTTGCATTCAAACAGGTCGGGCATTGGCAGCTATGCAGGCCGATATTGACCTGCGTGGAACGATAGAGGTCCGGCACGTTGTCGATGGAGATTCTTCCATGAATGCGTTCGGGCGGCATTTCAGGGAACAGGACTCCCCATGTGTCGGTTCCATACAGGTGCAAACCGAGGGGAATCAGCGGGCGGAGATAGCGGATTCGTTTCTCGCTGTTGGCGGCGACATAGAGGAAATAGGCGATTGCGGCGGTATTCAGTAGAGGGGTCACCCGCCAGACACCGACGACTTTTTCGATAATCTCCAGCGCCTGTTTTGATGGGGAGATCATGCGGGCGCATTCCATGGGGGTTTCAGCATCGCCGCTCACAAGACGATCCACCTGACTCAGGATCGGACCCCGGTCATCCTGCGGCAGGACAGAGAAGATATCTTTCAGGTCTGTCACATTCCCCACAAAAGCGACCGGATGCTGAAATTCCTCCCGGATCTCTCCGGCTCGTGTTACGCTGGCCGCGACGGGCAAGAAACCGCCTTTCTGCGCGGGGGAACATCCCAGCGCCGGTTCGAATGTCCTGTCCATCCAGAACACGGTGTCATGGTTATCGAACGAGTCCGGGCCGATTGTGGAGTAGAAATCCGAGTTATCGGAGAACCAGGCAACCCGTCGCAGCGACTGGAGAAAGGGATTGTCTTTCGGCAATCCGAGTGGGCGAACAAAGTCACCGCCCGGCATATTCAAAAGCACAACGAGGTCCGGCCGGACACGCGCCAGGCTGGTCATCAGGCGCAACGGCACGGTCCGGCAGGGCTGAATGGACTCGATATGGACCGGAAGACCATTTGCGCGGAATCCCTCTGCGATGGCGTGAACGATGGGTGCATGAAAGCTGTTGGGGACATCATAGGTCCAGATTTGAGTCGGCCCCTGTTCGGAGACTGTCACCGGTTCTCTCAGGGAGCGACACACTGCGGCATAATCCGGGGCGATTTCGG
>JAKPYU010000383.1 GCA_029568995.1 Candidatus Omnitrophota bacterium | reverse complement strand
TCCCGATATCGAAATTGATCGTTCCGTTGGATACCCACATGCACCGGATCTCCCGAATGCTTAGACTGACTGAGAGAGCACAACCGGATATCCGGACCGCGATTGAGATTACCGGCGCATTCCGGGCCATCGCTCCCGCAGATCCGGTCCGATACGATTTCGCCTTAACCCGTTTGGGCATTCGGAGCGATGGGGACCTGAAAGGATTCTTAGAGCAATGCGCGGCGTAAGGAATGTATTGAGATGATTGAGACAATTCGGGCAATCCCGATGGAAATGTGGAACACCCTGGGAGAGATGGCCCCATACCTGTTGTTCGGATTCCTGGTGGCCGGAGTTCTCTCCGTGCTGATCCGACCCGAAACGGTGGAACGTCATCTGGGCGGTCATGGATTGTGGCCGGTGGTAAAAGCCACCTTATTTGGAATCCCGCTGCCGCTCTGTTCCTGCGGAGTAATCCCAGTGGGAGCGTCATTAAGAAAACACGGGGCCAGTTCCGGCGCAACGACCGCTTTTCTTTTATCCACACCCCAAACCGGCGTGGACAGCATTGTAGTTACATTCAGCCTTCTGGGTCCGGTGTTTACAGTGTTCCGCCCCGTTGTGGCCGGCATAACGGGAATTCTCGGCGGTTTCCTGGTCGATATCTCCGAGAATGACAAAGGAAGTGGAACTTCAAAGCAACCGAATTGTGAAGATGCCTGCTGTAATCCGGCCATCCACGAATCCGCATGGCTCCGCGCCCTTCGATACGGATTCCTGACCCTGCCGCGAGATATCGGAAAACCGTTGGTTATAGGATTGGTGATTGCGGGATTGATTTCGGCGCTGGTCCCAGATGACTATTTCTCCGGCGTCCTGGGAACCGGATTCCTGGGGATGTTCGTGATGATGCTTGTGGGGATTCCGCTGTACGTGTGCGCGACGGCTTCCGTGCCCATCGCGGCAGCCCTGATAGCGAAGGGAGTCTCGGCGGGTGCAGCCCTGGTGTTTCTCATGACCGGTCCGGCCACTAACGCCGCCACCATCGCCGCCGTGTGGCAGTTTCTGGGGAAACGGGTGGTGGCGATTTACCTGGGAACCGTTATCGTGGTGGCATTTGCATCGGGGACTTTTCTGAACCTCGTTTATCCTGCCGGTAGCGGGATGGGAATTCCTCATCTTCACGGAATGACACCATCGAGTATGGAGGCAATCTGGTCAATTATCCTGCTGGTGGTTCTGGCCGTTGCCCTGTGGCCCAAGTCGGGCAGGAGACAGTCAATGGCGGAACCTGGCGCGGATGAACCGGCCTTCGTCCTTCCGGTCAAAGGCATGACCTGCGAGCATTGCGCCCAGGCGGTCCGGCGGGCGCTCCTGGAATGTGTGGGCGTGGCTTCCGCAGAGGTGGACTTGCACAACGGCACAGCGACAATTCATGGAGACAATCTTGATATACTGACCTTGCGCAATGCGATTGAAGCACTCGGATACAACACCCATGAAGGTGATGATCGCATAAAGTAAATTCTCAGAAAGAAAGGAGTAGGAATGATGGCTCTCAAAGGAACCAGGACGGAGAAAAACATCTTGACTGCATTCGCGGGGGAGTCCCAGGCACGGAATCGCTACACCTATTTTGTAGGAGTAGCACGGAACGAGGGGTATGTCCAAATCGCGGACATTTTTGAGGAAACCGCCAACCAGGAAAAAGAACATGCCAAACGGCTGTTCAAGTTGCTGGAGGGAGGCGAGGTCGAAATCCAGGCGGCTTTCCCCGCCGGTGTAATCGGGACCACAACAGAGAACCTGAAAGCCGGGGCAGCCGGGGAGCATTATGAATGGACGGATATGTATCCGGAATTCGCGAAAGTCGCCGAAGAAGAAGGTTTCCCCCAGATCGCGGCGATTTTCAAGGCCATCGCTATCGCTGAAAAGCAGCACGAGAAAAGATACCTGGAACTCGCCGCGAATATCGAAAATGGCCGCGTGTTCAAACGTCCGCAAGTCGTCGTATGGCGATGCCGGAATTGCGGGTATCTGCATGAGGGCCTGGAATCTCCCAAAGTCTGCCCGGCCTGCGCGCATCCCCAGGCTCATTTTGAACTTCTTGGCGAGAACTGGTGATCCAGGATATCACGTCGCACAAAGTTGAATGAAAATCAGGACAGGAGAAAGAACCATGACCAAACGATTGCAGATCTACAAATGCGGAGTCTGCGGCAACATCGTGGAAGTGCTCCACGAAGGCGCGGGACAACTGGTGTGCTGCGGACAGCCCATGAAACTGTTTGAGGAAAACACGGTCGATGCAGCCAAAGAGAAGCACGTGCCGGTCGTTGAAAAGATCGACGGTGGATTCAAGGTGAAAGTCGGCAGTGTGACTCATCCGATGGAGGAAAAACACTACATCGAATGGATCGAGATTATCGCAGACGGAAAGTCTTACAAACAGTTCCTGAAACCGGGCGAGGCCCCCGAAGCGGTGTTCATGATCGATGCCGCCGAGATCATCGCTCGTGAGTACTGCAACCTTCACGGGCTTTGGAAAGCCTGATCGGAAAAAGAACCTCAAGAGCACCGCAGGTGGGTGAAAATACACCGGGTGCTCTTGATTTTTGATTCTATATAGGTAAAGTAGTACCAGAATATAGAATAAAGTCGCGGAGAAAGAGAATGGCGATCCGAAGACAAATCATCAAGATCGACGAAGAGAAATGCGACGGGTGTGGGCTATGTGTGAATGCCTGCCATGAAGGTGCGATTCAACTGATCGACGGAAAAGCGCGGTTGGTCAGCGAATCCTATTGCGACGGCCTCGGCGCGTGTCTTGGCGAGTGTCCGCAGGGCGCGATCACCATCGAGGAGCGTGTCGCGGAGGCATTCGATCAGGAAGCAGTGGAACGGCACTTGGCAACTCAGAAGGCCCCGGCAGCCCCGCAACCGGCTGCAAAGCCTGTATTTCAATGCCCCGGCTCGATGGCGCGACAGTTTTCCCGACCACAGGCCGCACCGACAGGCCAAACCGCTCAGCCGTCCCAGCTGGCGAACTGGCCGGTGCAACTGAACCTGGTGCCGGTTCACGCACCGCATTTTCAGGATGCCCATTTGCTAATCGCAGCAGATTGTGCGCCGTTCGCGTTTGCCGATTTCCACTCCCGGCTTCTCGCGGGAAAAGTCCTTTTGATCGGATGCCCCAAATTGGACAACACACAATTCTACCTGGAGAAACTGACCGAGATCTTCAGGGCCAACGATATTCAGTCCATTGAGGTCGCCTATATGGAAGTCCCCTGCTGCATGGGTCTCGTGCGTGTGGTGGAGAAAGCCGTGGAGCAATCCGGGAAAGGTATCCCCGTTGCCTTAACCGAAATCGGGATTCAGGGAGGAATGGAGAGGGTGCGGGAGGCGGCAACGGCGGTGTAGTACGATACCCCTTCACCCCGAACCTCTCCCTATGTCTCCGGCCCAAACATCCCGAAAGGAGAGGGAGGCCATGCCGTCATTCCGGCGAAAGCCGGAATCCAGGGGAAAATGGGGAATCAGGTAGTTGAAGTCGAAGGAAAAATAGACAATAATCATCCAACAGGATAGGAAAAGGAGATCAGGCTATGTTTTGTTACCAGTGTGAACAGACAAACAAGGGAACCGGATGCACCACCATGGGAGTGTGCGGAAAAGACGCAACGACGGCGGCGTTGCAGGACCTGCTGGTCCATGTTGCCAAGGGGATTTCGATGTACGCCCACCGCGCCAGGAAACTGGGCGCAACGGATCGGGAAATCAACGTACTCACCATCGAGGCGCTTTTCACGACAGTCACCAATGTCAATTTCGATCCGACACGAATTCAACAGTTGATCCAACGCGCGGTCGAGATCCGCGAGAAGGCGAAAAAACTGTACGAAGAAGCTTGCCGAAAGGCGGGACAAACACCGGAGCCTTTGACCGGCCCGGCGACCTGGACCCCGGCCAAGGACTTGCCGTCGCTGATTCAACAAGCGGAACCGGTCGGGATCGAGAAAGAGACACAAATCGCCGGAGCCGACATTGCCGGATTGAAAGAGCTGCTCACATACGGATTGAAAGGCATGGCTGCCTATGCCGATCATGCGCAGATTCTGGGACAGGAAGACGAGAAGGTTTACGCATTCACCCACGAGGCGCTCGACTTCCTCACCCAGGAGAAACCCGATATCAACGACCTGGTCGGCATGAACATGAAATGCGGTGAGGTCAACCTGCGAACCATGGAGCTGCTGGACAAGGGAAACACCGGCACGTATGGAGACCCGGTGCCGACCCCGGTACGGATCACTCCAAAAAAGGGGAAGGCGATCCTGATATCCGGCCATGACCTGAAAGACCTGGAGGAACTCCTGAAGCAGACCGAGGGGAAAGGCATCAATATCTACACCCACGGCGAGATGCTTCCCGCGCACGGATACCCAAAACTCAAGAAGTACAGTCACCTGGTCGGCAATTACGGCGGAGCCTGGCAGGACCAGCGCAAGGAATTCGATGAGTTTCCCGGCGCGATTCTCATGACAACAAACTGCATTCAGAAGCCGAAAGACAGCTACAAAGCGCGGATTTTCACAAGCGGCCTGGTAGCCTGGCCGGATGTTGTGCATATCGGTGATCGCGATTTCACACCGGTGATCGAAGCTGCGCTGGCAGCAGAGGGATTCCCGAAGGACGGCGAAGACAAGGAAATCCTGGTCGGATTCGGACACAGTGCCGTGATGAGCGTAGCCGATAAAGTGATCGAAGCCGTAAAGAGCGGGGCCATCCGGCATTTCTTCCTGATCGGTGGATGCGATGGGGCCAAGAGCGGCCGCAATTACTACACCGATTTCGCGCAAAAAGTCCCCGATGATTGTGTGATTCTGACTCTCGCCTGCGGCAAGTATCGGTTCAACAAGCTGGACTTCGGCACAATCGGCGGCATTCCTCGTCTGTTGGATGTCGGGCAGTGCAATGATGCCTATTCGGCGATTCAAATCGCTGTGGCGCTTGCCGGAGCATTCAACACAGATGTGAACAGCCTGCCGTTGTCGCTGATTCTGTCCTGGTATGAGCAGAAAGCGGTCTGCATTCTGCTGACTTTGCTGCACCTTGGAATCAAGAACATGCGGCTCGGACCGAGTCTGCCGGCATTTGTCACACCGCCGGTCCTTCAGGTTCTTGTCGACAAGTTCAACATCCAACCGATCTCCACGCCGGAGGCGGATCTAAGAGCCATCCTCGGCTGAGACGGATCGCGTTGCCGTTTTCGTTTTCCCAACGGGCGGAACCCTCGGTTCCGCCCGTTCTTGTGTTCGCCCTGGATAGACATTATGATCCGAATCCCAGGCGATGAAGCAACACCAGGCCGTAGACGTTCGGAATCGCCCCCTCTCCCTCCGGGAGAGGGTCGGGGTGAAGGTCTCCGGGTGGCACCGGCATCTGGGTGACACTGGCATCCGGGTGGCACCGGCATCTTGCCGGTGATTTTCACATGACAGCAATCCATCAATCTGCTGCAGGATTCTTGTTCAATGAAAGCTGACTCCCTGATTCATCCCATCCTCCTCTCCCTTCTTGGGGTTCTTCTTGCTGCCTCATCCCCCATTACGTCCGCACAAACGACAGAAATCACGAACAACTACCCCGCATCTTCCGGTATCCTGGCATTCAACAACGATGGGCAGGTTCTGAGTTTCGTGCCTCTTACCGCCGCTCCCACAGATGTTGAAGCCCTTCCTTCCGGGAATGAATTCGCGGTTGTTACGGAAGCAGGAGAACTCCTGATCCTCTCCGGGAAAGAGAAAACGCTTTCCCTGGTACTGGAAAAAGAACTCAATGATGTAGATGTCCTCGAAGAACCGAATCGTTTTCTGCTGACATCGCGTGGAGCGGGAAAGGTCTTTTTCTATGATTTACAGGAGAAGAAGAGAAATGACTTTTCCTTTCCGTTCGAAGGCCCGACGGATGCCGACCTCCTTCCCGGCGGGAATCTTCTCGTGTGCGATGCAAAAGCGGGAACCGTTCTGGAGATTGCCGAAGATGGCACTCCGGTCTGGTCATACAATCAAGACCTTTTGCAGCCCATGGATGCGCTGCGGTTGGCAAATGGAAACACCCTGATCAGCGACTTCGACCATCATCGTGTCCTGGAAATCTCTCCGAATGGGGAAATCGTTTCCGAACAAAGCGGATTCGATCATCCGATCAAAATGAGCCTTCTTGCCTCCGGGGATGTCCTGGTTGCCGATGCGGATCACCAGCGGTTGATGAGGCGGAAACCCGACGGTACGCTGGATGTGGTGCGGGAAGATCTCAATTGTATACAGGCCGCAACGTTTCTGCCGGATCAGAACCTGTACCTCTGCGCGACGATCAGCCGATCCCCACAACAGAGAATCCCCTCGCAACTCCCACGGCAAATCGAGAGACCTGCTATTCCTGCAGCAGAAATGGCTACCCATGGAACGCAAAAGACGTTCGCTGAATCCGTAAGACATTATGTGCTGAATGACTACTCGGTACTCGTATTGGCACTTGTGTTCTTTTTCCTGGCAGGACGGAGCATCGCAACCTCGGTTCTGACGCCGTTGGCTTATGCTCTTGTTCTTTCTGTTTCGTATTTGAACTTAATGGCAGCCGTTTCGGCTCCCCCATACCGCCCTGGTTATCCGTTCTGGATCGGAGCCTTGCTTCTGGCGGCGTTCTGCTGGAGAGATGCCCGCAACATCTATCTACCCAAAGAATCCTGGTTCTCCAGGAGCGGGAATCCCAGCTTTCCGTTCTCCAGCAAACGATTCTTCATTCTGGCTATTCTGTCCGTCGCCGGTCTTTTGTGTCAGTATTTTTACTTGAGCGGTCGCGGATATCCCTGGTATCTTGCGGTAGTGATTTGGCTGGTCGGGCTTTGGATATTG
>JAKPYU010000377.1 GCA_029568995.1 Candidatus Omnitrophota bacterium | reverse complement strand
CGAGAACGGACCGGCCTGGTTTAATCATCACCGGGTCATGTTCAAGGCAACCGGAGAAACCGCACGACTTGTCATTTCCGACTGGGCATCCCCGAACGATCCGGGTGGTGAAATCGGCCAGGAGATCCTGTACAACTATGTGCAGCTTCAGCCGTATTACCCTGAGGACTAAAAGAGCCGTGATCCGGTCCCATCCTCCGGGCTGAGAATCTGGATCTCCAGAATATCCTTCAGGTACAATTTGAATTCCTTGCCGTCCTCTTCCTCAGAGATCATCAGGAGCCGGCCCTGGTCGGCCCAATAGATCGGAAGAACGACATGCTCCTGAGTACCGCCAGAGTCACTCTTCTGCAGCCTTATCAGAATGGGAGTTCGCGTGTGGAGTGCTTCACTGACGATAGATCGCATTTTCCCCAGTGTGAGTGTAAGACGCGGTTTTCGGTTCACATGCTGCATTCCAGCCCCGTAAACCGAAATCTTGTACCTGCTTAGTTCCTTACTCAATGTCTCTTCCGCTGGTTCGAATGTCCCCAGACTGGAATACTCCGGTGTCATACATTCTTTCAACGCGTATTCTTTCTTCCTGAATGCCGAGCTGTACCCTTTCTTCTTTCTGAGCTTTTCGACAGGATGGATCTTCATACGCCTCAGAATTCGGCGGATATCCGGCAAGTCATTCCGCAGAACACGGAACACGGTCGGAGAGATTTCCTCCCGGATATATTTCTTCAATGGGCCATTGCGAATGACGTCGGCCTGCTCCTCATCATCCAATTGCATCAGCATCGCGGGTCTGATGTACACCCGACGATAGCCACGCTTCCACTCCTCAAGCGTGTCGAACACATTCTGAGCGATCGGCTGCGTGGCCGCTTGCTTTAATGCCGCCACGCAATTTTGCACGGAATATCCCGCATGGATTGCCTTCTCGACCTGGTCGCGACTCAGCCGCAAAAGCAACGTTCGTTCCGCGCTCACAACTTCCACAAACGGTGCTACATCCTTCCCCACGTTCGCAAGATTGATGACATCCCCCATGATCTCCAGGTTTGGCTGAACCACCAGCATCCGATCATTCTGGGATGGAGCGATCTCCTTGCCATTCAATACTGAATTTCCAAGCACTGTCCGAACCAGTAGCGGTCGATCCTTCTCATCCCGAATTACATGTAGGAGACCGATATAAACCATCCTCCACAAATAACAACCTAACTCCTCCTTGAACTCGTCACTGAATGAAAAGGGAGTGTTTCCCGGGCAGGGATCCGCCCAATCCATTAGTCGTTTCGGGTCCAATCCCATTCCTTCCGGGAGACATCGGACCAGGTCTGCCAAGAACTGACGCATCAGGATTCGCGGATTCCCCCAAGTCATCTGGATATTCATCCACTCCGGAAACCGGCTATGAATAGGTCCGCCGAGCCTGTTGAAGGACTCAGACGAGACCGCCCAACGTTCATCTTCGAATAGCAGGTAGCCGTAGCAAGTCGCCGCCTCAAGAGTAAAGCCAACACGATGTACATGAGGCTGCCCTTCTACCTGATCCGAAGACATGAGGACGTCCTCCGCCAGGTCAATCGGCGACATCAAGTCGGTCCATCGGCGAGTAAATCGGCGGTGAGGATATCCCTCCACCGTTTTTGGAATTCCATCGGGAGATGCAAAATAGAGCATCGTGAGAATATCGGCGGCCAGGAAATCGCATCCCATTGGGACATGAATCTGTGACTCCGGCAAAGGAGCTGCACACACCTTCAGTATGTTTCCAATCAGAAATGCAGCAAGATCCTTCAGGATCTCCTGTGGAAGAACATACATGTTGCTGAAGGGCCTTTCACGGCTGACAAACCGATGGAGAATTCCCTCTTGCTGCAAGGCACGGATAGCCGTGTCTTTCCAAGTGATTCCTATGTGCTGAAGATGGAGTTGTTGCTCCGAAAGCAGACAGGGGATGGACCCGCAGAAAATAATCGCATAGAGCAACGATCGTTCATCCGATGTTGCAGTTTCCAGGATATTTCTGATGTGACCAGGAGCCAGCAATCGTTCGCAGAGACGCCGAACCAGATCCTCATGCTTGAGGTCGGTCGCTGCATCTGCGTCTTGACATTTCAGCAAATCCTTGAGGTAATCATCGGGATATCGTGTGAGGATTTCGGCTAACTTCATTCCACTCCGTCATTCGGGAAAATAGGTAATGGTCCGGTACTCGGACCGTTGGGGGGCAAAATAGCGACGGCCTGCGCGGTTCGGCTCTTCGATCCATTTGGATGCCATTTTCTTGA
>JAKPYU010000374.1 GCA_029568995.1 Candidatus Omnitrophota bacterium | reverse complement strand
TCGAAATCTCCCGGATACCCCTCCTCCCGGCTCCAGACTTGGCGCGAAGACTGAATATCCCGCGCAAACGCCGCCACTCCGCCTGGCGTGTAGACCGGCGCAAATACCCCGTATCGCGGGTACGGCTTGCCGTAGAGAAGACCGTGCGTGTCCATAAAGAAGAAGCGGATCTTCTGGTCCGCCAGGTGACGGTCAACGCCCTGGGCATAGCCGCATTCCGCCAGCCAGATCCCTCGTGGCGACCGCCCGAAATGCTTCTCGTAATTGGCTTTCGCGACTTGTACTTGCGCGCGCTTCGCATTCTCCGTCTTGATCAACGGCATAAAACCGTGAGTAGCACCGCATGTGATAATCTCCAGAACGCCATGGTCCTGAAGGGCACGGAATCCCACAACCAGGTTCCGATGATACCGATTCTGGAACAGATCCAGGGCAAGATTCAGCTTCCGCTCATACATCCGCGCCGCGGCATGGAACTTGCGCATGTCCCCCTTTGAGGTCCGATGCACCTCTTTTTGGGCCAGTTCCAGCAGCGACTCCAGGCGACGCTCTGCCCGTTCCTGCAAAAGAGGATCGACCAGCATCTCGCAGAGAGGCGGAGTCAGGGACATGGTGATTCGAAAGTTGACCCCATCATTGACCAGCCGCTCATAAGCCGCGAGAAGCGGAAGGTAGGTCTCAATCATGGCCTCGAATAGCCAGTCTTCTTCCAGAAACTCAGGATGTTCCGGATGGCGGATGAAGGGGAGATGGGCGTGCAGTACCAGACACAAATAGCCCTGGGGATGCGCCATGTGGATTTAATACCTCCAACTCAGAACGTAGGAGCGATGCATGGCGTAGGGGCACGGCATGCCGTGCCCCTACGGGCAATTTCAACAGTTGAAGAAGGTCTCATCTCGGACGACCGCTCCGGGACGAAATGGGAGCCAATCCCGACCAGATTACCCTCGCGGCTTCCCGCTTCAGATGCCGTTCACCACGGGGAGATCCCGGAAAGGACCCCGGAACGAACTCGCCGTAAATATCCACCAATTCCCGGTATCGCTCCTCCACGGCCAGCCATTCTTCCTCTTCGAGAAAGGTCGGTTCCGAGGTGGGTGTCCGAACCGGTTCGGAAGCGGCAACCGAAATATACCGGCCATCCGGGGTCATGAGTCCCAGTTCAAATTGATAGGCACGATCCGGATGAACAGGCAGGTACCAGTTCTTGGCATCCAGCAAAATTGGGATGTCGCGTTGTTCGCCGCTTTCCTGCTCCCGGATTCTCAGGACCGACAAAGAACGTTCAAACACCCATTGCCCATGTTCCGTCCGGATCTTCTGCCGGTCCTCATCCGCAATATCCCAATAGAGGAAGATCCAATGAGGATCACGAGGCATGGCTTGCAGGACCGTCATGGGAAGACGATCCGGAAGGCTGGGGCCTTCTTCTCCCCGGTACACCTCCACGGGCGCTGGCGTGAGATACTGCGGTGCCGTGGGATGCGGGGGAGGCAGCACTGTTGAAGAGGTCTCCGCAGGCTTGATCTCTGGTTCGACCGGGGGCAAAGCCGGTTTGGCGACCTTGCGAACCACGCGGGTTGAGGTCGGGCGTTCTTTCCGACTCAAATCGGACAACGCTTTGATCAAAGCCTCTTTGGTCATCTTGCTTCGACCTGCGAGATTCAGGCGTTGCGCCTCTTCGTATAATTCGGCCTTTGTCATTGTCTCAATCTTCTTCTTCATGGCCTTGTTCCTTTTCACGGAATTGAACCCGATCCACTTTCCACGGAGAGATTGACCGAAACGGTCTATCTTGCTGTTACTGTAGCCATAAATTGGATCTTCTGCAAATACGGTCAGTTCGCCCCAATAGCAACGCACCCGACAGGCAAGCGATTCTTTTGGTTTTCTTCTGTTCTCCGGATCAGGCACCAAACCCTGTCTTTGCCGGAATTGAACATCACCCAGAGCCTGTTAAAAGAAGATATGCATAAGAGATTGAATTGACTATGTTTATCTCTCCCATTCTGCCGCTCTCCAATCCTCCGGGAGACAGACTTGATGACTTCCAGGACAGTTCCGGCAGTGGAGCCGTCACATCAGGCAGGTTTGTCGGTTATGATCCTACTATTACAGGGATCTGTCACGACACTTAAGGGAAAAGAGATTTGCCATGTTTTCTCACAAGACAGCCACAAGACGCCGGTGGAAACCCGACAATCTTGCGTTCACGCTGATCGAACTGCTCATCGTCGTTGCTATCATCGGTATTCTGGCCGCCATCGCGGTCCCGAATTTCCTGAACGCCCGCACCCGCGCGAATGTCGCACGGGCTGAAGCCGATCTGCGGTCCCTGGGGAACGCACTGGAAATGTATCGACTTGACAACAACAGTTATGTTCCGCTGTTTCAAACGAGGAACTGGCCCGGAGGATATGACCCGAACGCGATCTGTTCCCACCGTCTTCTGCTCTTATCCACGCCGATTGCCTATATCAGTTCGATTCCGCCGGAGGTTTTTGAATTGGCTCATCCCGATCCAAACTTCCATTACGACACCTACGCTTATGGCGACCGGCCGGCTTATGACGAGGCAACCTGGAAGAATTGGTTCGAACGAGACGGGAAATACCAGTACTCGGTTCGAAGCTGCGGCCCGGACCGGGTCTCTCAAGTCATCGAGCCGGTTTTCCCGGAGCATATCCTGCCGTATGCCCCCTCCAATGGATTGGTCAGCCGGGGGGATATCAATCGCTTCGGCCCGTAAGGATATCAATACGCGCGGGATTCCTGCGCAGCCTCCCAGAGCGCCACAATGTTCTCCACCGGCACATCCGCCTGGATATTGTGGACCGTGTTGAACACATATCCCCCACCGGGCTTGAATACCTCCATCAGTTCGCGAACCTGCTTTTTCACCTGCTCCGGCGTGCCGGAGGAAAAGAGGTTCTGGGTGTCGATTCCGCCACCCCAGAACACGATTCGATCTCCATATTTCGCTTTTAATTCTTTCGGATTCATCCCCCTCGCGCTGATCTGCACCGGGTTGAGAATATCCGCACCGTTGTCGATGATCTCCGGCAGCAGGTCAATCACAGAGCCGCAAGAGTGATACCAGATCTTCGCCGCCGTCTTCTTCTTAATGCTGGAATAAAGCACCTTCTGACGCGGTTTCACCAATTCGCGATAAATCGCAGGCGAGAAAAGCGGACCGCTTTGCATGCAGAGATCATCCCCCACACAGATCACTTGAAGGTATTCCCCGACCTCGCCCAGGAACGTATCCAGGTAATCCATCCAGAATTGAAGGGTGTGGTCGAGCAGCTTCTCCACGTAACGTGGCTGTTCCAGCATGTCCATATACAGCTGTTCCAGCCCGCGCATATACCAGCAGATTTCAAAGACCACACCGGTAATTCCGCTCACCAGCCCATAATCCGTTTCCTCGTACATCTTGCGGGCGTATTCGCGGAGCCTCCGGAACGGTGATGGGTCTTTTCCATCCGGCCAGTCGTAATGGTCCAGGTCTTCATATTTCAGGTTCCGTAGAGGATGCTCGATGATATCGCAATAAAGTCCTTCTCCCGGTCTTTCGCCCGGCATAGCCCAAGTCACCCCGAATCCATCCGTGACTCCCCAGAATCCGGGACGGACTTCTTTCAACTCTGTCGGAGGGGAAAACATTCCCGGACGGATGTATCGCGTGTCGATCTCGAATGTCTCCAGCACTTTCTCACTGGGGGCGGCCAGCTGCTGGACCACGTCCATAATCACAACGTCTTCCTGAAAGCCGTAATAATCCAGGACATTCTGATACGCCACCCGGTGAATCCCGGTCTGATTGCCGCCGAGATCGAGCGGGACCTGATCCGGCTCCCGGTGATTCAATGTCGTCATTAACCGCTCACGCGAATTCATCACGATCTCCTTGGAGTGCGGCAGCGTCAGCTGCCGCCTTTCCTGCTTCCTTCCCCCTATTGCCTCTCCACGCCGATTATCTTCCCCTGAATATACCCATGCTTGATATACGACGCATCCAGCCAGCAGAACCACGGGTATGACGAGCGAATCATGCAATCATCGTCGCCATCTCCGTTCCAGTCCACAATCACCAAGCGCGGGCTGTAATAGACCGAGGGCGGTAGTTGCAATGCCTGCGGTGCGGCAAATTGCAGTTCCGCTCCGGGACCCATGTTCCGGTACCATTCCATCTGACCACTCCAGGCCGCTCCGACAATATCCATCCGGCCGTCGTGGTCCCAATCATAAGTAATCGGTTTGGCGCGTGACCCAAGGTTCCCCAATTTCACCGGTTCGGCAAAAACCGGCTTCTCCCCCGTTCCCACATTCGCATAATAGAAAACGTCGCCGAATGTGTCGCCGATGGCCAAATCGGTATCCCCGTCGCCATCGAAGTCGAACGCCGTCAACACGGCGCGGGAACCCTGCATGGCAACGAAATCCGTAATCTCGCTGATCGCGACTACCGGCGGACCGACCTTGATCGGCTCACCGTTGACAGTCGTCAACTTCTCGCCCGCCGTGTCGAAATCCGGTTGCTCCTTTGTGCCGTTATTGCGGTGGAGATAGGCATTCCCCGGGCCGTCCGCCCAGATTAAATCCAAGTCCCCGTCTCCTTCGAAATCGTACACATACGCAAAGACCCATGGATCGCCATAGGGTTGGGGATGTTCAATCACCTGGCCTTCCGGCAGAAGACGCTGGGCAGGTCTGAAAACTCCATGGGTTCCTTTGCCCTCGTTGAGCAGTACCATGGGTTCGCCGGGGCCGTCTAGCGGGCAGTTGATAATGTCGAAATGGCCGTCTCCGTTCCAGTCGATGAATTGTGTGGCAGAGAGCGGAGAGAGTCCCCAATCGGCTTCCTGGATGGTGACTTTCCATTTCGGCGCGGTCTTTGTTCCGGTGTTCTCGGCAAGATAGAAATTTGCGAAGGTGGAGATGAACAGGTCTGTCAGGCCGTCATTGTTAAAATCCACGGGGCGGGCTTGTGCCAGAATGTCGCTCGGTTCCTTCCCATCGTATTGGACCGGACGTTCCGTGAATTGCGGCTCATTTCGCGTGCCCGTGTTTTCGTAGTAGTGCAGGAACTTGGAGACCTGGTCGCCGCCGCCCATGGCTTGCCCGAACGAGCCGCTCATCAGATCCAGGTCGCCATCGCCGTCCAGATCCACAGCACACGGGTGCGCACCCCAGATCGTGTCGATGGGCTTGCCGTCCGCCTCGATGGGGCCGCGAAAAGTCAGTGTCGGCGTTCCATCCGCGCCATTGCCCGCATTCTCGTAGTACCAGATATACCCGGTGATATACCCGCCTAATAGCAGATCGACATCCCCGTCATTGTCCCAATCCACCGCCTCCACCGCAGGCGCATAGTCTCTGGTATAATGAGGCGATTCCGGATTGGGCTGCGCGGGCACGATGATATTCTTGCCGTCCGCCTGAATGAATCCCCGATATTCCAGCTTCCGTTCCGTGTTGGTTCCAAGGTTCTCATACCAGGTCAGGCATTCGGCATTCTCCCAGCTCACCAGGAGATCGTTCACACCATTGCCGTTCCAGTCCACAATTTCCGGCGTCACCATGCCGTGCGCATTCAGAATCATTCCGACCGCATTCCGGAGATACTCACCGGCAGTGAATACCGGCCGTTCGGGCATTCCTTCATTGCGGAACAGAAGGACGTGTCCGAATCCCATGCCCACAATGAAATCTGTCAATCCGTCGCCATCCCAATCATCCACCGCAATGCGGTTGTAAAGGCTCCCGGTCAGCGAGGACGCCTTGAGATCCCGTCTCGGAGAGCCATCGCCCAGGAACCCCTGACGCGGGATCTTCGGTCCCCGGTCATTTTTCAGCGTGTCGAAATAGATCGCATAATATGAACACTGAGTCGCATCCTGCACATGATCCCAAGCCAACAGGCCCAGATTCCCGATCCCTTTCGCGTTGGTCAGATACGCGCCCCTGGGAAAACACGACGATTGCTCGACGGGTATTGTCGAGCCTCCGGCCATGGGGAAATTCCAGGGCATGGACTTGTCAAGGAATCGTGAAGGGCGCTCGTTTTCGGTTCGTGCAAACGGCCATGCAGGAGCCGGGAGCGCTTTCCCGCTTACGGAGTCATAACGGATCACCTGGAAACTGTCGATGTCGATCCAATCCTGGAGATCCAATTTCGTCATGATTGATGTAAAGGGACCCACTTCCAGAGAGGCCGTGAGCGCATCCGATGTTCTCTCCCCGATGTCCACAGCGGGTACTTCCACCAGGAGCCGGTATGGAAGTTCAGGAACCGCCCAGTCCGGATCGTACAACTTTCCGCATCCGTTAAAGAGCATTATCCAGGAACAAACAATAGCGAAAAGGAAGGCAATTCTCTGACGGTTCATCTATGTCACCTCGTAGGGAATGATTCGTGGATGAATTTGAGTGACTTACTGGATTCCGGCGTGCGCCGGAATGACGTCGGGCGCACAGCCGTGCGCCCCTACGCACCTATCAATCCGCAGTCCGCAATCCCCAATTCTTAATTCACTCCCGACATTTCCCCGCCGTCTCTCCTTCCTGCAAGACAGGCATCTCAATATAGACCTGCCCGTCCAACTCTTCCCCTTTCGCCATTCGACCCAGCAATTCAAACGCCTTCCGACCGAGTCCTGAGTGATCGTGATACATGCCCGCATACCTCGGACGACGTTTGAGTTTCGACAAGTCCTGTTCCAGGATAAAGAGAGAAACGTCCTGCGGCACTTGAAGCCCGTACCGGGTCAACACGTCCCAGACTTGCGAGATCCGGAATTCCCCCGTCACCATAAACGCCGTAACACCGTCGTCGATCAGACGGGCAACCAGAGGTTCGACGTCTTCCTCCTCTTCGCCGACCTCCACCTTCCACTCTTCACTCCATGAAAGAGTATGCTTGAGAAATGCGGCCTCGTATCCCTGGAGCAGTTTCCTTCGCCCGACATTCTTCAGGTCGCTCGCAAGCACGGCAATGCGGGAATGGCCCAGATTCACCAGGTATTCGACCGCCTCAAAAGCCATTTGGAAGGTATGCAAAGCCACCGAGGGAAGGGTTACGCTTTCATGCCGACTTCCGATGAGAACCGTGGGAACAGTGGAATTCTTGAACCGTCGCTGAAGAGACACCGGTGGACTGATCAGGATCAGGCCGTCCCATTCCACATCGGGATTGGGCACCGCACCTTTCTGCTGTCGCTCCGCCGACATCAGCATGATCCGCCCCCCCAATGGCTCGATAGCCGCCCGGATACCCTGAATCGCCATGAGGCATCCCGTCGTGCGTGAAGGATGTGACTCCACGTCGATCTCGGTAATCACGCCAATCGTGCGTAGAACCGGTCCCTCCGAGGTCGGCTGCCGATCTCGAACATACGACCCTTTCCCCGGCAACCGAACCACCAGCCCCTGCTCGATCAGCTCCTCAACCGCCAATCGCGCCGTTGTCCGAGAAACCTGGAATTCCCGGCAAATCTCGTGTTCCGATGGCAATTTGCCGCTGGGATCGACCTGTCCTTCCTCGATACGCTCGATCAGACGGTCACGAACCTGCAAATAAAGCGGTGAATGTTTTTGAAGCGCAGCGGTCATGGCGAGCCTCTGTCCGGATATGCGCCCCCGCACATTGCATTAGTTTGCTTTTCTCAACCGATGATGTCAAGGCGCAAATTCTTTCATTTCGGGTGATGACACAGCCGGTCTAAAGTTCTATAATCCTCCCGCGCGAATCGACCGGATCGTTCGATCCCCCGGTGTACGGTGCTTTACCCGTTCACCCCATATCTTCAGTAGATTCAGGATATTACACTCAATCGTCCGTGTCAAGATCTCCGTGGCGTTGGAGGATTGTCCTGATATGCGCTGTTCGGCTTTCACATTCGGTTCTTCTTGTATGCCGAGTCGCCCGGCAACGTATCCCTATTCATCGAGAAAAACAATTCGGACGGACCACCCTATTCGAGCAAAATGGGGCTTGACATTCAGGTGATTGAGTATTACAAGTATCAATCATCACTCGTGTTTGTAGTACATGTATGTCAAAAATGCAAGGTTGACCCTGATAACAGGGATTCTTTGAGGAGTCCGTATCCGGTGGAAAGGAGGTATCGGCTGGAGAACGAATGGTTTTTCACAACGTCGGTCCGGCAGTTCCGCGGGGATTCCGTCCGCAGTGCCGGGTGGAAGGAAATCAATCGCACGTTCTAGTCAAAAAGGAGAACAATCCAAATGAGAAAGCGAACTACATTCGTCACAATGGCTGTAATCTGCTTTTTGGGCACGCTGGTTTCCAGTGCGGAGGAGCCGCTTTGGACCGCGACATTCGACGAGATTCCGAGTTCCGGGTACTTCCGCACCGAACGTACCCAGTCGGACCCGGTATCAGGGTTGCTGGATGCCGTGGCAGCGGTCTTAAGTGAACCGGTCACCCAGGCGGACAACATTACTTATGAGGTTGTTTTCCAAAGCCTCGGCGGTGAATGGTCAACCTTCACTCGGTTCGGCCTTTTCGCTGTTCCGGGAGACTTTCTGGAGAATTGTCTGAATATCTACGGTGACAGCGGCGCGGCCGCCACGTTCTATGGGTACGTGGAAGGCGGCGGTGGAAGCAGTATTCAGTTCGTTCCGGGCACAAGTACCGCTTTCAACGAACCGCGCTTTCTCCGCTACACTTACACGGCAGCGGATAGAAACGAACATGTCTTGATGGTCAAGGGAACGGATGACTCCGCGACCGGAGAAGATGTTCTTGTGGATTGGAGTCCCGCGAACATTCGAATTCCCGAGGCGGCCGAGTTTGCCCTGACCCATTTCGCGTTCAGCGACAGCAGCACCAACGTATTCAACTTCGAGTGGCATTTGGGAGTGGATCGTGTAACGGTTTGGAAAAATGATCAGGTTGTGCTGAACGAGGAATTCGACAGTGGTCTTGGCGCGTTCACGGTATTTTCCGCGAACGGTGCGAAACAGGCGGCTTGGCCCGCCTGCCGCCTGGATGGATTCCACCACATGTCCGGCGGGACTTATGACCAGCAGGCACCGTGCTCCCGGAAGACGGGGGCGCGCTCAGCTTCATCGGTGCAAATCCCCCATTCATCAACGAATTGGCGTATGCGCTCTGCGGCAGAGCCATGGGTGATCTGGGACACGATGGCGGTCCGGAAGCCGGATGGGGGATGAGCTTCAACGCCTCTGTGGAGGAAGCACAGAATGGCTCCGCCGCCGCGTTTGGCTTTGTATTCATGGGCGCAGGATCGGTGCCACCGGAAGTGGTTCCCACCAAGAGCTCGATGTTCCTTCAGGTCACGACGCGGAATGTCGGCGCGAACGTGGAACTGACACCAACAATTTATGCAAACAGTGCAGACGGTGCGCAGGTCACGGCCTCCGGAGCACCGGTTACGGTCACCAAAGGGCAGATGTACCTCTTCAAGGTCGGCCTGCACACGATGGATGGGCAACTCGAAGCGGAGATTCTTGCTGATCCGGCTGGTCCCGCTTTAACTTCGGCTGCCGTAGCAGTACCGGCAGAATGGACATTCGGAACGGACCCGACCGGATACGGCGGAGCCTTATGCGTCGCCTTCGGTGACGGCCTCGTAACCACCAACACCGACTTCGAAAATCGTGCGAAAGGCAC
>JAKPYU010000370.1 GCA_029568995.1 Candidatus Omnitrophota bacterium | reverse complement strand
CGCGCTACTCCGCGTCATTGCGAGCGAAGCGTGGCAATCTGGCCGTTGATTCGAACGCAACCCGGAGATCGCCACGTCGCAGCCCTTCGCAGACTCCAGGCTGCTCCTCGCGATGACGTGACTCTGTAAAGGTAATTCAGTTACAGCACACTAGCAATCAACGTTAATGTTTCCCCGGAGCGAGAGGCACACCGCGTCGTTCATAGGCCAGGTATGCCTCGATGGCTACCAATCGGGGATCATCCATCTTAAGCGCTTCACCTTCAAGCGGATTCATCAGGCACCAGTTAATCATATCGCGAAGCGCGACGACCCGCCCCAGCTGCTGCTGGAATTTCGGATACGTTTCCGGATGCGTATTGGCTCCATTCGGATGGCACTGCGCACAGGCGACCTGGTTCGTGCCCAGGTTGGGACTGGTCCACAATTCACGCCCCTTCTTGACAACGTTCATGTATTCTTCCTGCCACCGTGCCAGGTCTTCATCGGAGAACTGGTCTGCCCTGGTGGCGGGTCCGTTCAGAAACATCACCCCGCCGACCACGACGAGGATCAGGAGAATTACGAAGATCCCTATATAGCGTTTCAACATGGTAGTTTCCTTCCTTTAGAAATGAATCTGGGGTGCGATTTGGGCGGCGGAAGACTGGTACATTTTGTCTTCGGGCTGCCTGGTCGCCGGGTTATAGGCCACCGTTCGGTTCGTATTGTTGTACAGGTTATACCGCATGGCGACGCGACCGTTGCTCAGGTCGATCAATTGCCACCCGGTCGCATCGCGTTCGAAGAAGGGATCTGCGCGGTTCATGGGGATGGTCAGCTTGGGCAGGTGACTTTCCGCCTGCGCATAGCTCTGCGGGTACGGCCACGGCCAGGCGGTCGCCATTACCGCGTTGAAACTGATATTGCCAATCTGGTTGTACTGGATCTGATGCACGTGACCGTATACGACCGTCACGTCCTTGTAGTCTTTTAACATGGCCTGGATCTCGTCCGCGTCTTCCGTCCAGAAATTCCATCCCTTGTAGATTTTCTGGATGGGGGAATGCGAGAAAATGACAACGGGGGTGTCCTTACCGACTTTTTCGAGATCCTTCTGAAGCCAGGTCCGCTGTTTTTCTCCCACCAGGAACGGCGAACCATTCGGATTGTCCAGCCCGGCCATTTCGACCATCCGCTGCATGTCGTTGGGCCAGGGTCCGTGAATCCACTTATCATAGGTCAGAATACTGTTGAGAGTAATGAAATGCACACCCTTGTGATCCCAACTGTAGTAATGCGGTCCGTAGAGTTTCGACCAGTACTCGCCCAGGTCGAGATAATAGTCATGTTCCCCCAGGACACAGTGCAATTCGTATTTGAGGCCGGACAGGATCTCGCCACCGTGGTCGAGTTCTTCTTTCTTTCCCAGTTGGGCGAGGTCGCCGCCGAACATGACGAAGTCGGGTTTGGGATCCAGCAGGTTCGTCTCTGCCACGGCGCGGATCAGGCCGCGATCCCAGTTCCGGACAAACTCGGTCCCACGGATCTGTTGGATGTGGGAGTCGGAAATATACGCGAACGTGAAATTCTTTTGCGGATCGGCAAAAGCGATCTCGATTGTGCTCAATGGGAGAACGCCCAGAGCACCGGCACACTTCAGGAAATCGCGACGGCTGAAGCAAGTCTCGTTCATGGTATCCTCCTTTATCGGCTCTTGACCGCTTGAGCGAACTCAGGGCTGGTTAATGCTTCCAGGAATGCCACCAGGTCATCGACCTGTTTGTCCGACAAATTCAAGGGACGGATTCCGCCGCTCAAAAAATCGTTGACCGGGTCGCCTTCGTTTGTCACTCCACCGTTGTTGTAATGAACGACTACCTCGCGCAGTGTTTTCAGGCTTCCGTCGTGCATGTAGGGCGCGGTCACCGCGATGTTGCGCAACGTCGGTGTCCGGAATGAACCCAGATCGTCAAATCCCCGACTGACCGCAAAACGGCCGAGTTCCGAAGTCCGTTTATCGGACAGGACCTTTACGTCAACCTCGGATGCCGTCGCTTCCGCCTTCAGGAACTCGCCTGCGATAACGGGAACATCTTTTTGAATCTGATTGATTCCAACCCCGATATTGTGGAAACGGTTGTCCGTGAACAATGCCTGGGTCTGTTCGATCAGGTGGCAGGACACACAGCGTCCCTCGCTCACAAAGAGGTTATATCCGCGTTTCTGTGCGTCTGTCAGAGCATCTTCTTCTCCCCCATAGAACCAGCGGTCGAAGGGGGAATCTCCGGCAACCTTGGTCCGTTCGAACGAGGCAATCGCCTGGGTCACTTCGGTCATTGTGACAGCATCGCCGCTCTTGCCGAAAACCGTCTTGAATGCGCTGACATAATCCGGGTCCGTGCGAACAATGTCCAGAATGGGTTGGTGATCCTTGAGACCCATTTCGACCGGATTGACAAATGGATGCAGGGCCTGATCCTCCAGGGTAGGCGAGCGGCCATCCAGGAAAAGCGTCGTAGCATAAGCCGCATTCAGGACTGTGGGGGAATTGCGGGTTCCCGTGAGTTTCTTGATCCCTTCCGAGACTTTCAGTGGGCTATCCGTGAAAGCCTTTTCCGGGAGATGGCATGTGGAACAACTGACCTCTTTGGTCGTACTGAACCGCGAGTCAAGAAACAGTTTCTCGCCAAGAGCGATCTTTTCCGGGGTCTGGGGATTGTTCTCCGGGTAGGGAACGGGAGGGAGTCCCAGCAGGGCGGAATCTCCCTGCGGGCGTTCCCCATTCATCAGGGCCACACTCTCGAAGTTCACCTGCGATCCGACACTTTCCGCGTGAACGTGGGCGCAAACCACGATCCCCGCGAAAAGCATCAGGCACATCGTTTTGACTGCCTTCTCTCTCATGGCTGAACCTCCTGACCTTCTTAATTCGAATAGATGTTTGGATCCGATCCTCTGTTGGACTTACTCTCGTGCAAATCACACAGGTCTTGTGGTCGTTTTGACAGGAAACCGTTCTTGGCGTTATCGGTGAAGCAGCAGATGGAACCTCGATTCCATCTGTGCAGTGATGTCCGATTTCACGAGCAAACAAACTCAGCGGCGAACCGCCCTCTTTTCACCCATCGGCACAATTCTCACACCCAATTGACAGTATTTTATCGGACAGGGAGTCTTTGTCAACACCGTTTTTTTTGGGGGAAGGTTCTGTGCCGGACAAAAAGGGAATGTGAAAGGTGTTTGCGCGAGACTGTCTGGCATATTGCACCTTCGGGGGCGAGACGCCCCCGCTCCCGTGTCGTACCCACTTCCTCAACACCCCGTCTTTTGCCACACTAAACAGGAAGAGGATTCGGATTTTTTGTCGGACGTCCCCAATCCGCAATCTATGGTCCGCAGTCCGCAATCGAATGAGTCAGCGTGCAACTCCGAAACGGCTGGGGTGGGACCGCCTGCGATTTCCGCAGGCCGTTCTCGTGCCGACCGACATGACCACCAGCGGCAGAGCATCGCGCGGCGCGTCCCATCGCGCCTCACCGTACGCCCTATACGTTGCCCGCGAGCTGGTCGCCATGGGCCGCGCGACAATCGGGCGGCCTGCTGTGATGTGGATTGATCCCTGGCAGATCGCCGTGCGCTGGCAGGACGAACGAAAATACGCCATTCTCGCCTACCAGACCCAGGACCCCGCCACCCAACAGGTGGTGGATCAGCTGGCCGATGCATTCACCCGCATCAGCGGCAAGAAAGTGGTCGAATATCGTCAAGCCTCTCCGTTCACCGGATTTCTGTTTTTCGGCGGGGCGCCTCCCGAAATAAAAATCGCCTCTGTGGAGTTTCAACGTATTGAGGAAAAGGTGCGCTCCACCCTGATTCCTCACATTCATCCATGGTTCAAAATCCGGTGAAAATACTTGCCGTTTGCCTGATTCTGTCGATCTCCCTCGCGCCGGCCTGGGGTGCAGGACAAATGCTGGCCTCCAGCGGGAAACTCATGTATTGGGGAAATACCACGGTTCGCTATACGTTTGATCCCGGTTCCCTGGGCAGTCTGACGGCCTCCCAGGCTCGTGAACTGGTCACGAATGCATTTGGAACCTGGCAAAATGTCGAAACCGCCTCAATCCGCTTCCAGCAATCCGGGACGTTCGGTTCGGATGTCACGGCTCAAAACGTCTCGGCCGTGCTGGATACCGCCCAGGCAAACGGACAGAATCCCATCATTTTCGATAATGACGGGAGCATTCTGAATCTTCTGGTCGGCCAGGGTTCTGCCGCATCCATTCTTGGATTAACCCATGTCTCCGCTGCTGCCAATGGACTGATCAGCTATGCCTGGGTGGTTTACAATGGAAATTTCGTCGGTTCCAACGGCTATACGGCAGAGGGATATCTCAACACGGCCGTGCATGAATTGGGCCATTTTATCGGCCTGGACCATTGCCAGGTGTTCCGCCATCTTGCCTATAACGGCTACGGTCCGGACGATCAGTACATTCCCGTTATGTTCCCGACAACTACGGACGATGAGACGGAACGACCCCTACTCGCGAACGACGACCGGGTTTCGGTATCCCTGGCCTATCCGGAGTCCTCGTTTTCGACACTCTATGGCGAGATCCAGGGACGGGTACTCTATTCAAGCGGGATGGCATTTCGCGGTGTGAACGTGGCGGCTCGGAAAGTAGACGATCCGCTGGCAGTCGTGACGACGTGTGTTTCGGATTACTTGCAGCAGCGCAATGGGGATTATCGCCTGCGCGGATTGCCTCCCGGAGAGTACCTGATCTGGATCGAGCCGATTGACACGGCATTCTATGGTAGCTCCCAGGTCGGCCCATACACGGAAACCACATCCGGCTTGTCGTTTACACAAGTCGCTTTCTCCGAATACTACAGCGGGACCGCTGAGAACTACGATGAGAGTTCCGATCCGCGCAGTCAG
>JAKPYU010000367.1 GCA_029568995.1 Candidatus Omnitrophota bacterium | reverse complement strand
AGATCCCGCATGTTCATCATCCCGAACGATGGCAAAAGCTGGGCGCTCGGATGAGATTTCTCCCTTCGGTCGAAATGACAGGCCTATTGTCATTCCGAACGAATGTGAGGAATCTCTGCAAGGCCTGAGATCGCCACGTCGCCGCCCTACGCAGACTCCGGGCGGCTCCTCGCGATGACGGGATGGGCACAGTCCCGGCAAGTAAATGGTAGGCTATCGCTCCACCGGTTGCGCCGCCACCAACCCGACCAAAAGACAAACCATCCCTGCCGCAGATACGAATCGTCGCATCTCCAGGCCCTCCTTAGTGAAATAAAGATTAGAGAATAAAGGATATGCAGCCTCTAAGCTGATCTCCTTTCTAGCCCACTTTCAAGCCGCTACTTCCGTTTTGTTCCGGTCGGTGGAGTGTGCTCGCATTCCCCCGACCGCTCGCGCATTTCAGAATGCTTCGGTAAAGAGTATATCACTGATTATCCGGGTGTCAATAAGAAAAATCAAATTTTGCAAAAAAGTATTCGTGGTAGAGATTGTGGATGTTCTCAGTAATAGAGACTGCATATATGTATATGTTAAAGCTGTAGGAAACGGTTAATTATGTATGATGAAATTCAAAGGGATGACAGGCACGGAGGCCTGTCCTACTCAGAAGGACCCTCACCCTAACCCTCTCCCGAAGGGAGAGGGAGAAGAATTCTTCCCCCCGTTTACGGGGGGATTGAGGGGGGGGGTAAAAAGCAATCCGCAATCGAATCAGTTCGTTAATCTTCTCAAAATATCCCAAAAAGCGCCCCTGGCACCGTTACGAATTGCTTGCGCGAGCACGGAATTATCATTGTAATTATAGTTCTGTCCCGTCTGTTCCGTGCCGCCGAAAAGAAATCGGTTATCATCCTTTACCAAGTCGTGGAAGAACGAATCGATATTCTCCCCCAGGGAATGAGAAACATAATACACGGGGCGAAGCCGCGATTCATTTCCCTCAACAGATCCGCGAAGATTCGGATTCCCGGAGTGAAATCCTTCTTTATCTACTAGACGTGCGACGCCGGTTCCGGGATAGACTCTGATCCCGAACGAGATGCCGAACCGATCAATCGGTAGAGATTTCATTGCGCGAATACATTCCTCTATTGTCTCGCGTGTTTCGCCGGGGCCGCCGAGCAGCAGGTCATACATGACCGCGAAGCCGTGCCGTCGGCATCGGTCGGCTACCGAGATCAAATCCTCCAAACGATGGTGTCGGCCAAAGCGGGACAGGATGTCCCCGTTTGTATGATCCACCCCGAAGTCGATCCCGACACACCCGGCCCGACGCATGGCAGCGGCCAATTCCTCCGGGAAAGCGTGGGGAGCCGCATAGGCATACCAGCGAATCCGATTCGCAATGCCTTTTCGGATAATCGCCTCGCACACTTCCATCGCGTGTTCCGGCGGAAGATTGAACTCGCTGTCGCAGGTGTGGAATGTGTCAACGCCCCGTTCCAGCAGATTGGCCAGCTCCTGCGCAACGTTTTCCGGGTCCCGCAGACGAATGCACGATCCCCGCGACACGGGTTCCGGGCAATAGAAACAATGCTGATCGCAGCCGCGTTTGGTTTCGAACCCCACCATTCCGCCTTCCTTGAGGTAACGCACATTATCGACAACCGGCCGGGCCGCCAGATCCATTTGTCGCAAATCCACCGGCTCGCCGGGATAGACCTTCTCGAAGCCCGTCTTTCTCGTAATCAAGCCGGGAATTTCGGTCCAGTCTCGCTTGTCTCTCACAGACAGGGCCACTTCACAAAGAACGCGTTCCCCCTCGCCCATCACCCCGGCATCCGCGCCCAGATACTCCAGAATTTCGTTCGGGAAGATCGAATACCCCGCCCCACCGACAATAACCGGCGCAGATGTCCGTCTTCGGATCTCCGCTAGGAGGACTTTTGTCTTGTCCAGAATGAAATCCCGGCTCGCCAGGTAGCAGTCGTCGGTATTTCGGACTGTGACCGCGACCAGATCCTCGTTATCTGTCACGCTTTGCTCAATAGCCGCAACCGGATCGTCCGCGAAAGACAGGTCCAGCAGTTCCACATCGAATCCCGCCTGTTCCAATGCCTGCCCCAGGTAATCCAGGGCAACAGGCGTCACCGGCGGTTTCATCAGGTTCGGATTGACCAGTAGAATTTTCATGGTTCTCGTCAGAATCGGTGATATGTTGAATTTCAACAACCGTTGATAGACTATTCTTGACACACTTTCAGGTCGGGAGCAACGGCATGGAGTCGTTCGGACGTATTTTGCTGATCTTTGGCGCAGTCCTGATGCTGCTGGGTCTCCTGTTCACATTCGCCGGTAGAATCCCATGGATCGGCAAACTTCCGGGAGATATCCGCATCGAGCGCGAGAATTTTTCATTGTATTTCCCGATAGTCACTTGTATCATCCTTTCTGTGATTCTGACGGTTTTGCTGAACCTGTTCGGCGGAAGGCGCTGATTAAAAAACCATTCCCATGGATATCCGTGAATTTGATTATGAACTGCCGCCGGAGCGGATCGCCCAAATCCCTGTGGATACCCGCGACTGCTCTCGCCTGCTTGCGGTCAACCGGAGAACCGGCGTGATCGAAGAATACCTGTTCCGGAATCTGCCGCAGCTGCTTCGAGCGGGCGATGTGCTGGTTGTGAACGATTCCTGGGTGATGCCCGCACGCATCTTCGGCACAAAGGTCGGCGGTGGAGCGAAAATCGAGGTGCTCCTGCTGGAAGACCTCGGCAACCGGCAGTGGAAAGTGATCGCACAGCGGGCCTCTCGTCTCAAGAAAGGCGCGGAAATCCAATTCGCGGATGAGGTGATCGCTGAGGTGAGAGAGATCCTGGGAGATGGCCTATTCGAACTGCAATTCTTTGATAATGGGAGATGGGATGAATTCCTGGAGCGCCATGGTCAGGTTCCGCTGCCTCCATACATTCATCGTGACGGAAAGGAGAATGCACCGCTGGACCGACAGCGGTATCAGACTGTCTATGCACAACCAGTTAAAAAGTTGCTGTCGGCGGCGGCACCCACAGCGGGACTTCACTTTACGAAAGATCTGCTGGATCGTTTGCGGGAAACCGGCGTTTCGATTGTGCCGGTAACGCTTCGCGTGGGGCTGGATACCTTTCTGCCGATTCGTTCTCAAGCGGTGGAAGAGCACCCCATGCACAGGGAACGATACCGGATCAGCGAACAGTCCGCCCACGCTATCAACGACGCCCGTCATAACGGGGGCCGGGTTATCGCGGTGGGAACAACCGCCGTACGGGTACTGGAAAGTGCAGCCGACACGAACGGACAGATTCGGGCACAGGAAGCCGAAACCGCGCTGTTTATCCGGCCTGGGTATTCATTCAAGGCAATTGATGGAATGATTACAAATTTCCATCTGCCGCGTTCCACGTTGATTATTCTGATCGCCGCCTGGCTGGGCCGGGAGCGATGGCGGGAAGTTTATGAGGAAGCCATTCGACGCGGATTTCGATTCTATTCTTACGGAGATGCAATGCTGGCATGGTGAATCAATCCTCCAACATGGATGCCGACAGCAGGCGGATCAGCGCGCCGGATACGCAACAGATTCGTCGCCTGATGGCTCCTCGTGGAGAAGCTTGCCTGGAAGACCTGCCCGAATATCTCCGGCGATACTGTGCACGGTATGTCTTCGATCCGCGCGTCATGTTGTTCGAAGTCCAATCGCGAATTGAGGATGGAACCGCTCTTCTCGAAGGATTTGTCGCGAATCGGGGACTAAAAGAGGGTCTCGTAACGGCCCTGGAGTCCCTGGGGATTCCGGTGCGGGCGGATCGGCTCTTTGTTGCCCGAACAGATGAGGAACGATTCGGTGTTGTGCACGCGAAACGGTCCTTCCAGAGAACAACTTCGGATTCCGATAGTGAACATGTGAATGAACTGCTTCACAACGAGCCGGTGATTCTGATGGGGCCGAAAGCGGGCGATTCCATCCTGGTCCAGTCGATGGATGGATACCTGGGCTGGGTTGAAAAAGACGCCATCGCGCGAAAGGAAAAGCAAGCGTGGAGAAAGTTGTGGGCGGATATCTGGAAGGTGGATTGGGAACGGGCCGAGCCACTGCGCAGGAGAATTGTAATCGCTGCATACAACATGCTTGGAGTGCCTTATGTGTGGGCCGGGCGGAGCAGTAAGGGACTTGATTGTTCTAGTTTCATACAAATCACATACGCAGAAACCGGGATTTGCCTGCCGCGCGATGCGGATCAGCAATGTCTCTGCGGCATGGTCAGCGGCGATACCGGCTGGCGTGAGGATCTCGCACCGGGAGATCTGCTCTTTTTTGTCGGTAACATGGGCAATATCACCCACGTCTCCCTCTCCCTGGGCGGATTGGATTTCATCCACGCAAAAGGGAGCCAGGCTGTCCAAGAAGGCTCGTTGAATCCGAGATCCGAGAACTACGAGGAGAGATTGGACCGAATGTTTTTCCTGGCTAAGCGGGTGATATGCTGAGATTCCTCACGTTCGTTCGGAATGACAAAACCCCTGTCATTCGGGTCATCCTGTGACTTCGACCCCCCTGTCATTTCGACCGAAGGGAGAAATCTCCTCGGAAAAGGGAACCTCCCTCAAGGAATTGGCACGTCAATCTTATCCCGAATTTCCTTCAGGTCGCTTCGATGACCCAGTGAGAATCCCAAGACCGACAGATTCGTAACCCAGTGCCTTGCGAATACCGGGTCCGTTGTGAAGGCATGGGTTCCATCCGGATTCGTCCCGTACACCCACAGGCGGCAAAGTCCTTCCTGTTCCTCGGTTTGAACCAGGTCGATCTTGCTGATCGTAATCCCCGTGCTCACCGAGGGCAGCGGGATCGGGATCGCAAGCCCGCCGGAACCGAGATCCGAACCCGCGCTGTCCACTACAACGGTCAGGTTCAGATCACGTTCCGCATCCGGCGGAACAACAACCGCACCTTGCTCCACCAAAAGTTCCGCCACGGCCTTCTCAATATAGGGGATCTCCGAGCTGTGCCCTGCGACCGTGAGAGTGACCTTTTTCTCTTTGACGTACGTGCCCAAGTCCAGCTGGTTCAGCGCATCCTGGATGGAGACCGCTGTCAGCATCTGGTCCGCCGCCGAACGACCTTCCCGGCTCATCTGCAGGGTTCCGCAACTCAGAAAAACCGAACTTAACAAAACAACCGTCAGAATCTGCCTTACGAACATCCTTCTCATTCCTCACGTAATTCTTTCGAAAATCTTGCCTGAACAGGCTATCAGAAAACGATTGAACACCAAGGCTGGTTACTTCCCCATTCAGATTTTTCTGTTCTTTGCCCCGTCCGGTCTGTGTCTGCTCACCGATACACTTCCCAATCTGTCGAGAAACCGGACGGATTGAGGATGAAATGCAGTTCCTCCACAAAATCCCGTCCCGCATACGCAAAGGGATATACATATTCCTCACGGTATTCCGAATAGTTGAGGCCCAACGTAATCACCATATCGGACTCAGGAAAATAGTACCAGCCAGTGAATGTGCCGGGATTATAGCCACCATGAGTGCAGACCGGCTCGCCGAAACGGTTCGTATCGGAGAGTTTCACATCCACTCCGTATCCATATTCCTCTGACGGTGGAATCGGAGTCGTCATCCGGGCAAGCCATTCCGGGCCAAGGAGAGTTCCTGAAAAAAGAGCACGGACGAGAGAGATCAAATCCCCCGCCGTGGAGACACCACTGCCCGCCGTCCAATCCCAACTGAAATTCCAATTGCCCACCGACATGAGATCCTCGCTTCGATCGTCACGAAAATAACCGGGCAGAAAGGGGAGAGTCAATTCTCCTTCGCGGGTCAATCGACTGCGGCTCATCCCGGCAGGTGAAAAAATATACTGTTGGGTGAGATGATCCACCGTATCTCCCCTTACTTTTTCGGCAATCATGCCCAGAAGATAGTAGCCTGAATTACAGTACTCATACGCAGTGCCCGGCGCAAAATTGGGAGGATTCTCATTGATGAGCTGCAGAACTTCCTCTTCCGGGCAATTATAGAGCGGATTGTCCATGATCTTGTTCCAGAATTCCAGGACATTTTCATGATCGAAAAGGCCGCTCGTGTGATTCAGCAACATGGAAATGGTAATGTTCTCAGCATTATTCAGTTGTCCGGGAAGCCATTTCTCTACGTTATCGTCAAGAGAAAGGTTACCCAGCTCCGCGAGTTTGAGAAGCAGAATTGCCGTAAAGGTTTTGGTTACACTGGCCAGACGGAATTGCGTATCCGGTGTAACGATCTCTCCCGTCTCCAGATCCGCTACACCGGAAACGCCGATCCACCGTTCGCCTTTGACGTCCACACCGACAACCATGCCGGGAACATCCGTATCCTCAATCAATCCGTCCATCAACTCCTGAATCGCCGCAACCGGAATTCCTCCGCCGTCCAAACAGAATCCGGGTGCAGAAAGAAAAAGAACAACGAAAGCCAGACAGACGGTTTTCCGATACAAATGCTCAACCATGTCTTAACCTCTGTATTCAAACAATGAATCTCGCAAATCCATCCTGATTTTGAGTCTATCGTCTACCGCTGCATCAACTCGCCGAACCGATGCCCGATAGCCAACGCCGGGTCGAGCGGGACATCCACACCCATCGTTCCCTTCGGAATACTGATAACCGGCGTCTTGCGAATGGTTTTCCCTTCGAATTGTGGTAACCATCGCTTTTCCGCTTCCAGCATCTCCGTCGCCATTTCCCGCACCTCATTGAGAGTACAAACGGCGCAGGTCAACGGGTCCATGGACATCGCCGCAACAACCAGTTCCGGGTCTCCGTCCATCCCCGCGCGAACGGTAAGTCCCTGGACGGTGATATTGCTCAGGTTCATCGCCGCGCACTGCGGCGGAAGATGCCCGATGTACGTCGGATGCAATCCCGAACGATCCACATAAATCGGTACTTCGGCGCAGCAATGATCCGGGAAATCGGCGATCAAACCGTTGTTGCGGATATTCCCGTTCAAACGGAACACTTTGCTCGTCTCCAGCGCTTCAATGATATAGGAACAATACTCCGCGCTCCGAGGGTCCAGTTTCGTCGATTCGGAAGCGAATAAATCCACTCCCTTGAACTTGTCCGCCATGGTCCGGCACCACTTGTAGTACGCCCCCGATTCGCCGCCGAACGAAGGCTGATCGCAGTACAGACCGAGCGCCTTTTTGTTCTTCCGAAACCACGGCAGGTATTCCGACAGGTGGCCTGTGCTCTCCGTCATAAAGTAGCCGAAATGACGCATCACTTCACAGCGAACTTTTTCGTTGATATAATACTCCGGCTTTTCGATGTTCTCGCGCAGAATCGGATACAGGTCTTTCCCCTCGTGTTCGATTTTCAGGAACCACCCCATGTGGTTGATTCCCGCACACACATAATCGATTTGCTCCTTTTTCACCCCGACATAGCGGGAAATCAGGTCCAGTGTCGTCTGGACTCCGTGGCACAGTCCGACAAACCGTGTCGCTCCTGCCTCACCCAGCGTCCAGCAGCAAACCGCCATGGGATTGACATAGTTCATGATTAACGCCTTCGGACAGAGCTCCTGCATGTCCTTCACAATATCTACCAGCACGGGAATGGAACGAAGGGAGCGGAAAATTCCGCCTGGATTCATCGAATCGCCGATACACTGGTCCACACCGTATTTCAGCGGCACTTCATAGTCGACCTGGAACGCATCAATCCCACCGATCTGGAACATGAGGATAACATAATCCGCATCGCGCAGTGCCTCACGACGGTTCGTCGTTGCCAGGATCGTTGACGGCAAGTCATTCTCCGAAACGATCCGTTTGGCATAATCCTCCAGTCGTTTCAGTTTCTCCGCCGTGGGACTCATCAACACAAATGTACTGTCCGCCGTGGCCCTGGTAGACATAATGTCCATCATCAGGGTCTTGCAGAACACAATACTTCCGGCACCGATCATAGCGATTCTGGGCATGGCGATTTCCTCCGTTTCTTGAAGGCTGGTTTACTTAAGTTCATTTCGTGTCTTGATCACCAGGGTCGGATCGACAGGATACCGTCCCTCTCGTTCTCCGTATATCGAAAGCCCGCCTTTGTGTGCGGCGTTTTCATTCACCTGGAAGGCAATCCGCAACTCCGTCTCCCCTTCCTTGTTCTCGAAAATCTTCGACACCTGCTCCGCCGATAGTTGAATCCGCTTCAGGTAGCCGTAAGAGCTCGGATGCTTCCCGGAGAGGTTGGAGAGCAATCCGCGCACATCCGCCGGGTCATCGGGTATGAGAACGGTTTCCACGGTAACTCCGTTGACCAGGACAGTGACATCGGTCGGAAATCTTCTGTCCGGCTCGGTTTGCGGATAGTCGGTTTCCTTATGTTTCTGAATCCACTCGATTTTTGCCTTTCCGGCGTGTGCGCCAAGTTCAACCAGGATTTCCATCTCTGCCGGTTGTGCGGCTACAACCTCGGCAGGTACGTTTACCTGGTACTCGACACGCCCTGCACCTTCGCCGAATACTTTTTCGCCGCTCTCAAATCGCTGCAATTTCTTATTCCAGATCTCTGTCGCAACATCGCCGGGTTTCCAGCGCAGACTGCACTGCTTGCCGCCCATCTGCATGCGCGGTGCGGATTCCGTGAATGTGTGGAATGCAGCGAAGTTTCGAGCAACTACTTTTCCATCTTTATCTTCAGCAGCCACACAGAGCACGTACAGCATGGAATCTTCCGGCAGGATTCCGATCTCCAGGTTGACAAGTGGGGTGACTGCGAAGTGAGGCGCGGAGGTTCGTGTCCGCACACCCGCGGACCGCCAGACTTCGCCCAGCGCATTCACTCCCGATATCCGCCAGCTGATCAGAAGCGTCTCATCCCCCTTCCCGGAAAATCGGCTGATCCAGGTCGTCACATTAAACGGCTCGCCCGGTTTCCGCGCCTCCAGCGGAACGAGATCAATCCCGAGGAAATCCTCGTTATGGATATCGCGATAACTGAACGGTGGCTGTCCTTCCGGCACGGGAATCAGCTCCTCATAGCCGAAATCTTTCGGGGTGCGGTCGTAATCCATCATCCCGTTGTGTTCCCACTCGATGTCCTGTAATTCCGTATAAATATAGCCGCAGATCTTTTCATGCCGACGGAGTTCCGTTGTCAGGTAATGCAGGCACCAGGAGATATCCCGGTCTCCGCTGCCGGCGCTGATGCCACCGTATTCGCTGTTCATCATCGGCTCGGTTCCCTGTTTATTGCCGCCGATGTAGTTAAAGTCCGATCCCGCAAAGGTCTTTGCTACCACATCCTCGATATGCTTCTTCGCCTTGTCAAAGTCGTAAATGTAGAAATGCCACGAATTGATATCCGTAATGACATGGTCATACCGGCACGGGGAATTATCCTCGATCAGCCGGGTCGGGTCCATTTCCTTTGCGGAATGATAAAGCGATTTAATCCAATCCTGACTGTCCCGGGTATCGTGTTTTTCCAATCCCCAAGTTTCGTTAAAAAGAACCCAGGAGAAGATGCACGGATGATTCATATCCCGTTGCATGGAAGCATCCAGCATCTTCGTATACAACTGCCTGGCCCGGTCATCATAACGGTTAAAATTAGGCATGTCCTGCTGAATGAGCAGACCCAACCGATCCGCCCAGTAGTAGAATCTCGGTTCCTCTACTTTGATATGAATGCGCAGGAAGTTGAATCCGAATTCCAGGGCCTTTTCCACATCGAAACGGGTCGTGGCATCGTTGGGAAACGTGTAGACACCTTCCGGGTTAAACGATTGGTCGAGCGCACCGATCAGGTAGATCGGTCGTCCGTTCAGGAAAATGTACTCATAGTCTTTTCCGGGCAATGCCTGGCGACTGAGCGAACGGATGCCAAAATAGGTCCGCACCGTATCCAATACCTGGTCATCGCTTTTGAGTGTCAGGCGGCAGAAATAGAGATTCGGAGACTCCGGCGACCACAGTCGAGGTGCACGAACATTCAGGTCAAACGTCAATTCGTTCTTCTCGACTGTGTATCTCTGTGCTTCCCCGAACATCGGGGCAGTGACCAATCCTTCCGGGTCCGGTTCCGGGGCCACTTCCAGATACAAAGGTTCCTTGATTTCGCCACCGAATTTGACAGACCAGGAGACCGTTCCTTTCAGCGCATCCGTGCGGATCGTCGCGTCCTGCATGTACGCGAGGCCGCGCGCCTCCAGGTAAACCGTCTGCCAGATCCCGCTGGTCGGTGTGTACCAGCGGGTTTGTTTGCCGGACGGCTGACTGGCATCAAGCAGATCCACCACGCGAATCACCAGGTTGTTCTCCCGGTCCATCCGGCAAAGCGGCGTGATATCGAAACCGAACGGGTTATACCCGCCTTCGTGTTTCCCCGCCTCCATGCCGTTCACCCAGACGGTTGCCTCAAAATCCGCCGCGCCCACGGTCAGCCAGATCCGCTTATCCCGCCAGTCTGCGGGGATCTCAAAGGGACGGAAATACCAGCCGGTTCCCCGCCGATCCGGCTCACCAATGCCGGAGAGACGGCTTTCCCACGGGAACGGCACAACGATCTCGCGGCTTGTCACTTTCGTGTCGGGCCAATTCTGCCAGGCGAGAGACTCGCCCGACTGGCCTTCCTCGAACGCAAACTGCCAGGGACCGTTCAGGCATTGCCAGGCATCGCGCCGCCAATCCGGGCGCGGGTGTTCGGATTTCGGTATCTCCGCCGATAGGTTCATCGTAAACGCTCCGCAAAACAGGAATAAGAAACCGGCTCGAAACCTCATGTCTGTCCTCCAAAGGCGCAGAATCGTCCCTTTCCGAACCAAGCGTAACACGTTGCGTAAAAGAGGTGAATGCTATTGCATAGGTGTCATGCGCGTGATCGCTTGAATGAGGGATGTCCTCCCCCCCTAAATCCCCCCGCAAACGGGGGGAAGAACTCTCCCTCCCCGTTTACGGGGAGGGCCGGGGAGGGGTACTTGGCAGATCTGTAAGGAGACAAATCAAACCCGCCCCCCATTCGTCTTCCTTGATCAAATGTGATAGCCTTCCCATGAATCATATTGCCGAGCAGAGGGAACACCATGAAACTTCTCGTCACCGGCGGGGCCGGATTCATCGGCTCGAACTTCGTCCGTTTCATGCTCCGGGAGGACCCGGATGCGCAGATCGTCAATTTTGACAAACTCACTTACGCGGGAAATCTCGATAACCTGAGAGAATGCGAAACCAATCCCCGATATGCCTTCGTTCGTGGAGATATCGCAAACGCCGGGCAGGTGCGCGAGGTCCTCTCAAGCGGCGGCTTCGATGCCATCGTCAATTTCGCCGCCGAGACTCATGTGGACCGGTCCATTGGTTCCCCTTCGGATTTCCTGAATACGGACATTTTCGGTACGTTCTGCCTCCTGGAGGCCGTACGCGAATTCGCCATCTCGCGCTATATCCAGATCAGCACGGATGAGGTCTACGGCACGGTCCCGGTCGGCTCCTCAACAGAGACCGCTCCACTCAATCCATCCAATCCGTATTCCGCAAGCAAGGCGGGCGGGGACTTGCTCGTTCTCTCCTATTTCAGAACGTACCGGACACCGGTCCTGATCACACGAGCCTCCAACAATTACGGACCGAATCAGTATCCCGAAAAATTCATCCCGCTCGCTACCACGAATGTCCTGGACAACCAGCCGATTCCTCTCTACGGCGATGGGATGCAGATTCGTGACTGGCTGTTTGTAGAGGATCATTGCCGGGGCATTCAGACTGTCCTTCTGCAAGGCAAGGAAGGTGAGATCTACAATATCGGCGGCGACCAGGAACGCCCCAATCGCGAAATCGCTGAGTTGATCCTCTCCATTCTCGACAAGCCAAAAGAGTTGATCCGTCGTGTCGCCGACCGACCCGGCCACGATACCCGCTACAGCCTGGATTGCTCCAAGCTCAAGAAACTCGGCTGGCATCCGACTGTTGCCGTCGAGGAAGGGATGCGCCAGACCGTCACGTGGTATCGCGACAACCGCTGGTGGTGGGAGAAAATCAAATCCGGTGAATTTAAGAAATACTACCAGGAACATTATGGACATCGCCTGGAAGAATCAACCACGTTAGACGAGGAGGATGCACGATGAAAGGTGTCATTACCGCAGGCGGACTCGGAACCCGGCTCTATCCCATGACCAAGGTCACAAACAAGCATCTTCTGCCGATCTATGATCTTCCCATGATCTATTACCCGATTCAGGCACTCATCAACGCCGGAATTAACGATATTATGATCATCACCGGCGGCAACAACGCGGGGGACTTTATCCGGCTGCTGGGCAACGGTAAAGAATTCGGACTGAAACGCCTGTCCTATGTATATCAAGAAGGGGAAGGCGGCATCGCTGCCGCCATTTCATTAACACGGGATTTCGTCGGAAATGACCGTGTAGCCATCATGCTTGGCGATAATATCATTGAGAAGAACTTCGCGAAGGCCGTGCACGATTTTCAGAAACAGGAACGGGGCGCGAAAATCCTGCTGAAAGAAGTCGATCATCCCGAAAGCTACGGTGTCCCAACCATCCAGGATAAACTCATCGTCAAGATCACCGAAAAACCGAAAAATCCGGATACGAACTACGCGGTAATCGGTATCTACCTGTACGATAACCGCGTGTTCGACATCATAGACCGTTTAAAACCCTCCGGCCGGGGCGAATTGGAGATCACCGATGTCAATAACGCTTATATTGAGGAAGGGACTTTGACCTACGAAATTCTCGACGGCTGGTGGGCCGATTGCGGTGAAGACCGGACCTCTTTGTTTGAGGCGAGTTGCCTGGTGGCAAAAACCGGCGCGAATAAATTATAGGACTTCTGGATTCCGGCTTTCGCCGGAACGACAATGCGCAGTAGTTCTTCTCCCTTTCACCATTTTTGGAGAGGGGGAGTACTCACCACGCCACGCGCAACGTCTTGATCTCAAACGGGCTGAATGGGAGCACGACCGTATTGCCATCAACTAACGTAATCCGTTTTTCATCCCGCTCGATTAAATTACACTCCCAGACCTTCTTCGGCTTTTCGGAAAATGTAATTTCTACCGGTCCCCGATACCCCAGGGAATCATAGAACCGGAGAATGACATCGTCGTTCGCTTCGGCTTTCTTTACCGTATCCAATACCACATTCGACTGATGGATCTGTATCCAGGAATATTGCGCAGGGATTTCGCCGCTGTGCCGACTTGTGCGGAGAGCACGAAGCGGGTTGTTCAGCTCGGCGGCGCGGCGCACGGTCTCCGCCGCACGCCAATCTCCCGCATGAGGATACAGGCTGTAAGTGAAACGGTGCTTCCCTTCATCCGCATGCGGGTCGGGACTGATCGGGCTTCGCAGCAGCGAAAGCCTCAGAACATTGTCCCGACAGTCGTAACCATACTTGCAGTCGTTGAGAAGGCTCACACCGAAGTTGCCTTCCGACAGATCCGCCCACCGTTGCGCGGGAACCTCAAACTGCGCTTTCTCCCAGCTGTGGTTACGGCTGGTGGGACGCTCAATCGCGCCGAACTGAATCTCATACGTAGCTTTCGGAGAAAGCACATGTAACGGAAACGCGACTTTCAGAAGGACTCGTTTCTCCCACCAATCGACTTCCGTCTCGAAATCAATACGCGGAATGTGGCTATAAATCACAATATCCTGTACCAGCGTGGATTTCCGATGTCTTCGTCGGATACGAAGACGCCCACAGAGCGGACCTGTTTCCAGCACCTCGATAGACTCTGCCGGACCGAACGACCACATTTTCTCTTCAAAATTATGATCGAAATCCCAGGCATCGTGCTTCCAGGGCCGGTCATCGAACAACTGGAAAACATTGCCCTGCTTTCCCGGCTCCAATACTTCTCGATTCTCTCGCTTGTCATGAATGCGTGTCAGATCCCCATCCGGGGCGAGTTCGATAACAAAGTAATCGTTCTCCAACCGCGTTGTTGTGACCGCCTTCAACCCCCTCTGTATCTCCCCCAATCTTGGGGGAGAGGCCGCCAAGGAGGAATCCCTCTCAGCCAGCGAATAGACCTCGTGCCCCATGGACGGAACATCGTTTGCCAAGAACAGCAACGTACGCGAGCCATCTTCCTTCGATACAATTTGTACCGGCTGGGACTGTCCATGGCTATTCAGAACCGTCGGATTCTTCCACCCCTCATCGAGATCCACCGAGACCAGCCCGGTATGCGGCCAGCTCAACGAATTGAGCACAACAACCGGCTCTCCCGGACCACGTGTGTCTATTCTACGGACAAGTTCCCTCTGTGCTTTTTCGCTGATCTGTTCGACTTTCGATAGTGTCGCTCCCAGCTGTTCTTCGGTATCCTCATAGACAGGACGGACAGAAGATCCGGGCAGAATGTCATGGAATTGATTGAGCAATACCGCCAGCCAGTGTGAATAGAGTTGGTCGGATTCATACCTGCCTCCCATCAACAGGTTCCGAGTAGAGAATA
>JAKPYU010000357.1 GCA_029568995.1 Candidatus Omnitrophota bacterium | reverse complement strand
GATGCGAACGTGCTGGGTATCAACGCGCAAGGTGTGTTCCTGCTGGAAGACATCCTGTATGTGAATGGTGTGGACGTGGACGACGCCGGTGGCGGAGCGGCCCAGACGGGAACCTCTGCACCGGATCGCCTGCTCGCAGGCGCTGGTATCGATGAGCTTCGTCCGGGCGATGAGATCAAGTACGTCGCGACGTTCGGAAACGATTCCGGAGCGCCGGATGTCTTGACGGCGGACTTCTCTGCCTTCTATCCGCCGATTCTCAAGCCCTTTGTGACATACCTGGTACCGAGCGCGACTCAGGCAGGCGCGGGCAATACGACGATCGCCACCTGGGAATATGCGACGGTCCAGACGATGTATGACAAAGAAGCCACCGATAGTTCCGGTGTCCACTTTGCCAGTATCTGGATTAACGACACGACCACGTTTGGTCGATATGACAAGAATAGCGCGGCGGATACTGCTTTTGCGGGCGGGATCAACAATCCCGGCCAGTATCCTCCGGGACGTCAGGGATTTGGTGTCTCGCTGGATACCGGTGCGGTGCAGATCGCTCCGATGGGTGCAGCGCAGGCCCCGGTGGCTCTGGGCCAGGCTGTAATCGGCAACGGCAAGATTGCCGTGCAGAATGTCTGGAACCTGAGCGACGCGCGAGTCCTGGCGAACACCCCGGCGCAGGCCACGGGGACCCAAGCGGCGAAAGCGGCGAAGGTCATTGTGACAGCGACGGATTACAGTTCCCTGTTCCCGGCGAGCCAGATTCAGTCGGATGGCTTGATCGTGGATACACAGCCGCCGGAAGTAAAAGTGACGCTTACGCCGGGCACCCCGGCTGCGTTCCGTACGGCGGGTGACGGTCATGTGTTCAACCGCGTAACGCGTGGCGACACGGTGACGGTTGCCGCCGACATTATTAACCCGAACGTTCTGCTGACGGGCGATGACAACTGGCTGGCCGGTCCGGGCAGCAACCTGAACAACGTGGTTGTTGCAGCGGATGTCAGCGGATTCGGCGGCAGCAGTGCGCTGGCCTTCCCGATCACGGGCACGTACACCGAAAGCGGTCTGACGCACTTCCAGAGTACGCAGACGGTCACGGTAGGCAGCGGCGTTGGGATCACCGATACCGCGCAGCAGACGCCTGTGGATATCACCTGGATAGGCCAAGACGATGTAAGCAACAACATCGTCGAGGTGATCCACGAGCAGCCGGTCGCGGTGGATAACTTCCCACCGTCGATCTTCCGTGGCTCGCTGGGTGTGGAGTTGCGGTCCGGGACTGCGACCTACGGCGAAGGCGCGTCGCAGATTGTGTACACGACGCCTGGGTCGAAGTTGGGTCGAACCGGTTGGAGGATTGCTCCGGGTTCGGTCCTGAGAGTCTCTGCGGTCATCGGCGATTCGCTGGATGATCCGCTGGGATTCCTGAGCAACAACCGGATTTCTCTGACGCTGTCCGGCAGCCCGACTCCTCCGTCGGCTACGGTGACGCTGCAGAACGACCTGGCGACAATCAGCCAGACGAACCTGTCGGCTCCGTTCGACGTAGAGTTGGCTCGAGGTATGGATTTGGATACGACGCTGGGCTTCGGGTTCACCGTGAGCGTGACGGATATCGTCGGCAACAATGCGACCGAGACGAATATCGGCTCGTTCGATGTCAACGGACGTCCGACACTCAAGGCGTATGCGACCACAACCCCGGCCCGCCTGACCAATCAGGCCGTCTCCGCAGGCGAAACGCTGGCGATCAACGCCGATGAGATTCTGACTCTCGACGTGGTGACGACGGATCTGGGTACCGTTGTGGATATGGACGTTACGCAGACACCGGCCGGTGCGCTCGGCTCAACCTTCGTTTGGCAGACGAACCTGAGTGGTGGATCCACCGGAACGGCCGTAGTGACCATCACACCGGATGTTCCGACGTTTGGTGTCGGTCCGATTGAGCCGTTCGCAGTCGAGGCGAATGCGACGGATGATGACGGTCTGACGACCTTTATCACTCCGGGCATCAACATCGCCATCAATGATATTCCTCTGTTCTCTCCGGTGTTCCCGGCTACGTTTGATGGAACCACCGAAGATCTTACTAGTGACGATATTGGACGTCTTTCCGTGGCAGGCGCCGATGTTCGCCAGGTTACGATTGAGGAAGGCGAGATCCTGACGGTTACGATTGAAGCGCGCGATATGTCGGCGGTGCCGGCGAATCTGACGCTGGTTGCAACCGGTACAGCGATTTCCTCGGATGTGACCATTGCGAACGCCACCCTGAACGGTGTGAACGTCCTCAATGCCGCAACCGATCCTGCGGCGGCCTTTGTCGAATCCGGCTCGATTGAGTTCATCTTCGAGCCTGGCTTCGAGGCGGTGCCGTTTGTTGCGGGTGCGGAAAAGGGAACCTTTACTCTCCGCGTGTATGTTGCCGACGAGGCGCAAGTGGCGCTCGGAACGCAGAAGGATTATGTCGATATTCTGATCGACGTTCTGCCGGAAGCGGCTGCGCCGGATGTTGAAGTTCTCGACGTGACGATACTCAACGCCGATGGCACGCTCATGAGTTCACTGGGTGCTGTTGCGGCGGCGGATGTTCAGGAGACCAGCACAGCGGTCATAACGGCTGGTGCGCTGGATCCGGGTGGAGAGCCTGTCACCCTGACGTTTGACATCGGTGACAGCGGGCTTCCCACGGTTATCGAAAGCCCGAAGAACTTTGCTCAAGGCTCTTATCCCGAGAATTCGTGGGGGAATGATCCGAGTATCGTCTTCGCGGAAATCACCCTGACTCCGGGTCTGTTTGACGCGGATGCGGGTGTCGGCGAAGGATATGTCGATTCCGCGGATGACCCGACCACCGTTACGGTGACCGGTACAAACAGCAGTGGGCTGAGCGCTTCGGATAACGTGGTGCTCGATATTCTCAACCACCCGATGCCGCCGATCCTGACCGTGGCCACCAGCCAGGGCGGAGCGGATATCGGCGCGGGTGTCACGATCAATATCGCCGATACGACTTCCGTCAAGTTCTACATCACGGCGCAGGATTCGGATGCGGAACTGGTGATTGTCGATGTCGACGGACATACGTTGGACGATTCCGTGACCGTCGCCGGACAGAGCACCGGTACATACACGTTCGAGGTGCCGATCGGTGTCATCGCGAATACCACGTACAATCTGGTTGTTCGTGGTATCGACGGAGGGTTCCAGATTACCCGACGAACCGTGGCGGTGACCGTCCTCGTTGGGAATCAGGCCCCGACACTGGTGCTGAATCCGACGACGGCGAACGTTCAGCCGGAAGCCCAGACGACCATCGTGGCGACCGCAACCGATCTTGACGGCGATGCCCTTGCGTTCGGTGCGACGGTTGCGCCGGAAGGAATCGGCACGGTTGCTGTGGGTACGGTAACGAAAGACGGGAACGTCTCCACGGTGAATATAGTCTTCACCGCCGGTGCGGACCCGGGAACGGCGACCATCACTGTGACGGCGACCGATCCTTCCACGTCGTCCGATACGGAAACGGCGACGATCACAATCTTGAGTCCTGCTCAGGAGCCTGATGAGATGATCCTGGCTCAGGGCCATGGCGGTATCACGCAGGTGAAGCGCAACTTCATGAATGAATCCGATCAGTGGCGGTTCTCCCCGTTCAGCGGCTTCCAGGCTCTGACGCCGAGCTTCGCAACGCAAATCGTGTCGCCACGTGATCGCTTCACAAATGTGGCGGTTGCCGATTTCAACCAGGACGGGAAGCTCGATATCCTGACCGGGTTCGGTCCTGGTGGAATGGCTGCTACTCAGCCGTCCATCATCCTGATCTGGGAGCAGTACACAGACAAGACCCCGACGGTCATAAGCACGCGCGGCGCCTTTGCCAAGACTGCGACCAATGTGGCGTATCAAAACCTGCAGGGTCAAATCAATGTGGCAGCCGGTGACTTCATCGGTGAAGGCACACCGCTGATTGTTGCGGCACAGGGTGTCGGCGGAGCCAACCAGATCCGCGTGTTCCAGCTCAGCAATCTGCGGGTTGTTGGTGGTGTCAACAAAGGCACCATGGTCGAGCAGGGAACCTTCCGAGCGTGGCCTGGTGCCGGTACACCGGCGCTGTGGGGCAACACCTCCGGTGGTGTGACTGTGGCAGCAGGTGATCTCGACGGCGATGGAATCGACGAGCTCGTTGTCGGCCAGATGAATGGCGCTCAGGTCGGCGATTACAAGCCGGAGACCTACTTCCAGGTCCTGAAGCTCGCACGGAGTGGCGGCACGGTGGTTGTGGATAAGTACTCCACGGCGATCCATGCGTTTGATGATGCTGGGCAGTATGGTCTGGGTGGTGTGAACTTGGCAATCGGTGATGTGAATGGCGACGGCAAGAACGACATCGTTGTTGCCAGCGCAGGTAATCCCGATGCCACGGTGAAGAACCTGGTCCGTGCCTTCGATCTGGCGTTCGTGGCGGGCGGCGATGCTATCATCGTGGAGCCCATCATGCCGGCTCGTTCGTTGCTGGCTGCTGCCTCCAACCCATCCGGCGCATTGTCGATCGCGGTTGGCAACCTTGACCGTGTGCGCGGTGACGAGATCCTCGTCGGGACCCAGGCGATCCTCAGTACCGACCTCGGTACGGGTGTTGTCACTGCCAGCAGTGTACCGCCTGCGATCCTGGCAAGGGGTCTCAAACTGAACTTCGTGGATGGTGCGTATACCAGCTTCGGCGAAGTTCGCACCACGTTTGCGCCGTTCGGCGGCACAGCAGTGCCGACCTCGCAGTCCGTCTTCGTGGGATTCTATCCCATCGAATAATCGGACCTGATTGAATGAGTGATCCGGGGGCGAAATCCGAAAGGGTTTCGCCCCCGTTGCATTAGAGAAGGATGAAAGATGAAGGATGAAGGATGAAAAGGGGAGGGACGGGGGAAGGGCAACCACGGGGGGTTGCCCCTACGGGTGATAGGCGGGCAGAGATAAAGTATGTGTTGGAAAAGGTTCGGATGAAATGGATACCTCGAAGCCGGATGCTTGCATAATGACGAAACGGGAAGGGAATTGCGGGATGCTTCATCGAAGGTGTTTTGGTGCGATTGCGGCCATTGGTTGTATCCTGTTTGGCGGTGCATTGGGGTTTCTTGATTGCTCGAATCGGACACCGGAAACAACAAATCGCGAGGAGGCGCTTGTTCCCGAGGAATGGCAATTGGTCCGGTTTGTGATGGGGAATCGGAAGCATCTGCCGATCCGGGACACCTCCCTCTGGCGACTCGGCGACGTTCAGATCCAGTCCGGTTTCCCGACGGATGTCACTCCGAGTGTTAAGGAAGCGGCCTACGGCAAGCAGCGCTGGTCAATTCTTGTCCATGCGCCCACTCTGCTGACCTTTCCGGAGCTGACCACGGGCAAGGACGGGAAGATCAGTTTTGGTTATTACCTCCGTCCGAATGCCCATGCCAGCGGCTCTGATGGCGCGACGTTTCGAGTGTGGTGTGTCAATGAGACCCGGCAGAGCAGGGAATGCCTTTTTGAGGAAACCCTTCTACCGACATCCTCGACCGCATCGGACGCGGTTCGATGGAAGGAGATCCCCCTTCCTGTCGAGGAATTGGACCGGATTCGCATTCAACTGGAAACCGATCCCGGACCGCAGGGGGACAAGAAGGCGGATTTTTGTGCCTGGCAGATGCCCACGGTCCGGTGGCTCCGCCGGATCGACCGTACTGCGCCGAATGTCGTTCTGTTTACTCTCGATACGCTTCGCGCCGATCACCTTTCCTGTTACGGCTACGAGCGAAAGACCAGCCCGAACATTGACGACCTTGCGGCGAGTGGAACGCTCATGGCGAAGGCTTACTCACAATGTACGGCTACCGTTCCATCGCACATGTCTATTATGACCTCAAAGTATTTGAATGAATTCGGGATCTACACGCAAGCGGTTAATCCGTTACCCAATCAACATTACACGTTAGCCGAATTATTCCAGGACCACGGCTATGCCACCGCGGCCTTTATGGACGCGGGTTTTATGACGCGAGCCGAAACCGGACTTCACCAGGGTTTTGATACGTTCGTCGAATGCCCCCTGTGGACAATGGATGGGGAGTATGTGAGCGGGCCGGCGATGAATTGGATTGTGGACCATTCCGGCCAGCCGTTTCTGATCTGGATTCATTTGTACGACTGTCATGCGCATTACGATGCGCCGGAGCCGTTCAAAGAACAGTTTGTCGATCCTGGCGCGGATTACACGCCGGATGTCGATCCCGCATTGATTCCCAATTGGGGGGATACCCGGGTGGAGCCGCTGAACTTGGCTTATTACACGGCGCGGTATGATGGCTGTGTCGCATACACGGACCACCAGGTGGGGCGCGTTGTTTCCACGTTAAGAGAACTGGGGATTTTCGACAAGACCATCATTGTCATTGCGGCGGATCATGGGGAGTTGCTCGGCGAGCATTCCATGTATTTTCATCATTACAGTCTTTACGAAGAGAATGTCCATGTCCCGCTGATTTTCCATTATCCCGGACATGTTCCGGCTAACAAGAAAGTAGAGGATCTTTGTGAGAATGTAGACATTTATTCCACAGTAGCGGACCTGGCGGGACTGAAGACGCCCGACGGCCTGAGCGGGCAGTCGCTGGTTCCGGTCTGGCAGGGCAGGGCAGGGGGGCGCGAGGGTGTTCTGGCGGAACACGCTCGAAACGCGGCTGTTTCATGGCGCACGGAGAAATGGAGTTATCTCTATCAGCCGATTGCCTCAGCAGGGAATCGTGAGAACCTGCCAAAAGGGTGGCTGGAAGGACCGTTCGGATATTGGATTCAGCACGCCAAAACGGAGGAGCTGTATGATCGTGAGAACGATCCGGGAGAAAATGCGGATCTGAGCACCAGTCTGGGCGACGTTGTCGGTGAGTTGCGTTCTGAGGCAAGCGTCTGGATCGAGAACTGTGACGCGATCTGGGCGACGGGGATGTACTCGGTCAGCGGGGCGACGCGAAGCGTGATGAAGCCCGTGGACTCCGAATCGGCAAGGGCGTTGGAGGGGCTTGGGTATGTTGTGGGCGGATATTAGGACATCCTCACCCCCTGGGGTCTCCAAGTCCTCACCCCCTGGCCCCCTCTCCAAGGATGGAGAGGGGGAGAAGAGCATGGGACGGATGGGACCAATGGGGATAGAAGGCCTGACTGAGAATTCCCTCACCCCAACCCTCTCCCGGAGGGAGAGGGGGGAGATAAGAGCCTCTTACAGAGGGCGACGAAAAGCGTTCAAAATGAGGATTCAATTCTTGTGCAGCATGGTTGTACTACTGTTTAGCGGGCTGGTCCTGTTGACAGGGTGCGGGGATTTTCGTGGGGAGAACCTGGCGGGTCGATTGATTGCCGGAACGGTTGAGGCGGAGCCTGCTCTGGTAGAAGGGCTGACGGGTAAAGAACGGCTGCATGTTCTCGCGCAGTCTCCGGAAGGGGAGACCGTGGCGGTGCAGTCGATTCAAACCCTGGGTTTTCCGGCCGATTTCTGTATCAGTGAAGCGAATGTCATCGCGGCAACGGGACCGATTCCGGCGACGGTTACACTGAGCGCGTATCTCACCCTGGATGACGTTGTCGTAGCGGAGGGTTCCGCAACGGACCCGGTCGGCTGGGGACAGGAGCGGGTACAGATTCATCTGAGCGCACGGGAAGAGGTATTGACCGGAATCCAGGCAGATACGTCCGAAGGCAACGGGGAGATTCGCGGGACGGTCGTGCTGTCGCCACAAGTTGAGTATGTGGGGCAAGCGAAGGATATTTTGTATATTATTGTTCGGGATTCGGATGGGAAAACGCTCTCGGTTTCGCAGCCGTATCCGAATCCCTCTTTCCCGATGGAGTTTGTTTTGAAAGCGGGGGAAACCATGATGGGAACCATTCCGGAGGGGCAGGAGGTTTTTCTTATCGCACGGTTGGACCGGGACGGAAATGCGTTCTCATCGCCGGGCGACCTGGAGGGTGCGGTCACGCGGGGGGCTGTTCGACTGGGCGAGACCGGCGCGGAAATTCTTCTGGATCGTGTAATCGAGAAACAATGAATTCATAAGTATTAACGATTACATACACAATGGACAACACAAACCAAAACCCCAAACCGGAAACACCCTGCCGATGCGAGTATCCTTACGCATCCTTCTTCTGCCCATTTCAGGATGGAGAGTTCCCCTGTCCGTACGTGTTATCGCCGATGCGAAGTTCCCCGACACCCAGGCAGGCACGATTGCTGAGTATGTTGGGGAAGCCGATCACGGCGACGAAGAGCGGATGCACGGGGTGTGCGGTTTTTCGTAAGACTTGGCGGAAGCATACGACGGTAAGGGCCTGCATCGGTTTCTTACTGACCCGATACCGTCAGGGGGGCCGACCGATAGCGGGCTAGGCTCGCTTAATCGTCATCCTCTTCTTCATTCTCGTCGTCTGTGTGAAGTGGTCGCGAGCGCTGGCGCGTGACCGGGGAGCCGAGGCGACGAATCTGGCCTCTCAATTTTGCGGGCACGTCTTCTTCCTCCACACGCAACGGGCATTCCGGACAGTCCTGCTCGTCCGGGAACGGTCTTGAGGGAACGCAATATACGCGTCCATTGTTATTGAGCGGAACCAGGTGGGGACAATAACATAAGCGGTGAACTCGCAGCTCACGGAGCGGATCGGTTTCCATATTTTTTCGCGACATGCCGACACAACCCGGTTGAATAAGGATACGGACTTGGTGACGCAAGAGCGACTTCCACTTGGATCATAGCCACTGTTCGCTCATTCGTCGAGTGCTTTTGTTCGGAATCTTTTGGTTTACATAAGACATCTTCTACGAAGTATCGACAGGCACAGAAGCCTGCCCCACGCTATGCCTGGCAAGCCCGGGAACCTGCCCCCACGGTTCTCGTGGGCAATAATCCATGCCCGCGTACACCGGTCATTTTGGCTGGAGCCGGAATCCACCCCCGTGACCCTCGAAGAGAAACGGGTGTTGACCTAGCTTATTCAGAATCACGACAGATCGATCAGAGAGGACAAAATGAATTCGCTCGCTTGTATCATCAAACAAGCAAGAGATTACTGCGGTACCCTTTCCCCGGCAAAACTGGTTTTTGGGGGGTATCTATTCTATGTCTTATCCGGCTGGCTGTTGCTTTGCTTGCCGTTTATGCAGAAAGGCCCGGGGGTGAAGGCTCTTGATAACTTGTTTGTCGCGACCTCGGCCATGTCCACAACGGGTCTGTCAACGGTGAGCGTATGGGATTGCTACAATTTTCTGGGACAGCTGGTGGTTCTTGGGTTGATTCAGCTGGGCGGGATCGGATATATGACTTTGGGTTCTTTCGTAATTCTCTCTCGGAAATCGGGTCTTTCAGAGATTCGTTCGCGCGTAGGCGCGATGGTTTTCAGCCTGCCGGTGGGCTTTAATCTAGCACATTTTATTCGGGGCGTGATTGGTTTCACGTTCGCGATTGAATTGCTCGGGACGATGGTTCTTTATCCGATTTTCCTTTCTGTTGGAGCGCCCTGTCCCTTGTGGAATGCCGTGTTTCATAGTGTATCGGCTTTCTGCACAGCGGGATTCAGTTTGTTCAACAACAGTTTTGAATCGTATGCGACGCATTTCTGGTTGAATTCTGCTATTGCTGTGCTGAGCTATCTGGGCGCAATCGGGTTTATTGTCTGCCTGGATTTCTGGCGGATGGTGCGTGGGGAGGTCGAGCATATCACGCTGACAAGCAAGATTATTCTGTATGTGACTTTCTGGATGACGCTATGCGGGACACTTCTGATATTCCTGGGTGAGCCATTGATTGCAGGAATGCCCGCAGATGAACGGTTGTTGGCGGCATTTTTTCAGGCTATGAGTGCCATGACCACAGTGGGATTCAACACGGTTGGCATCGGGACCTTATCGAAAGCCTCCTTGTTGGTAATCATTGTTCTTATGGTGATCGGTGCGTCTCCTTCCGGGACCGGTGGCGGTCTGAAATCGACGACCCTGAGCGCCATTCTGGGTGTCATCCGCAGCGCGATACGCGGAGAGCATGATGTGCGGTTCTGGGGTAAGGTTGTCCCCCTGGAACGCATTTGGACGGCGGTCGCGAGTTTGGGGATGTATCTTGGGGTCCTGGTGATAGGAACCTATTTGCTGGAGCTGACGGAGACCTCCGGGTTTGAGAAGAACCTGTTTGAGGCTTCATCGGCCCTCGGAACTGTCGGTTTGAGCATGGGAATCACATCGACATTGACGAATATGGGGAAACTCATCGTAATCTTTCTCATGTTCTGTGGAAGATTGGGACCGCTGACATTGGGCGTGGCTCTCTATTTCCCCAAGGGCCTGATGTCGGAGGTCAGCGACAGCGATGTTGCGTTGTGAGATGTCTCCTCGCGCAAATCGTCGAGCAGGCACGGAGACCCACCCCACCAGATGCCTGGCGGGCATCAACAACGAAGGCCGCTCGGGATGAGCGGCCTTCACAGATTCCAATTCAAGCAACTGAGGGTTGAGATCGGGTTTCCGAGACCTTATCTCGCAGACACGATGTCCGCTTGATTTCAACCGCCGAGCAGCGAGAGCAGGCTCTGGTTCTGGAAGTTGGCTTGCGCCAGGACCGAAACGCCGGCCTGCATGAGGATCTGATTGAGCGTAAACTGTGTGGACTCCGCAGCGATATCCGCGTCTCTCAGCCGGGATTCTGAGGCGGTGAGGTTCTCTGCAGTCACACTAAGACTTGCGACGGTCGATTCAAGCCTGTTTGTGGACGCACCCAGAAGCGACCGTGTCGTGTTGACCTGGTCGAGCGCTTCATCAATGATCGATAGAGCATCGGTGGCTCCGCTGAGGGAGGTGACATCGATGTCCGCCACCGTCCGACCGGAACCCTGTCCGAATCCGAGGTTGGAAGCCCGCAAATCGCCAAGAGAGGCTTGGAAGGTTTGCCCGCCGAACGCCCCAACCTGGAAATTCAGAGACTTGTTGACCGTCGAAATGAGAACCGTAATCCCGGTATCGGTCCCGGTGGTTGACTTCGTAACATCCAGGATGGCATCAAAATCAACCGTGAGCTGTTTGGATTTCGGATCCGTAAACGTCACGTCTTGATCGCCGTTCTGGAAAGTCACACCAATACCGCCGTTTAAGTAACCGACGAATTCCTGGGCATTGGTTTCATACCGGTCGGTTCCTGCGGTAAGACCCGTCCCCAGGCGAACGGTCACTTGAGGAGTTGAGGACCCATCGGAGGTGGATGTCGGGCCATACAGGGTGACAATCTCACCTGATTCCGCTCGGACCCCCGGTCCGCCATTGATGGAAACCGTCGCAGACTCGGCAAAGCCATCCTGCTCAAGTTCCGCATCGTCCTGGATGGTGACATGATTGGTCTGATCCTGGACGATTGTGAAAGTGAAAGCGGTTTGTGAGCCGGTTCGCCCCAGATCATCGACCAGCTGGAAGGTTGAGGCTGTGGTGTAAGTGAACTGCGACAGACTGAACCGAGTGATATCGCCGTCGCTGACAGTCAACGATCCGGAATAGGCTGTGTAAGACCGTGTCCGATAGTTGATTTCCTCAATCAATCCGGAGATGGACTGAAATCGGAAGTCGTTGTACGCCGTATCGCTGCTGGCCGTGAGCGTCGTATCCAGAGTGTAGGTCCCCTGGAATGTGCTGCCGTCCATTTCAGTTCCCGTGATGGTAATCGTGCTGTTGTTGAAGAGGGTGGTCCCACCCTGGTAGACACTGTTGACAAAGGAGCCGTTAATGACCGCGGAAGAGCCGATTGCACCGAGAGACGCGGTTCGCTGCAACAGGCTCCCGGTGTTATCCCGGAACTGAATGGTGTTTTCCGTGACGCGCTGCTGAGCACTGATCACATCACTTACGGAAATGGTGAAACTGCCGGTGTCGAACGTGGAGCCGGTGATGGAGGTCAGGCTGTTTCCGATCTGTCCGGAGCCGGAGAGAATGGATCCTGTTCCCAGAGCACCTCGTGTGACACCCGTCGCCTGGCCGATCATTTCACCGGATCCGCTGGTCCGGACGGCTGTGAAGGTGATACTCGCTTCGGAAAACGTATTGGTTGTGTTGCGCAGAATAACCCGCCCGGCATTCGCGCCGGTTCCCATTGCCGCTGTGATCTTATAGGACGACGGAACAGACGAAGCGGAGCCGAAATAGGCATTCTGGGCATCCACAATGGCCTTGTTGATTGCACTGAGAAGATCGTCCATATCATATCCGGCCGCCACCGAAATGGCCCCGGCATACCGCTGGATACCATCGGACAGAACACCCTCGAAGATGATGGTATCGCCGGAATAGAGGGAAACGCCCTGGAAGTAGGCATCATCCAGGGTTGTTGCCCCGGTTGCGTTCGTCCCATCGATCGTCGCGGTTGTGGTCCAGTGTGCCAGCGAAATCGCAATATCCGCCTGGTTCCGAATTCCCATATTGACCGTCTGGATCTCACCGGCCGCTTCGCCGGCGACAATCTGCGCGGTCCCGTTCTGGGTCTTGATGATGTTGAGGAACGAGGTTCCAGCGCTTAAAGTCGAGGCGATCGGGGATGGATCGATCTGAAAACCGTACTCGTCCTGCCCGGCGCGGATTCCTGACTGAATGGAGAAATCTCCATTCAACAGCAGGTTGGAGCTGAATTGCGTGGTATTGCCGATTCGGTTGATTTCATCGACGGACTGAAAGATTTCCGCCTGGATAGCCTGGCGAGCCGCCATATCGTTCGTGCCCGTGTTGGCCGCCTGGACAGCCAGCTCCCGCATACGATTCAGGCGCGTCGTCACTTCTTCCAATGCACCTTCCGCCACAGCGATGAGGTTCTGCCCATCCTGTGCATTGGCGATGGCCTGGTGAAGACCTTTGACTTGCGAGGTCAGACGGTTGGCGATCACAAGCCCCGCCGCGTCGTCACCCGCGTTGTTGATGCGCAATCCGGAAGACAACCGTTCGATAGACTTCGACAGGTCTGATCCAACTTCGCTTAGTTGGCGAGACGCATTTAACGCCGCCATGTTTGTATTGATACGCGTAATAGCCATTTCTAATTCCTCCTTGAGTGGGGGAGCCGTCGGCTCCCGATGCGACCCGGCCTCCGTTGCCGGGGATTCTGTGGTGGAAACGCTTCCTGTTTGCGTTTCCCGGACCTTCCGGTCTCTGTTTAGGGTACGGGGATCTCCGCTGCCATCCGGTGGGAATTTCTTCCCATCAAAAAACAGACAAAGATTCCCCTGTCACCGAGCGCCTGCTTGATCGACCGCTGTTGAAACAAGCGCGCGGGACATTCGAGTCCGGTGTGTAGACACAAAGCCGGGAATTACCGAGGATACGCATAGACCTGTAACGGCCGTGCGGAACTCAGCGGACCGGGACGCAGTGACACACCGCGACTATGTCAATTGCTGATTAGGTTGGGAGCGGACAGGGTGAGGGGGTACCGTTAATGACGTGACGGAGCGGTCCCCATACAAGGAGGATTTTGCCCTTTCGATAAAAGCGAGCATCGAAAGGGATACGCTCTGCCGAGGGTCTGCCGTCAAAAGGTTTCCGAGGCCTTATCCCTCCACTGCGGTTTTCACCGAAATGGAGTCGCTTGCCGACAGGTTTGGTAGTTCAACCCCTCTATGGACTTCTATTTTCGTTTCGGTCCTGGGGAAGTCACCTCCTTCCGTTTTTAGCCACGGCTCCCGTCGCGGCTTTGACCGGGACAAATATCGAAAAAGATAAGTATTTTCTTTCTGTATGCATCATTTATTGTGCAAACACCAAATCGCCGTTGTCGTCACTATTTATCGGCAGATTGAGAGAATCCTTGAGGGGTTTTTTAAATCTTTTAAAAACAGGGACTTTTGGCAGCGGCACAACCCCCTCCCCAGCCCTCCCCGTAAACGGGGAGGGAGTCCGTATCCCCCCGTTCACGGGGGGATTGAGGGGGGTAACACATCCGGCACGAATCCCGACACTCTTACACAGTCCCCCGGCCCTCCCCGTAAACGCCGGCAGAACCCCCTCCCCCACCCTCCCCGTCAACGGGGAGGGTGAAGTAACTCTTCCCCCCGTTCACGGGGGGATTGAGGGGGGGAACAAACCGAACTCTTAACCCCCGGCCCGGCAGCGGTTATTGATGAGAATTGCTTTTGTTGCGGTGATGTTTTTGCCTCTCGAGCGTATCTTATATATGAGGGAATGCGATGGAGACAGGGGAAAACAACCTGATCGAGGGGTTGCTCCAGGGGAATCCGGGGAGCCGCAGGGAATGTTTGCGCCTGTATGGGCCGGAAGTTTACTGGTTCGCGTATTTACGGTTGTGGAATGAGGAGGAGGCAAGGGATGTTTTCCAGCAAAGCATATTTCAGCTCACGGAAGAGGTCCGCAACGGGCGATTTCGCGCGGACAGAGGCTCGATCCGTGGTTTTTTGCGCGCCACGGCACGGAACCTGTGCGTCGACCGGATTCGAAGGCAAGAACGTTTCCGTTTGCTCAAGGATGAAATCCGGGATCTTGAAGTATCACGGCGGACTCTGAAGAGTCCCGATGAGGTGGCCGAAGAGATCCGTATCCAGGAGGCAATCCGGGCCGGTTTGGTCGAACTGACGGAACTTCAGCACGCAACTTTTGTTCTGCATTACCTGGAAGAAAGCTCCGCCGGGGAAATTGCCGAGAGGCTGGGACTGTCCGTGAACAATGTGCGGACACATCTTTGGCGCGCGCGAAAGAAAATGCGCGTGATCCTCGCGCGGTTTGTGGAGGAAACGTGATGACCGATCCTTGCGATCCTCCCTCCGGCGGGGCCGGTGATTGGCTGAAGAAAGCATGACCGCACACACCGCAGGCCAGAGAGGGAAGATATGCGCAACCCCCTCTCTGTCTCCCCCAAACTTTGGGGGAGAGGTCCCTCCCCCGAAGATCGGGGGAGGTTAGGTGGGGGTTGACCGGGTAGCACAAGACCCTCGGCGTGACGGTCGATCGCAAGCTTTCTTGCGAAGAACAAGAATAACCATACAAACCTCTTGGAGGGACGGCTATGAAGAAAATCATCGTTCTTACCATCCTGGC
>JAKPYU010000351.1 GCA_029568995.1 Candidatus Omnitrophota bacterium | reverse complement strand
GAGAATCTTCTGGAAACACTGGACGTCTCCGCCTGCAAGAACCTGGAAATTCTCTATTGTCAGAACAACCGCTTGCAGAAGCTGGATGTCTCGCAGAATCCATTACTGAAATGGTTTGGATGCAGCGGAAATCCGATCGATCGTCTGGATCTCTCCGCCAACGTGGCTTTGCAGCACGTCGGTTGTGGCTCGAATAGGATGACAACATTGGTTCTCGGTTCGCACCCGGTTCTGGAAAGACTATGGTGTACCGAAAGCCAACTGGAATCTCTCGATGTCTCCCGATGCCCGGCTTTGCGGAAACTGTACCTTCAGTCGAACCGATTCGAGAGTATCCCGGATCTGACAAACAATCCTGTGCTGGATACGCTGGACATTCGCGAGAACCGATTGGATCTCGACGATATCGATGCGATTCGGCAGTTAAAGAACCATCTTCCTGCCCCCATATACAGCCAAGGAAGCAAGACCGCTCTCGAGTCCGGCTTCATTTATTCCCCTCAACAAAGCGGGGATCTGATATTACCGGATGCCGAAAAAGCACCAAATCAGAGAGAACAATAGAAGCAGTCTGGAAACGCCGAACGAATGCCCTCTCGCTCCGGGAGCAGGTCAGGGCAAGGAAAATAGAGTCTTCCCCCTGCCCGCCAATCTTTTTCCTGACAAATCCGCCTCTCTGTACTAAACTAGATAATAGTACTACTGCAAACCGGAGGGCAACCATGAAACCTGGAGCGAGAAGGCTTTTCATTGAAGCGGCTGTCGCCGTGGCGGTCCTGGGAATCCTGTTGTGGATTTTCATCCCGAGGTTCCTTGCAGTTCAGGGTATCAACACACCCTACAATTTCCCTGACCCCGAATTCCGCAAATGCGTCGAAATATTCATGGAAGTCGAACCCGGCGGCAAATTCACTGCAAAACAGGCCGCCGAAAAGACAGGGGAATTCTCCTGTAGCCGTCAACGCCGCCCCCCGATGCTGAACGCAACCCGGATGCGGCCCTCCAGGCAACAGAGAGGGATCGGGGGAGTGCCCTCTGACCCTGACCTCGGTCGAATGCAAAACGCCAGGGGAATCGAGTTCTTCCCCAATATCACCCGTTTCGATTGCGGCGGATTTGTGTCCGGAAGGAATCGCGGCTCATCCGAAGGCACGGGTCTGACCGAGTTGGATCTGTCCAGGAACGTCGGCCTCGAAGATCTGAATTGCATGGGGAATTCCCTAAAG
>JAKPYU010000332.1 GCA_029568995.1 Candidatus Omnitrophota bacterium | reverse complement strand
GGCGCTCCAATCGCGACGACATCCCAGAATCTGGAGGTCTTGAATTTCCTGTACGGCGATGTCAGCCGGGATAACAAAGTGGACCTGATGGACGCGCTCTTGCTGCTTCATCACGGCGAGCAATCGGAAGAATTGCCGGATCGGCAGGCTCCGCCATCGGAGAGTCTGCTTCTGGTTGGGGACGTAGATCGAGACGGTGCAATCACGATATCCGATTCCCTGGCGGTCATTCGGCTGGCGTACAACGGTCCTGCACTTCCGACAGCGCCGCCGCGCGCCAAGTCTGCATGGACCGACAAGGACATTCTTCTACAGAATGCCCTGGCGCAGATCCTTGACGGGACCGATACGCTTGGCCTGACTGCGAAACCCGATCCGGAGAAGACCGCGCTGAAAACCGAGTGGACCACGAAATTGACCGGAACGGGATCTGTTCTGTTTGTGAAGGTCCCGAAATTCGTCCGGCGGAATCAGCGCGAGCTTTTGCTGGATGTTATGCTCGGCCTGCCGGATGGGATTCGATTAGGAGCCTTCAGAACGGAAATCGACTTCGATCCGCAATGCGTGACTGTGCAGAAAGTCCTGATTGACGACCAGGGACCACAGGCCATCTTGGGGGGATCGGAGGTCTCCGAGGGGCGTGTTTCGCTGGAAGGCGTATGCCGATTTCCCGGAGACGCGACAGATACGGTTGTCCGACTGGCAGGCTTGCTGGTTACGCTGACACCGCCGGAGGATACCACGGATTGGGACACCCGTTTCGCGCCGACCGTGACCGAGTTGTTGGATCATGATGGAAAAGCCGCATTCGGGTTCGGGGTTCCGACTGTCCTGCGCAGCTATGAACCGGGCGACCTGACACGAGACGGCTCTGTGGATTCCCTGGACCTGGTCCTGCTCAGCGAATGCCTGACAGGAACATCGAGTTTCGACGACCTTCGTTCGAGAAGTGCGGCGGACCTGGATGGAGATGGGGACTACACCATTCGGGATGCGGCGGTTCTTTCCGCGTTGACAAAAGGAACGGACCTGTTCGATGTACTGACGCCAACCGGCAAACAGATCGCTATCCGCCATGTAGTGAACTATCTTTTCACCACACCGCCGGTCGAAGAATCCGGGCTGCTTCCTCCCATGATCGATCTGTTGACGCAACCGACTGCGGGATTAACGCTCGATGCGGCTCTCAAGGACCACGGGATTCTCGAACTGGACGGGCCGTTTACTCCGGGCAAAGGCGGGTTTTTCCTGTTCGCCTTGAAGTATCGGCCTTATCCCGGCAGTTCGCTTGGCGGATACCAGTTGGCCGTCGAGTGCGATCCAAATCTTATTTCCATTCAGACGGTTCTTCCGGCGGCCTCGGCGGAATTAGCGGGGAGACCGTTGATCTCGAATGTCACGGAAGACCGCAGTCGGGTCCTGTTGACGCAGCTGCCGGATTGGAAACCCGCCGAGGGTGCCAACGAGCTCCTGTTGGCGTCCGTTCTCTGCCGAATGAATGCCGATGCCGATGTCGCGCCGGTCAGCGCCACGTTCCGACTGGTCGGCTATGGAGCCGTGGACCAGCAGGGAGAGTATGTCAAAACGATTTGTCCCTCTTACACGGTGTCGAATTACCTGCCGGGCGATGTAAACCAGGATGGTTCCGTGGAAAGACTGGACGAGGCGCTGCTGATGCGATACGTGATCGGTGAAGTCGGCATGGAGGATTTTGCAAATCCCGATGCGGCCGATTTGAACCTTGACGGAAAGATCGACATGACCGACATTGTTCTGGTCGAGCAGGCCACCCTGGGAGAGGCAGGGCATGATGCCCTGCGCCGCGCTCGGCGAGACGAAGCCCTCGCGAAGGAACTCAAGACACAATGAAATTCATAAATCCTATGCGGAGAACGGTCCGGGCACGGTCCGCTCAAATGGTTTTTATGCTGTGGACTGCCGGAATCCTATTCTTCTGCGGAATGCGGGCTGCCGCGCAGGCGGAGGAAACCACCCAGTGGAGCCAGTTCTCGCTGGCGCGTTTCTTCGATTCGCCGGTTGTGTTCTGCACGGTAATAGGGATTTTTGCGGTGTTTATCCTGTTTTACATCGTGGTGGCGATTCGTGCCTCCGCGCTGGAAAGGCAAGCGGCCTCCTGGGCCGGAGAGAAAGCCCTGGCAGAGCTGGTGGATGCCCTGACAACGCCCGATGCCATTCATGCTTTTGTACATCTGCGCTGGCTGCGGAGTGAACGTCTTTACACGATTCTGCTGAAACTACTCCCCAGGGAGGAGGCGGCAAGTCAAATAAAGACTCTGCTAAACGACTTGCCATCAGAGAATGATCGAAAGGCGCTTGAGGATGAATTACTTTTACCGAAAACGAATCGAAAAGCGCGCCGAAAGCCCTTGGCCCGTCTTTTCGATGACCGGGACGAAATCCTTCGGCGGCTGTTGATGCAGTCACTCAGGCAGGCCAAGACTGGCGGCCCGGTCAATGTCTATGTGATCTATCTTCTGGAAGATCTGGGGGCCACCGAGGCGCGGCCCCTGTTGGAACGATTACTCGGCACCGGCGAAATCCCATCGACGATTCTGCAGAACGCCTTGCGACGAATCCCGCAAGCCCAGGAAGCCAAGGCGAAATAG
>JAKPYU010000330.1 GCA_029568995.1 Candidatus Omnitrophota bacterium | reverse complement strand
CCGGTCTATCTGCGCGATGTGGCGACTGTTCTGGACGGTCCCGAAGAAGCGGCAACCTACAGCCGCATCGGATTCGGACCGGCGCGTGAGCATAAGCCCAGCGTGCCCAGTTGGGACGATCGGACCACTTATCCTGCAGTCACACTTGCCCTCGCCAAGAAAAAGGGAACGAATGCGGTGTGGGTTGCAGAGAGCATTCTCCGGCGCATTGAAGAACTGAAACGCGATGTCATTCCCACCGGCGTAGAGGTGGTTCTGACGCGGGATTACGGCGAAACCGCGAACCACAAGGTCAATGAACTGATTGAGGGCCTGATCGTCGCGATCATTACCGTGGTGGGACTATTGGCATTCAGCTTGGGATGGAGAGAGGCCGCGATTGTCACCATTGCTATCCCCATCACCTATTTTCTCACATTGTTCTTTAACATGATGTTCGGCTACACGATTAACCGGGTCACGTTGTTTGCGCTGACCATGGCGCTCGGCCTTCTGGTAGACGATCCGATTGTGGATGTCGAGAATATCTATCGGCATTTCAAAATGCGCCTTCGACCGATCCGCGACAGTGTCCTGTTCGCGGTCAATGAGGTGCGGCCGCCCATCATTCTTGCTACCTTCGCGGTCATCTTCTCGTTTCTTCCGATGTTCTTTATCACCGGCATGATGGGACCGTACATGCGACCCATGGCCTTGAATGTCCCCATGACCATGATTATGAGCACGGTCGTCGCATTTACCATTACCCCCTGGCTCAGCTACCACCTGCTGAAGAGCCGCTATGGGAAACTGGAAAACCAGGACGAGAAATTTGAGTTACACGATTCCACGCTGTACAAGGCGTACTGCAGGATCCTGGGTCCGTTCCTTTCCTCTCGCTTATTATCCTGGTTACTCGTTTTTTTTGTCCTTCTGCTTCTGGTCGGGTCGGGTTTGCTTGGGGTCTTGCGAGTCCCGTTAAAAATGCTCCCATTCGACAACAAGAACGAGTTTCAGCTAGTCCTGGATTTACCGGAAGGGACGACTCTTGAAACGACGGATGCCGCGACTCGCGCCTTTGAGGAATATCTGCGGACTGTGCCGGAGGTGACGGATTTCATTTCCTACGTGGGGACTTCCTCACCCATGGATTTTAACGGAATGGTGAGGCATTACTATTTCCGCAATGAACCGAACATGGCGGATATTCGTGTAAATCTGGTGCACAAGGATTACCGTGTGCAGCAGAGTCATACGATTGCTCTGCGTCTTCGGAAAGACCTGGAAGAGATTACACAGGCATACAGAGTCAACCTGAAATTTGTTGAACTTCCGCCGGGACCGCCGGTGATTTCAACATTGGTCGCCGAAATATATGGGTGCGCCGATACGCCGTATTCTGTGCTGCTGGACACGTCGAACGAGATTCAGCGACGTCTTGTCGATGAGCGGAACGTAGTTGATATCGACGATACCTCGGAAACGTCACGAGACCGCCTGGAATTTCGGCTGGACAAAGAGAAGGCGGCGTTGCATGGCGTAAGTACCGAGCAGGTGGTACAGACGCTGCAATTTGCGCTGTCGGGCAGTCGTCCGGCGCGAGTACACGAAGTCACGGAACGCAAATCGCTCGAAGTGCGCCTGGTCTTGCCGCGCGTTCAGCGTTCGGGTGCGCCGGAGTTGTCCCGTATATTTGTGAAGGGGATGGCAGGCGAGTTGGTCCCGTTAGCGGAACTGGGGGGATTCGCGTCGGTTCCGGAGGATCAGCCGATTTATCATAAAGATCTGGAACGGGTGGCCTACGTGTTTGCGGAAATGGCAGGGCGCGCACCGGGCGAAGCCGTTCTCAATCAGCTAATCCTGGAAAAGAAACAGCCTCACGCTCAGGATATTCGCGTCACCTGGTCCGGCGAGGGCGAATGGCAGATTACGCTCGATGTGTTTCGCGACCTCGGCCTGGCTTTCGGCGCAGCCCTGATCGGTATCTACATTCTTCTCGTTGTGGAAACCTCCTCCTTTGTCATGCCGCTGATCATTATGTTGGCCATTCCACTGACCATGATCGGGATCATGCCGGGATTCTATATCTTGAATGTATTCTTTACCGAACCGGCGGGAGGGTTTGCGAATCCGATTTTCTTCACCGCAACAGCCATGATCGGGATGATCGCGCTGGCAGGTATTGTGGTCAGGAATTCGATCTTATTGATCGATTTTGTTCTGGAGGCGCTTCGTCAGGGTCGTCCCTTGCGGGATGCGCTCTTGGAGAGCGGCGCGGTCCGGCTTCGACCGATCTTGCTCACCGCCGGTACAACGCTGCTGGGGAACTGGGTGATCACACTGGACCCGATCTTCAGCGGTCTGGCCTGGTCGATCATATTCGGCATCTTCGCGTCGACCGCGTTCACTCTCATCGTGATCCCGGTGGTGTACAATCTGGTATATGGAGGGAGACAGCGGCAAGGAGATGCACGCCATGAATGAAGCAACAATCCGTCTGCATATTGAGTCTCTTGAGGAAGGGGGTTATCTGGCGACCAGTCCTGATGTACCCGGACTTGTCGCAGAGGGAAGAAGCGTCACGGAGGCAGTGGAAATTGCGCAGGCGCTTACTCGGAAGTTGGTCGAATCGTGTCTGGAGCATGGAGACCCGCTTCCGCCGGCTTTGGAGATATGATCCGAAGATCGAATGTGTCCACGCCGTCCACATGGTCCACCCCGTCCACACACCCGACAGCCTTACGGTATCCTTGCTGCTTGCACACTTGCGAGGTTAAAAGAAAAATCGGGGCGATTGGATTCGAACCAACGACCCCCTGGTCCCAAACCAGATGCGCTACCAGACTGCGCTACGCCCCGATGAAATCGAAGGAATAAACCAAGAGAGTATATCCCTTTTCTCTCCGCCGATCAACAACAGCAATCTATTTCCGCAGCGGAAGCCGCGCAATCTGATACGGCGCAATCTCTTCGGAGAACACGCCGTCCAGTTCAACTCGCGCCGGTTCATCGTCGTAGTTCATCGCCAGAACATGCCCGTCTTCCTGGATGCTGAAATACACTCGCGGAGGGTGCTTGATTTGCAGGGCCTGTTTGGTGAACGGATGCAGATTGTCCATTCCAAGCAGGATTTCCTCGACATACTCTCCATAGAGGTC
>JAKPYU010000541.1 GCA_029568995.1 Candidatus Omnitrophota bacterium | reverse complement strand
GCCGAGCAACATGCCGCCGAGGAACTTCAGCAGTATGTCGAGAAAAGCACGGGGTTGCGTCTGCCCATCGGTGAGACAGCACAGGGCGGTCGGGCGATTTTTGTGGGACCCGGACCGGAGACATCCCGCATGGCCCCGGACCTGGCAGCGGAAAAGCTCGGCAGCGAGGAATTCATTCTGGAAACCCGTGGGGGAAACCTGTTCATCCTGGGTGGGCGGCCCCGTGGGACGCTGTACGGCGTCTATGCGTTCCTGGAGGATGTGGTCGGGTGTCGCTGGTATACCCGAGATGTGGAGAAAGTCCCAAAACACACCAAACTCACCATCCCTCGATTGCATCGCCGCGAAAAACCGGATTTTGAATATCGCGAACCGTTTTTCACCGAGGCATTCGACAGGCTCTGGGCATCGCGAAACCGGGTCAACAGCATCCACAGCAAACTGGATGAATCGGTCGGCGATAAAATCCACATGACGGGATTTGTGCACACCTTCAACGGCCTGGTCCCGCCGGAGAAATACTTCGACCAGCACCCGGAATATTTTTCCGAGATCAACGGCAAGCGCAGCATCGAAAATACCCAGCTGTGCCTGACAAATCCGGATGTGCTTCGGATCGTGATCGAGGCCATTTTCAAACGGATCGAAGAGAATCCGAAATCCACGATTTTCTCCGTGTCGCAGAACGATTGGTATGGTCAATGCCAATGTGAAAAGTGTCGTGCAATCGACGAGGCGGAAGGAAGTCCTTCCGGAACTCTGATCGCTTTCTGCAACAAGGTAGCCGAGGCGGTCACAGAGCGTTACCCGGACAAGTACATTGACACCATCGCCTATAACTACACTCAGAAAGCGCCGAAGACTCTTCGCCCCCACCCGAACCTGATTGTGCGCCTGTGCCACATGGCCCCCTCGTGCGATAGTCACGCACTGGCATCCTGCCCGAAAAACGCCACGTATGTTGAGGATCTTCGCGCCTGGAGCGCAATCAGCAATAAAGTCTATGTTTGGCATTATGTAACGAATTTCTCTCATTACCTGATGCCGTTTCCGAATTTCAATGCCATCCGGGAAGATATCCCCTTTTACCATCGGGAAGGTGTGGATGGCATCTTCTGCCAGGGGAATTCTTCATCCGGTGGCGGTGGGGAAATGGCGGAGTTGCGATCATACATCCTGGCAAAACTGTTGTGGGATGTCGATACCGATGTTGATGCGACAATCGACGACTTTTTACAGGGAGTATATGGCAAATCGTGGAAGCCGATCCGTCGGTATTTCGATCTTTTGCATGACTATGTCAGAACGAACGATATTCATTTCGACTTGTTCAGCCCGCCGGAAATCGGTCACTTGCCGCCGGAGATCCGGCAGAAATGCCGCGTACCACTGGACGAAGCGCTTCTGTCGGCTGAAAACGATGCGATCAAGGCACGCATAGAGAAAGTCCGGATGTGGCTGGATTACGCGGATATCTACTTCCAGCGACGGCAATTGGAACTGACCGGCGAGGACATTCTGGATCAGATATTAGTGGATCGGTTTATTCGTGTAGCGAAAGCCAATGGACTGACGAATATCAGCGAGGCGAATCCGATAGAACCGTTTTATCAATCTCTGCAAATGCGCGGACCCTATATCACGAACTGGTGGATCATCGGGCCGTTTCCAAAGGAGAAAGATACGCTTTCCGACGGCGCATTCGGGCAACGGCAGCCGGTTTCGTTCGATGGCACATACAAGGGACTGAACGATCAACCGGTACGCTGGACCCAGGTGACAGGACCGACGGCACATCTCGATTTCACCCAGCTTATCGAACCGCATGATATTGTCGGCGCGGCGTATGCGCTCACGTTTCTCGACTCGGATCGTGACCGGGACGTTTCTATCGCGGTCGGGAGCAATGACGGAATGCGAGTCTGGGTGAATGGGGAACAGGTCTATGAGGATGGCGGTCCCCACAAGGCGATCCCGGACCAGGACATTGTGCCGATTCATCTCCACGCCGGACGGAACGCCCTTCTGTGTCGGGTTCATCAGCTGGGAGCCGGGTGGGGATTGTATGTCCGGCTTCTGACTCAGGAGAAGAGTGTGAAGGCGTCAGTGGAGACTGCTCCCTAAAAACCGGACTGGTTAGCGTACAGCGGCGTTGCCAGAGGGCCGAATCCCTTCACCCGGCATCCCCATGCACCGCAACAAATCACCTGCGCGGGCATCGTAGGTGTGATCCTTCAGGACGCGGGCTTTGCCGTGGGCGATGATGGCTGCGCGTTCATCGGGATGCGCGAGATACCATTCGATCTTACGCTTGAGATCGTCGCATCCCTTCCAGAAGACCATCTCAACATCCGGCACGAAGAACCGATCCGCGCCGGAGACCCAGTCTGTCAGCAGGAACCCATCCTGCAGGGGAACATCGAAATCCCTCATGTTCATGCTTCCAAGAGCATGAAGACTGTGGATATTCAGATTGATTGTCGAAGATCGGATAACCGCCGGGAACTCGGTCCGATGATCCACGGGGCCGCAGAAACATCCGCGCAAAGGCGAGTCTTCATCCATTACGGTCAACCAGGATTCCGGCCCGTACAGTTTCAATCCGTATTGCACGACAGATTCCAGAACGCGGATGCGGTGACGCGCATTTGCCGCCGCGTACAGGAAGCTTGGAAGATGAATCTGTGTTGAGAATGAAGAGAGAATCTGCCGCTGCTCGCGTGGAATCCGGGCAAGAAGATCCGGGACATCTGCTGCCGTATCCTGAAGACGCAGTTCGATAAGCCTGTCCAGGAATTCCCGCTCCGGGGGTGAAAGCCGCTTCCGAACTTCTGACTGGTCTACGACCTGACCGACGAAAGACAACGGACTTCGGAACCGATCTTCCGGCTCCAAAGGAGCCTGGATATCGGCTGCGTACGGCAAAACCTCCACTCTCTCCGCGCCCAGGGATCGAAGGAAATCGAGATATGCCTCATCCCACACAAAAACATGGTCGTGGGTGGTGAAAAAGAAACTCGGTTGCTGTTGCCAGAAGTTCCTGGGACTGTCCACATACCAGACCACTCGCGGGATGGCCAGATGCAGAGCGAGTTCCCTCGGAAAAAGCAGGCTGCTTGGGAAATTGGCCTGAACAATCAGGTCCGGCTGATACTCGCAAATATCCATAAGACAATACCACGGTGGCTGGTATTCCTCCGGGTCGATTTCGAGGATGCGAATCTCAAATCCCTTGCGTTGAAGCGCCTCCATCAGCCCTCGGATAATATGCTGAACCGCCCGATCTGCCAATCCGACAGAGCTCCAGATCTTCCGGATTTGCGCCGGGCGGGACCGGAATTTCTGCTGCAATTCCGCCAATTGTGCCTGGAACCGATGCTGAAACCGGGCACGGCTCTCATCGAGATCGCGCAGCGCCACTTGATAGATTCCAACCTCATCCGCATTCAGGCAGCGTCCCTGGAAATGTCCGGGGTGCGGGCACGCGCAAAGGCGGTACTTGGTTTGGATTTCCCTGCATTGTCGGTCGAGATCCTCCCCGACACAGAAGAATGTTCGCTTTGACTCCAGCAATTGTGTCCGGTCGTTCAAGGAAAGCATTGCGCGGAACATCTCCGGGCGATGCTCAAGGAACACAAGCCCGATGGGTGTCTTTTCCGGTCCGAATCCCTCGCGCGTTCTTTCAAAGACCTCAGCGGCGATATCACCCTGCCCAACACCGGAAACATAAATTACTTCCGCTTTCCCGGATCGCAGGAGATTTTCCATCGCTCGGCGAAATGGTCCTGTTTCGGAAACCGGGCAGACTTTCGCTGCGTCCGCGCGTTCCAGCAGGTCCGCCAGGTCCGGGCGTCGCTTTCGCAGGACAGACAGGTTTCTGTCCAGGTGTGGTGTGCTCCCGTCTTTCTTATTGTGTTCCGTTGCCATTCTGTCGGGTCCTATTCGCTCCGCTTATGTGATGCGGATCGAGTTCATTTACTCTAATCAGGTTGAGCCGGGATGTCTTGTCTTTCCTGTTTTCCGCCGCCCGACAATAGACCTGTCAGCCTTCCAGTGAATCGAGTAAAATTCGGTCAGAAATGCGGGCGGTGAATCCGGTCGGTTCAAGGAATGATGCTCATGCTCCGAAAAGACCGCGCGTTCACACTGATCGAACTGCTGATTGTTGTCGCCATCATCGGCATTCTGGCGGCCATTGCAGTCCCGAACTTTCTCAATGCCCGGATGCGCGCCAAGGTCGCGCGAAGCCAGGCGGAGATGAAGGGCCTGTCGGAGGCACTGGATATGTACCGCCTGGACAACAACATGTACCCGCCGACCCCCAGCACGGCGGGCGAACTTCGCTACGCCCGACTCGCACGTCTCACCTCTCCCGTCGCCTATATCAGTTCCGTTCCCCTGGACCCGTTTCGCCAGGGGCTTGACCTGAAATCGAACTCGACATTCCGAGTGGAAGAAAGCGCGTATCCGCTGTGGGACCCGGAATACGCCAATCCGCTTCGGATGGCCGGGACCACGTTTAAGATGATTCCGGACCAGAACGGCCGACAGGGTGGTTATGTCCTTCACGGGGCCATGCCGGACACGGATTACGAGGCGGCAGAAGGGAATCCGCTGCACTTCTACGACGCCAGCAACGGCCTCACCAGCAGCGGTGATTGGTACCGGTTTGGTTCGTAAGAAAGCTCGCTCTCAACCGTCACGCCGAGGAGTCTTGTGCTATCCGGTCAACCCCCACCTGGCCTCCCCCGATCTTCGGGGGAGGGACCTGCTCTCCGAAGATTGCGAGGAGAACAGACGCACAAGCCTCTCCCCCAATGATTGGGGGAGATACAGAGGGGGTTGAAATTTCTAGACTTATCAACTATCGCACCACGCCCTATCCTGTTCTGGACCCGAAGACCTTCCTTTCTCCCTCAAACCTGTTATTTTAGGAAAACGCCATTTCGTAAAATAAGAAATTCCTTATTTTAAGATATTGAAATAAAGAAATGAAAAGAACCATTCAAGGTCGCTATATCACAATATCGACAGTGGGCGAGACAGTGCGCGCCTTCATCCCGACGCCGCTGCCGCCGCAACCCCCGATTGACTGGTCCCCCCAACTCCGCGAGAAGTTCGACAGGGCATTGCTGGCGCTCGGAAGGCTGGACAGTGTATCCATTCTGTTGCCGAACCCCTCTTTATTCTTATATACGTATGTCCGCAAGGAGGCCGTTCTCTCCTCTCAGATCGAGGGCACACAATCTTCTTTATCCGATCTTCTCTTGTTTGAGCTCGATTTGACACCAAGCGTACCCATACAGGATGTCCGGGAAGTCAGCAACTATGTCGCGGCGTTGAATCATGGTTTGCAGCGCCTCAAGGAAGGGTTCCCGTTATCGTTGAGACTCATAAGGGAAATCCATGAGATCCTACTGTCAACAGGCCGGGGAAGCGACCGGACCCCTGGTGAGTTCCGACGAAGCCAGAACTGGATCGGCGGAACCCGGCCCGGAGACGCTGTGTTCGTCCCACCGCCCCCGGAAAATGTGGTGGAATGTATGGGGGACCTGGAAATGTTTCTGCATGACCGCCCGGTTCAGACCACGACTCTTCTCAAGGCGGCCTTGGCGCATGTCCAATTCGAGACGATCCACCCGTTTCTCGATGGAAACGGCCGCTTGGGACGTCTGCTGATTACTTTGTTGCTTTGTGCTGAAAAGGTATTGAAAGATCCGATGCTCTATCTCAGCCTCTTTTTCAAGATGCATCGTCAGCGTTATTACGACTTGCTGAACGATGTACGTTTCAGCGGGGATTGGGAGGCCTGGCTGGATTTTTTTGCGGAGGCTGTCACTGAAACCGCCACACAATCCGCAGAGACCGCCGGGCAGCTCGGAGAACTCTCCCTAGAGGATCAGAAACAGATCGGACAGTTAGGACAAATCAGCGGTTCTGTATTTCAGGTTCATCAGGCTCTTCTGGAACGTCCTATCGCGCGAGCAGGCTGGATCAAAACGAGCCTCTCTGCCGCAACGGTCAACAAGTGCCTTCGGTGTCTCGAAGAATTAGGCATCGTCCGCGAGCTGACCGGACAGAGACGTAATCGGATTTACAGCTATGCAAAGTATCTCGAAATCATGAATCGCGGGACAGAGGTTTGAACGGC
>JAKPYU010000326.1 GCA_029568995.1 Candidatus Omnitrophota bacterium | reverse complement strand
CTCTCAGCCCGGCTGCCATATCGTGTCGTGGAGTACACCGATCCGCCCCGTTTGGAACTCCGGATTTACGGCGCGGAATCGGATCTCTGGTGGATCACGCAGCGATACAACGACCGAACCGTCGAGAATATTCGCGAGGAGTCTGATTCGGACGGAACCTGTTGCCTTGTGATTGAACTGAAACACGACCACTGGGGCTATTGGATCGAGTATGACGAAACGACCGTCTGCCTGGAAATCCTTGCGCCGCCCAACCTGCCGGATCTCTCGGAGGGACATCTGCGGGGCTTGGTGGTGGCAGTAGACCCCGGCCACGGCGGCGGGAATGCCGGGACCCGCTCCTCGTCCGGCGTGTATGAGAAAGACCTGAACCGAGAGCTGGGGATTCGCCTGGAACAGAAAATCCGTTCCCTTGGGGCGGAGACAGTGATTATCCGCCAGGGGGACGAGACGGTGTCCCTTCAGGAACGGGTGGACCGTGCGCGAAGAAGCGGGGCAGACATTCTCATTTCGATTCATAATAACAGCGTAGGGGAAAGCGCAGATCCCGCCTCTGCGCGGGGAGTAAGTGTCTATTCCTATCATCCGCATTCGGAGGTGATCGCCGAATCCGTCTTCGACCGGCTCGCTGGACTGTCGGACCTGGAACCTTGGGCACACGTGACTGGCTTCGATTTCAAACCCATTCGTGGGTCTACCGATATGTTGGGCTTCCTGGTAGAGTGTGCTTTCCTGTCCCATTTGGGCGATGAAGAGTGGATCCTTTCCATGGAGGCCCAGGAGCAGGTGACCCAGGCAATGTGCGACGGAATGATCGACTTTCTCAAACGGCGGCTGACCGTTTCTCTCTCGAACAATGACTGAGAACGAAACTCCAAAACCTCCTGCGCCGGAAAAGCGCAAACCGGCTCCGATGCGACGGGTCCCTTCCATGGAAGAGCTGGCGACCCGCGAACGCGCCGTCTCCGATGTCGCCGAGAAACAGCGAATCAAGCGCCGCGAAGAACAGCAGGCCGCCTGGCGCGTGGAACTTCAAGAAAAGAAATTCCAGATCATGGCGGCGGTATTCGTCGATATGCGACGGGACCTGGAACGTCTGCGCCTTCGGGGCGATTTGACCGAGACAAACCGAAACCAGGCCATTCGGATCGACCATTGGGCCAGCGAATATCACGAAAACTTCCGGCTCTGGTCAAGTATCCGAAGCAATCTCGATAAGCTGATGGCCTCTTTGGGATCTCGATCCTTCGAACAAATGGTGGAAACGCTCCAGGAGACACGCCCGTCCGCCGTTCCCGCAATCGAGAAAATGCGGGAGAAACAGGAATTGATCGAATCGGAGCTTCAACGAATCGGATTGCAGGTCCTGGATGAGAAACAACGATTCGACGAAGAAGTCCAATCCAACCTGACGGAAGATCGGACCCTGCAGGATACCCTTCAACAGGTGGTTCGGCGATTGGACCCGAAAGAACGCAAGCGGGTCCTCGAGGAATTGCGCACGCTGTCCAGATCCACGCTGGAAGAGCGCCTGCCGAAATTGAAGATTCTCTACCAGAGCATTCAGCGTACCCTGGAGAAATCCCTCTTCTGAAGGAATTCGTATTTCCGTGTCCACCCCGTCAATAACAGGGTAGATTATTTCTCTATAATCCCCTTTTCATTCTCCAGGAAATCCATAAATACTTTCATGTTCGCAAGATACGTAGCCGTCGAATATCCCCGCACACGACGCGGCGGATTATTCATGTAATCGTCGAAATTCTGTATCTCAAATTCCTCTGTCCAGATTCCGTTCGCATTCCTTGACTGTAAAACCTTCTCCAGAACATCGGAAGCAACCTTGGGAACGCTTGCCGACTTGCTCTTTCGCTCGGTATATTCCGCCCTTGCCTTTTCCGGCGTCATAGATTCGACACGGCGATACTCGTTCCAGTAGTATTCCGTATTGATCGTCACATGGGTTCCATACCCCCGGATCAGATTGGTCGGATCATAATCGACTACATACCGTCCCGTTTCTTTACTGGTTCCAAAGCGATGAACGAAAAGAGGCCGATTCGTACCGATTTCATAAAACAGCGCATGAGTATGCCCATCGAACGTCTTTTCCGGTGGGAGAATGGAGTTCTCCAACCAGCGAATCGCATCGGGAATTCCGCGCAGGTATTTCCGGTCGCCCGTAATCTGGTAGTATCTTTGAAGTGCCATAATATCGGCGCATGTTTCCGTGGGCATCACCGCCGCCGGTTCACAGGAACGGGCTGGCGCCGGTTTCAAATCCAGACTGTATTGTTGCGCCCAACCGGACTGTGGTGCACCCTGCTGTGAAATCATTACAAAATCCATTCCCCGAACAGCCGCCTCCCAATAACGTTTGTCTCCGAGTCTCTCGTAAGCCTCCAACAGAAACTCGATATTTCCGAGAATCACATCGTCATTGAATGTGTAGTACAGCGTGTAATGCGAATCGCGATCCGGGGCGGATTCATTCGGCGGCGGAAACCGTTGCGGCCATGCACCGTTCGGATATTGCGAATCCAAAAAGAATTGCAACGCCTTCAGCATCGGGTCACGATATTTTGGATTCAATGTAACAAGATAGAGATCTATCAGGAACCGCGTGGTATCGGTCATGATATAATCGTCGTACGTGCAATTCTCGTAATTGTAGTAAAACTCCTCCCAGCCCCAGCATTTCGCGGCTATATCCTCGTACCATTGCTGGGTCCCCGCCGGATCGAAATCAATGAAGTAATTCCAACCGCCCGACGGGAACTGCCCATAAATCAAGGCATTCGCGACCCGCTCGGCATAATCGAGATATTCCTTGTCCCCCGTAATCCGATAGGCCCTGAGAAAGGCTTCTCCGGCACCCACCGTTCCGGGCCGCTGCACCCAGATCATGGACTTCCGCGCGGGAATCTCTCCCCACTGTTCGGAAAAATCCTCGGAATAGTTCCACAGGAATCCACCGCGAGTCGACACGGTATTCATCATGTACTGCGTGGCACGTTTTATTGCAGCGAGCACATCCTCCTGTGCGGGAGACGATATGGCGCTTATACAGAGAAAGCAACAGAGAACGAAATAACAGATCGACGTAGCGACAGCCTGTTTCATATATCCATTCCTCATTGCCTCACGGTGTGTACTTCACAACTACTTTGTTGACGATTCCCTCATGCCCCATTGTATTGACGGCTTTTGCCTGCAAAACGTTTTCTCCGGATTTCAGACTCCAGAGAAGGTCGCTTCCGCAAGTAGTCCATTCACCGTCGCCGAATTTCACCAGGAAGGTCTTAAAATTCGGGATATTCCCCGAAAGTTGAACGGAGATCGTACCGGGTGTAGCCGTGTCCTGCAAGTGGACAAAGGCCTTGTTCAACGTCCAATAGAAATCCTCCGGCCGACACGTATTGAAGGAGTATTCCGGGTATTTCGGATTCAGGCTATCGGTCCACCAGAGATAACCGTCCCAGTGATACTGCGAATTCCCGTGCTCCAGTTCCTGTGGTAACGGATTATACAGGTGGTCATTGCGGAACGGAATCGCGAACCGGCAATAAATACTCAGGTTCTGCTTCCAGAATTCCTCTTGTCCGAATGGCGGATCAGGGACAACTCGCATGTCCGTTGCGTCACCCTTCAGGTATCGCTGATGCACTTCGAGAGCATTAAGAGGGACACCCTGGTGCTCAAACTGGAACGAGACAAAATGATTCGGGATGCGCCCCACATCCTGCAACATCCATTTCTGATAATCATTGGACCATGTTTCCGCCAGGCAGTGGTGATCGATAATGACACACCGTGCCGGATATCCCAATGCAGCGGCGCACTCTACAAAGACCGCTGCGTAATGGGTACACATTCCAAGGCCCAATTTCGCGGGGGCCAATTCCAGTACCTCTAACGCATCCCACTGCGGGCAATAAGCGTATTTTCCGGGGTCCCAGCCTTCCCATTGTTCGCGGACCCACTGACGCAACAGGGCCAGTTTTTCGGTCTCCGTCTTGCCCGGTTCAACAATTTTCTCCAGGTTGTACTTCTCCCGCAGATGACGCATCCGGGGATGATGGGGATCCGCATACGTGAAAGGATACGAGGAGACCGATTCCTGCCTGTCCGGTCCGGAGGCTATTTCAATCGTCTTAGAATTTCCACCGGATGTTTCCGCCGATATCTGTACGGTTACATTCGTCAGGCGGGGTGTGACATTCATATCGTTCGAGGCGAGCGTAGCCCGCCATTGAAGATATCGACGCATGGGATACCCCTCGATAGCCGACGGTTCCAGCCAGGGAGACCAGTCACGCGGGTGATACTCCGGGGATTTCCCGGTGCGTACTTCGAAGCGAATCGATGTCTGCGGCGGTTTTTCCATTTCCGCTTTCAAATGAATGTCGCGAATGTCGAGAACGGGTGGAATGCGTTTCCCCGCATCTTCCGCGTTCAGGGCAGACTCCGCCAAGTCAATTACGGGAGAATTGACTATACCCTTCTGGGGATACCCGTGGACACGAATCCGCACCGCATACTCGCCCTCCAGGTTATCATCCGGCCCAAGGGCATCGGATTGCCAGGAGACAGCCTGGTCAAAACTCTTTGCGCTGTTCCCTTCCGGCTCATCGGTGTCGACAACTAAATAGCCGTTCTCGCCAAAAACAATTTCGTTCTTTCCAACCCGCAAGTCCTCCATCGGAACGGTGATCCGGTCCCACCCGCCGGTCAGCATCTTCTCCGGCTCCTGGACATGAAAAGTCCGGCGCCCATTGATGACAATCAGCATGGGGTTATCGGCGGTTCCCCCACCGCCATAAAACAGGATTTCCGCGTCTTTGCAGCTGGAATGGAGGTAAAAAGTTTTTTTCGCGTAGCGCGTATAGCCCAATGGATCTTGGATTTTCGAGCTGCGCGTCATGGTGTCGCTGAGGAGGAAAGTCGGCGCGAGCTGCAATCCTCTGGTATCCGGAGTTATGTCTACAAAGCGATCCCGCGTGCATTGCGGAAAATCATTCGCAGAAAATGTTTTTGAATAAACGGGGAATGCCGGTCGGGGGCGGTATACCAGCAGGTAGCCGCGACGTTCCCGTTCGCCGCAGATCAGTGTCCCATCGGAGGCCGCGACGACGGCGCCGATTTCGCCGAACAGGGATGGAAATCCCTCCGTCACTCCCGTCGTCGGATAACCGAGAAAAGTCTGCCGGGTCTGCAAATCGAATGCAAACAGGCGCGGCAGGCCGCCCGGTTCGCCGCCCGCACCGTATACCAGGCCTTCCGGTCCCAGGGCCAGACCGGGGATGTTCTGTTGACGCAGAGGTTTCCCGAATCCCTCCAGTGCTTCAGTAGCCGGGTCGAAATGGAACAGGTAGCCGTCTGTGGTTCCGCCCAGGTAACTCCCATCGTTCAATCGACACACCGCATCAATCGCCGCGAAACGATGACGGCCCTCAATCGCCGGTAGACGCACGTCAAGAGTAGTCAATTCGCCCGTGGACGGGACCAGGCGCAAAATCGCTCCCATTACTCCGTCATCCCCGTGGTCGCCGGTAGTCGGATTTACCGAGCCGCTGAGGTAGACGTTTCCGTCTTTTCCCTCCATGAAGGCTTTCGGAATCCGACGTGTATGGTGCTGATTGGGAAACGGCGCAACTTCTCCAAGGTCTTTCGCACTGCCTGTTTCCAGGCAGATTGTGAACAAATGACCTCCGGGGGAAGAAATTCCGTAAAGCGTTTTCCCATCCGATGAAACCAATAGCGCTCCGGTTCCATCTTTTGCGAGAGCCTCCGGGAGTGGGATCTCATTGAGGAAATGCCCCTCCTTCGAATAGTGCCGAATGGGCATTCCGGGTGCATCCTGATTTGTCTCGTTCGGCGCAGCGATCGTATCGCGTCGAAGATATTTCCCATCCGGGGTAGCCGCGCGTTCTTTCGGACGCTCGAATACAAACTGTTTATCCCAGACCCGGCTGGAGCCAAGATAGAGATCTCCCTCCGGCCCGACGGCTACGACGGGATCATCCCACCACAGCGCGTCGAAACAGTCCAATCGTGTTACTTCCGACGTGCGGAGATCGAATCGAAATAGAGAGAGTGTCGTTTTTCCGCAGGCCGCCCCGAAAATCGCTCCGTCACTGTCCCGACGGACGAGTGAAGTAACATAGGTCTCATTAGCCGGAATGGCCTCGTATAACGGGACCATCTCAACACAGGCCTTGTCAATATCCAGTACAGGTTCAACGGCCCAGGAGGGACTGATGAAAGTCAACCATGCGATAATAAGGGAAATGTAAAGAGATCGAGTCATTCCTGCTTCTCCTTTTTATCGTTTCGCCAGTTTCGGAAATTCAATGACACGCAACGGATACAGGGCAAACAGGTAAAGACTTCCTTCGGTGTCGAAGGCCGACCCTTGAATGGCGACATTTTCCTGTTTCGGGAGATCCGCATCGATGCAATAGCCGAGACATTCCAGTTCGCCTCTTTTTGGTGTATAGCGCATCATCAGCAGTTGTTTTGCACTGTTCGGGACATCCACTGCCGCAGGCCAGTAGACACGCCCCTTCGTGTCGCAAATCATCGTGTGGATGTCGGAACTCTGCGGGAACGGTTCCGGAACCGCCCGGCAGACATACCGCATGGGAATCAATCCGTTAGCCGCTCGTTCCAGATCGAATTCCTGGATGGTCCGGTGATCGCCGCCGTACAGTTTGTCTCCCTCCGGCCCCATCACACAGGCGTACGGTTTCTCGTAGGGGCGCCCCCCCCCATCGACCTGTACATGATAGTCAATGATCTCGTCCCTCTCTGCGTCGTATTCTGTCATGACCCCGTGATTGGGAATCCACACATTCCCCTTGGCATCCATGTCGATATATCGTCCCCAGGTTCCCACTCGTCCCTTATCGACTACCTGGTGCGTATCCATTTCGTAATAGACAAAGTGCATTCGCGGCTCGGTTTTGAAATAGATTCTCCGGCGGACGGGATCAAGGATTCCGTTCATCAATCCGTCCTGTGCGCGGATGATCCCCAGGTCTTGCGAGACACCGGTCTCAGGATTGTAAGTCAGCAGATGCCCCCCCGGATATCCGCCCGCTTCTTCGCCGATTTCCGGTCGTGTGTCAAACAATTCATGGCCCTGCTTGGTTCCGCCGTAGATGGTTCCGTCCGGGCCGAGGAACAGTTTCGTGTGGGTTTTGCCCTGCGTATTCACATCATAGAGATCTTCCGCGACCAGTTGCCGGATATTGACAACCGGCTCCACTTTCCGCGTGCGGGGATCGCAGGAGATCCAGTATCCATAGTCGCAATATCGGGCGGAGCCGACATACACCTTGCCGTCCCGGCCCACGGTGATCGCCGTGTAGCCCGATCCATGTGTCGAATACTCCTCCGGAATCAGCATGGATCGGCAGTCCAGTTTCGGCAGGTTCTTAAGCTCCGGCGGGACGGCTTCCTCGCAGACAGCGCTCAGGGTGCAGAGAAAGACAGCGGCTCCAATCGCGCAGAGCCACCGTTTCCCGCGAAAGTTGGCATCATGAAAACCGGTCATCGGATCTCCTCCGATCTGTCTCTGGATAGGTGGATTTCGGCTTGTGATACACCACGCGGAACATAGCATAAGGCCGTATCCCCTGTACAGCGAATGGTCTCCTGCCATCTCGATCCAAGAATCTGGAAGAGAATTTGTCGGTGTGCTATGGTGAAAAGAACTCCCTCACCCCGACCCTCTCCCGGAAGGAGAGGGGGCGATTTCAAGGCATTTTGCACAGGAGAGATGGAACATGATTCGCATCGGTGTTGTCGGCGGTGGAACCTACGGAGAAAGTCATCTGACCGTTTTCAAGGACTTGGAGGAAAGCGGCGAGGTCCGGCTGGCCGCACTGGCCGAGGTCAAGGACGACCTGCGCGAGAAACGCAGGGCGCAGTTCAGTATCCCGGTCTATGCCGACCATCGGGAGATGCTTGACAAGGAACAGCTGGACGGGATCACCGTCGCCACACCCGATCATCTGCACCACAATGTCGCCATGGATATTCTGGACCGTGGAGTCCATTGCATGGTCGAAAAACCGCTGGATGTCACCGTGCAGGGCTGCAAGCGGCTGATTGCGAAAGCGGACGAAAAGGGCGTTCTACTCGAAGTCGATTTCCACAAACGGTTCGATCCGTACCATATCGAAATGCGCGAGTGTCTTCTCGAAGGGAAATTCGGCGAGATCGAATACGGGTATGCCTGGATGGAGGATCAGCTCTGGGTCGCTGCGGATATGCTGAAATCCTGGTCGAAAGACAGCTCCCCCGCCTGGTTCCTGGGCGTCCACATGTATGACCTGGTGCGCTGGATCATGAACAACCCGGCCCCGGTTAAAGTATTCGCGACCGGCTGCAAGAAGAAACTCCTGTCCATGGGAATTGACACGTACGATTCGATCCAGGCCCAGGTGCAGTTCTCCAATGGCGCGAGCATCGCTTTTCACAATTGCTGGATCTTGCCGGATCAGTACGAGGCGGTGGTACATCAGGGAGTGAAACTGGTCGGTACGGAAGGAATTCTGGAATGCGATTCCCAGTATCGCGGCGCGCGCGGATGCCTGAAAAACGACCGGACAAAAACCTGGAACCTGGGAATCAAATACCGCGCGAGAGACAAGCACAACCGGTTTCGCTTTCGCGGCTACTTTCAATCCTCCATAGCCGATTTTGCGGAAAATCTATTATTCCTGCAAAGAGGCGGAACACTCGCAGAGTTAGAGGGATTGTATCCATCCGGTAAAGAGGCCCTGGCGATTACCCAGATCGCCTGTGCCGCGCATGAGAGTATTCAAACAGGGAATCCGGTAGAGATTGGCGCGTGACGTAGGGGCGCACGGCCGTGCGCCCTTGGACTGCGGGAGCGCAGCTCCCGCCTTTGCTCTTCTTACTTGGACTGCGGGAGCACACCTCCCGCCTTGTCTCCGGGCTTCAACACAAGCCGCTTCGTTTTTCGATCCCCTTGTCAATTTCGGCACTCAATCGGCATTCTTCTCTCTCTTGCTCTGTTCCTCTCGCTCCTGTCGAATCTCCGCATGTCTCTCTTGCCAATAGGCTACCTTTTCCTCGACACTCATGCCCTCAAGTTGCTGATGGATTCTCAGGGCTGCTTTCCGCTTCATTTCGACACAGTCAAAGGTTTTCATTGTCATGGACGATTACCTCTTGCGGGGTATAGATCGCAAGGCTCGCATAGCCGGATCTCCTGACTCCGTCTTCTTCTCTCAGGAGTTTTACACGCGTGCAGATTCTCTCGCCAGGCCGCTCTCATCGCCTGGAACCCTCCTACTTTGTCTGAACCACGATTCACTTGATTATGGGATTACCCTGATTCTTTATCCTGGTCATCTGTCAGGAATCATGAATCACGGTTCAGGCTTCCTCTGCCGGTTAATGTTCTGATGGGCGAAAGGGTGGGCAAAGGCTGGAGCTGCGCTCCCGCACTCCAAGGCAGCACAGAACCGCGATCACG
>JAKPYU010000320.1 GCA_029568995.1 Candidatus Omnitrophota bacterium | reverse complement strand
TGGGGGTATCGGTCGGCGTCGCCGTGGGGGTATCGGTCGGCGTCGCCGTGGGGGTATCGGTCGGCGTCGCCGTGGGGGTATCGGTCGGCGTCGCCGTGGGTGTGTCGGTCGGCGTCGCCGTTGGGGTGTTCGTCGGCGTATCCGTGGGCGTGCTTGTGGGCGTATCGGTCGGTGTCGCCGTGGGGGTGTTCGTCGGCGTATCCGTGGGCGTGTCGGTTGGTGTCGCTGTGGGTGTATCGGTCGGCGTCGCCGTCGGGGTATTTGTTGGCGTATCCGTGGGCGTGTCGGTTGGTGTCGCTGTGGGTGTATCGGTCGGCGTATTCGTGGATGTCGGTGTGACCGTCGGCGTGTTTGTCGGTGTGGCTGTCGGAGGTTGCTGAACCACAACAACCTGTGAGGTATTCATGACATGGTTATTGTTCTCGTTCCACTCCGTCACAACCTGCCCGGAATCCAGGAACACATACAGATAGTAACTTCCCGGTGTTCCCGGCACATTCACTGTCAGGTTGACATTCCGGGAGTCGGCGCCCTGCATCAACGGGGCCGAGTCGGTCGGCGTTAAGGCAAAATCATCGCCATTGCCGATTGTCTGATCGACAGAAAGATAAACGGTATTCGTGTGCGCGTCGGCTCTCTTCTGGGAGGTGTTCCCCAAGCCGTCGTTGTATTCCACGTAATTGACACTCAGCGTCCCGCCCGTGTAAGGCAGTTCGAGAGAACCGGTCACGGATGGCCCGGAGGTCAATGTCAGATCGGGACCCCTTGTTCCCTGCGTGGGCGTGGACGTTGGAGTCTGTGTCGGAGTGAAAGTCGGCGTGTTTGTGGACGTTGGAGTCGGGCTGGGTGTCACTCCGGGCAACAGCGTGGGAGTGTCTGTCGGGGTCTGGGTGCTCGTTGGCGTGCTCGTCGGGGTCCACGTGGGAGTTGATGTGCGTGTTGCAGTCGGTGTATTCGTCGCGGTCGGTGTGGACGTGTGGGTCGCGGTCGGCGTCGCGGTCGGCGGATCCGTGACGGTGATGGACTTGGATGTCAGAATGTAGCTGTTATTTCCCTCATTGATCTCGGATACCCCATTGTCGGCGTCAATAAGGACAACCAGGTAATAGGTCCCGGCCGAGACGGTGAAACTGACTGTTGTGGTTATCGCCTCGTTGGTTTTCCCGGAAATGCCCGAAGATGAGTAGAAGGGGAAAACCTCAATATCGTTGCCGATTTGCGTATCGGAAGAGAGATAGTGACGGTTGATATGCCCACCGGCAGGACTATTTTGTCCGTTCCGAACCGTATAGTCGAAATCGAGAGTGGCTCCCTCACTGGAAACATTCCTCGACGAGGTGATGGAAGGATTGCTCTTAAAAAAGAGATCCGGCTGCGCGTCCACAGAGGACACCCAACTCCCTATCAAGGCGACAAAAAGAGATCGTAGGAACAAACGATGCATATCAATTTTTCCAATTTCTACGCCTCTGCGGCGATGGCCTTCATTCCGGCTCGGTTATGAGAGATTCTGGAGATGCCCTCAAACAGAAAATCCTCAGATAGCAGCCCATCTCCAATTAACAAGTCAAAGAATTTTTATAGCTGCAACCAATTATCGTTTTTTATTTAAGCAATCCTGAGGCCAGACTATTCCCAGGGATGAAAATTCCCTCGAAACCGACAGTCTTTTGATCAAGATCACCGCTGCGGTGAATCGAACGCAACGGTGTGTTACAACGGATCATGCTCCCAACCCTGTCTCATTCGCTCAGTTTTGCGTATGTTTCTCATTTTGTGAGAGGCTTTGAGACGTCAGGTTGTCTCACAATGAGACGCCTTTTTTGACCGCTGGCGTATTCTCTGCCGAATTGTCTCCATGAATAAACCGCTGATTTGCGCTTTCAATTCTGTTTCTGTTGCGTATAATCATGTCGTATTCTCACCGATATGCAATGATATGCAGTGCCTCTTGTTTGAACGAAGAAGGAGTCTTGTTTGAGCGGAACTGGATACGGAAATGCCGCGTATAGTTGACTTGGCTCTTTCGGTGTTCATGCTGATTGTATGTGCACCCCTGATCGCAATGATCGCGCTTGCCATCCGCCTCGAAAGCCGAGGCCCGGTGTTCTATCGCCAGGAACGGATCGGCAGGGATGGAAAACCATTCCAATTATTCAAATTCCGCAAAATGCCGGAGGACCTGCCTAAACGAGGTCCCATGCTGACCGGACGATTCGATCCCAGGCTGACTCATGTCGGCCGATTCCTGGAAAGAACCAAGCTGGATGAGCTGCCCCAACTCTTGAATGTCCTCCGGGGCGACATGACCCTGGTCGGTCCACGGCCCGAAGTCCGTAAATTCGTCAGCTACTACCCCGAAAAATGGGCAACCGTCCTGTCGGTCAGACCCGGAGTGATGGGATTAAACCAGGTCTATCATCGAAATGAATCCGAGCTGTTTCCCACGGATTGCCCGGATATTGAAGAGTATTACATCCACCACATCCTGCCCGACAAGTTGGATATCGACATCCGGTATGTGGAACGCCGTTGTTTCTGGTTCGACCTGTGGATTCTGCTTCGGGCGGCGTGGGTGACTGTCTTCGGCACTGTGACCTGGCGCTCCCTGGAATCCTACCGGAGTTACTTCGTCATTCTCATACTGGATACCTGCCTGGGGGTGGCATCGTACATCATGGCACACAGCGTGCGTTTCAGCGGACAAGTTCCCCTGCAGGATCGGGAGATATTGCACCAGATGATTGTCGCCGTTCCCTTGATCCGCGCATTGGCTTTTGCCATTTACGAGATGCCTCGTCACGTTCCCGGGTATTTCTCCATCCATGAGGTCGGAGTGGTTCTGCGTTCCGTTCTGGTTGGCTCTCTCGGGATTCTGGGCTATGCCTTTCTGGCGAACCTTCGCGCCCATTCCCGCGCGATCTTTTTCATTGATTCCGCGTTTCTGGCAATGTTGCTGCTGGGGTATCGCTGGGGCTGGGCATGGTGGAAGCATCGAAGCGGCAATTTGGAGGGGAATCCCAAAGTCGTGATCGCCGGTGTGAATCATGAAACGGTCAGGATCATCCAGACGCTTCAGCGAATGAGGCAGAAACTCGTGGAAGTCATCGGGGTGGTGGATACCGACCCAACACGCCGTGGGCATCACATCGCCGGTGTGGAGATCATCGGATTGGCCGGGGAAATGGACCTGCTGCTGGGAGTCCATCACATCGACGCCGTCCTGATGGTTCGAAGCGCCCTATCCGACAAAATCGCCGAGCGCATCGAACGAATCTGCGGCGACCATGATGTGAAAGTGTGCATCGTTCCGGAATTGATCAGGACCATCGAGGCCATCGCCGCCAAACCGAAAGCCCACGAAACATAATCATCTCATCCAATCCCTGATCCACCTCTCATGCCCATCAAATAGAAGTTTCACCCGAACGCGACGATTCCCTTCATCAATCTCTACCACTTCAAACTTACCCAGCGGATCATCTACTATTGCGCCTTCGGTGACCTGAAGCGGTTTCAGAGTGTAGTCAATCAGGATCGCTGCCTTTCCCAGAATGCTCTCGATTTTGTAGTTTTCCGCGAGCGGGAGCGGAGTCGGTTTGGCAACCGGCGTTTCAGGAACAGCGGTGGGGGTCTCGGAGAACCAGGATTGAAGAACCTGGTTCGCAGTAATGGCATCCGGACAATCGCGGTCGGCAAAATAGAACGGCGTGATATTCGGCTCCCAGGAAAACACAATATTCTTCATCTTTTTTACTACACTCGGATGATCGATCACCAAAAACATCCGATGGGGATGGCTTCCAAGCAGGAGTCCATCTTTGGACTTCACAGAGTGCAGGGCATTGGAAAGGTCACTCAGTGAAACATCTGCCGATTCCTCAATAAAGAACACCCACAAGCGCAGCGTGGTCGTCGGCTCGACTTTGATTTTCGTTGTCAGTTGCCGCATAGAGTCGATTGCTTCGGGGGTATCCGTGACGGTAATCCGGTTGAGATCCGGTTCCGATTTGATCTTCGCATTGCGGGTCTTCACCGCATCGAAGGCTTTCTCCAGAACGGGAATATGTTCCGGTCGCGCCGTGAAGGTCTCTGTTACAAGTTCTACATGACTGCCGTTAGACGAGCGACCGATGCGAATGACTCCCGACGGCAGGACAATGTAGTCCAGCCCCTGTCCGGGCAGGACCCCATCCAGAATCTGCCGGACCGTCGGGCTTTTCATCGCAAAGGTCACCTTCACATTGCTATCGGAATCCAGCGTAAAATTGGCTCCTGTATCGTTACCAAGTAACGTAAGGATCTGGCTCAAATCAGTCTGGCTAGCCACTATTGGCCCCTGGATTCGTTCATCGAGACCGGGCGCTTTCTGGCGGCTTTCACCGGGAGGATGGGTTCTTGTCCGCGCAATCAGTTTTTCCGGTCCGATTCGGACAACTCCGGATGATGTGACCACGTAATCCAACCCCTGCCCCGGCAGAACCGCCTCCAGGATTTCGCGCACCGTCGGGCTATCCATGCAAAAAGTCACTTTCGGCTCAATATCCCTATCGAGTGAGAAATTGAATCCGGTTTCCCCGGAAACAATTGTAAGAATTTGGGCGAGAGGGTTTTGATTTGCCCTGATGGGCCCCTCGATTCGTTTGTCCAAATCGGGCGCATTATCCAATCTACGTTCCGGCGGATTTTGCCTTGCGGGTGCGATGACCTCGGCTATACCGATCCGAACCACTCCGCCCGGCATGACCATGTAGTCCAGTCCCTCTCCCGGCAGGATCGTATCCAGAACCTCCCGCGCAGTCGGATTTTCGAGTAAGAAAGTGACCTTGCGATTGATCCCCGGGTCAATCGTGAGTTTCAATCCCGTGTCAGCCGCGATCAGAGTCAGCATTTGAAACAGATCCGTCTGTGTGGCGAGAATCGGCCCTTCAAGTCGCTTGTCCAGACCGGGCGCCTGGTCGGTTCTCTGGACGTGCGGACTTTGTTTTTCTGCTTGGATTACTGCCACATCACCGATCCGAAGCGCTCCGCCCGGCATGATCAGGTAGTCCAATCCCTCTTCCGGCAATACTGTCTCCAGGACCTGCCGCACCGTCGGATTTTCAAGCGAGAAGGTGACCTTGGGATTGATCCCCGGGTCAATCGTGAGTTTCAATCCCGCCTCAGATGCCATCAGAATTAGGATCAGACTCAAATCCGTCCGATTTGCCGTAACCGGCCCTGAGAGTCGCTTGTCCAAATCGGGCGCGGTGGTTGCGGTTTCGGCTCTGGGGATCGGCGTTGGCGATTCTTCTGTTGGCGTTGCAGTCGGACCTTCCTCACGGTCGGGAAGGGAATCGAAAGTCCGTCTGGTTTCTTTGGACGTTGCGGCGGAGACCTGAGCCGACTTCCCCAGATCCCAGATTCGTATCGTACCGTCGCGGCTTCCCGTCAGTATTCGGGTCCCGTCCGGCAAATAAGTGACAGTACTAACCCCACCGTTATGGACAAATGTCTTTACTAATTCGCGACGCCACAGTTTCACCGTTCCGTCCCAGCTGCCGGTCAGACATTCTGTCCCGTCCGGCGAGAACGCCACAGCGGACACATTGCCTGTGTGTCCCGATAATGTGCGTATTTGCGCTCCCGTTTCCGCATTCCATAACCTCGCCGTATTATCCTCACTCCCGGTTAAGACTCTCTTCTGGTCCGGGGAAAGTGCCACGGATCTCACAGCACCATCATGTCCGAAAAATGCTTGTATCTGCGCTCCCGTTTCGACATCCCACAGTCTCGCCGTGTTATCGCGAGCGCCTGTCAATACCCTGGTTCCATCCGGCGAAAATGCCAGAGACCACACCTTAGCCGTGTGCCCGGAGAAAGTTCGAATCTCCTCACCGGTCCCAACATCCCACAACTTCGCTGTCCACTGACTTCCCGTCAGGATTCTCCTCCCATCCGGCGACAACGCCATGATATTCTCCGTGAATGTAATCTTCTTGAATCTTCGAATTTCCGTTCCGGTTTCCGCATCCAGGAATACCGCGCTGTCGGAGAATCCCATTAAGACCTTTGCCCCATCAGGCAGAAAGGCGGCCAAGATGCACTCGGCTATCTGTCGCGGGCTGAAGGTTTGAACCGCTTTGCCGGTAGTCAAATCCCACAGCATCCCGCTGGACGTCACAATCTTTGTCCCATCCGGCGAAAGCGCCGTAGAGAACAGGGGCGAGGTGTGTCCCGTAAGGGTTTGAATCTCTTCGCCGGTTTCCGTATTCCATACATGGGCGTTCATATCCCCGCCTGCCGCCAGGACTCTTGTTCCGTCCGGCGAGAACGTAACGGAAGTCGCCGTCGATCCCGGTTCTCCGTAAGTCCGAATCTGTGTGCCCGATTCCGTATCCCACAATGCGGCGATGTTGCCACGGCCCCCTGTCAGAACCTTTTTCCCGTCCGGCGACATGGCCACCGAATACACATCGCTCTTGTGCCCGGCGAATGTGCGGATCTCCAATCCCGTCTCCGCGTCCCATATCTTCGCCGCGCCATCTTTGCTTCCCGTTAATACTTTCGTCCCATCGGGCGAAAACGCGACGGATCTCACCTGATCCCCATGACCCGTGAATGTGCGAATCTCCGATCCTGTTTCGGTGTCCCATATTCTTGCCGCATTCCCTGTGTCTCCCGCCAGCACCTTCTTTCCATCCGGCGAGAATGCCACGTCAGAGACACCGGATTGGGGACTTGAGAAAGTGCGTATCTCCGCGCCCGTTTCCGAGTCCCATAACTTCGCAGCATCCCAACTCCCCGTCACTACTTTCTTGCCATCCGGCGAGAATACGGCAGCACGAACGCCTTTTGTGTGTCCGGCAAAAGTCCGAATCAAATCCCCTGTTTCCGTGTTCCATATCCTCGCGGTTTTGTCATTACTTCCCGTAACAATTTTCGTTCCGTCAGGCGAGAAATCTACAGAATAAACCTCTTTCGTATGTCCCAGGAAAGCACGAATGAGCCGATTCGACTCCACATCCCACAGGAACGCACCAAGTCCCCCACAAGTCGCGATGTACTTGCCGTCGGGAGAGTAGGCAGCCGACAATAATTCCCCCAATCCGAAGATCGACTCCCCGGAAGGACCACGCAAGGAAGAAAATGCGGCAACGTTTGAGGATGGAGTTACCTGACTCCTGACCGCTTCACTCTCTGCAACACCCTTTTCCGTCCCTCGCTCTGAAGTGCGCGATGAATGGTCTGCTGTTGCGGATTCCACTTCGGGCGTTGCGGCGGAGACCTGAGCCGAATCCCCCAGATCCCAGATTCGCGTTGTGCCGTCGAGGGATGTGGTCAGTATCTTTGTTCCGTCGGGCGTGAATGCGACAGAACTCACCATCCCGCCATGGGGAAATGACGCAGGTTCTCTTCCCGGGCGCATCAACATCACCGTCCCGTCTATACTTCCCGTCAGATACGCTGTGCCATCCGGCGAAAACGCCACAGTAGACACCCTTCTTGTGTGCCTCTCGAATCGTTCGATTTCCTGTCCGGTCTCCGCATCCCACAGTCTTGCTGTCTTATCCTGGCTCCCGGTCAGGACCTTCGTCCCATCCGGCGAAAGCGCCACAGCATCCACAGAATCTTCATGTCCCTGGAATGCCCGAATCTGCGATCCCGTCTCCACATCCCACAGTCTCGCCGTCTTATCCCGGCTTCCCGTGACCATTTTTGTTCCATCCGACGAAAATGCTGCGGACAATACAGCATCGGTATGCCCGGAGAACCTTTCCATCTCCCCGGTCTCCTTAATCAGTTCAATCATGTGACCATCTGTTATGATCGGCATTCCATCCGGTGATAATCCCAGGTAATTTCCCGTGAATGTCTGCGAGGGGCGTCCCGGAAGTTCCTCGCCGATTGCCATACTCCATATCGCGCTCTTTCTCCCGATCAGGACTTCCTTCCCATCGCGAGAGAACGCGGCAGCACTTCCGCCGATCCCTCGGAACCGTTCCGGAGGGAATATGCGCATTTGTTCCTTGCCGGTTCTCACATCCCAAAGAATTCCGCTGGACGTCACAATTCTAGTCCCATCCGGCGAGAGCGACGCACAATCCACCCGCGACGTGTGCCCTGTGAATGTTTGAACCTTCCCTCCGGTCTCCACATCCCACAGATCCACATCCATGTTCTCATTTACGGCCAGGACTTTTGTGCCGTCCGGTGAGAACACGGCGGAATTCGACTGCGATCCCGGATTGCCGAATTTCCGAATCTGTGCCCCGGATTCCGCATCCCACAATGCGGCCCTGATCCCGCTGCCCGTACTCAGAATCATTTTCCCATTCGGCGAGAACTCGATGAAAAAGCCGACACGCATTTCCTCCTCATAATCCGATCCAAATGTGCGAATCTCCAATCCTTTCCCCGCGTCCCATATCTTCGCCGTACCGTCTGCGCCTCTCGTCAAGACTTTTGTCCCGTCGGGCGAAAATGCCACCGATATTACGTTACGCGCATGGCTGTATAGTTTATGACCGGCAAGTGTGTGAATCTCGGAACCTGTTTCCGCATCCCACATCTTAGCCGTGTTGTCCTCGCTTCCGGTGAGTACCTTCTTCCCATCGGGCGAGAATGCCACAGAGAAAACACCGGCTTTGTGACCCGACAATGTGCAGATCTCCGCACCGGTCTCCGCATCCCAGACCTTTGCCAAACCATCCCCGCCGGTGGTAACAATCCTCCTGCCGTCGGGAGAGAACACAGCGCACGTGATCGCTTTTTCATGTCCGCCGAATGACCGAATCACAGCGCCCGTTTTCACATCCCACAGTCTTACGGTCTTGTCCCCGTCCGCGGTGAGTATCCTGGTTCCATCGGGCGAGAATCGCACACTATACATGTGTTCCGTATGCCCGAAATACGCCCGCACAGGCCGATTTGTCTCGACATCCCACAGGACCGCTCCAAGCCCACCGCAGGTCGCGATGGACTTGCCGTCGGGAGAGTAAGCCACCGAACGGAGTTCGCCCAGTCCATAGATGGACTCTCCCGAAGGGCCACGCAAAGGAGAATTGGGGACAATCTCGGAAGAGAGAATCACATCTTGCCCAACCGCCTCATTTTCCACCGTCGCCTTTTCCGCCCTTGTCTTCTCCTCTTCCCGCTCCGCACTCGGCAAGCCCGGAAGCAGGAAAATTGCCACTACTACCACGGCTAACAATCCCACAAACGACAGCCTCGGCGACCGCCGAATTGTTCCGTCCATGATCCGGCGCAGGCGGTTCGCCAGCGGGTGAAGTCGCTCCGCGAATCCCAGCACCGCACCCAGAGGCATCGGGGCCGACAGCTCAGCGGCGGCACGCAGCAGGGTCTCACAGTATGCATCTGGCGTGGTCAACTTGCGCGACAGAACCAGGTCATCGCAGCAGTCTTCCCGTGTCCGT
>JAKPYU010000319.1 GCA_029568995.1 Candidatus Omnitrophota bacterium | reverse complement strand
GCGAACAAGGGCAGAGCTCTGGTGTCGACTCTCGTTCCTAAAGATTGCACAGTTGACTCCCCGTTGCCGCTCTCCTGTCCTGGGGTCGATGCAGTCATCAACGAACCGTCTCCATGCGAAAATGGCGTCTGCTTCCCACGTCCGCAGCAAGATATATTCTCCGGGGCCGACAATCTTTTTGGACTTTCTGCCGTCGGCGTAGCGTATTCTGGAGTAATGCTTTTCAAACAATTCTCTCGCATAATCGTCACCGTCCCTCGTTAACCACCAGAGGGGTGTAGTCACCCCGCCCTCCTGACCCTTCCCGTCCCGTGGCATTTGTCACAGATTATCGTGTCCTGTAGCCGCCTCCATTCCGGATATGCTGGATTCAATTTCCCGCTCTTGCAGTTCTCCCACTTCCCGCCCCGCTCGATCCATGAGCAGACCGGATCGGAATGTTCGGAGTACCGGGAGAGCTGGCATTCGAGATCCTGGTCCTCAAAACATGGCCTATGCATGGCGTTGGTCATAACCCGCCCTCCTGAATTCGATCCGCCAGTGGGTCATTACTTCCTCCCCCGAAGCCACAGCCACAGGTCCGCAAGGGCGTTCGGCAGCGTGTCGGCACCCGCCTCGATCCTTTTCAGGGTCTGCGTCGGAACGACGACCCGGCAACCGTCCTCAAAAACGTGAACGATCAGCATGGAATCCCCCGCGCAGTCGCCGGACGGGACGGGGATCATTTTCATGATCTCCTCTGTAAGTTCGTCCGCAAGGGGAGCGGCGCATCGCTGTAGGCCGTCTCCCTTTTTCGTAAGATCCAGTATCCACGACTCCCCAACGCAAACGTAGTTGAACATCGTTTTGCCCTGCGGATACTTGGCCTTTTTTAACCGCTTGCACCTGTCTATGTCGGGCCAATGGTCCATCGTGTCCCCCGTCAGAACGGAACGTCTTCTTCGTTTACGGGAGCCTCGCCACGCTTCGGCTCACCCGACGACGACTTCTTCCCCTCAAGTATATGCATAGACGACGCTACTATCTCCGTTGTGGTACGCTTGTTCCCGTCCTTGT
>JAKPYU010000318.1 GCA_029568995.1 Candidatus Omnitrophota bacterium | reverse complement strand
GCGAACAAGGGCAGAGCTCTGGTGTCGACTCTCGTTCCTAAAGATTGCACAGTTGACTCCCCGTTGCCGCTCTCCTGTCCTGGGGTCGATGCAGTCATCAACGAACCGTCTCCATGCGAAAATGGCGTCTGCTTCCCACGTTCGCAGCAAGATGTATGCTCCGGGGCCGACAATCTTTTTGGGCTTTCTGCCGTCGGCGTAGCGGATTCTGGAGTAGTGCTTTTCGAACAATTCTCTCGCATAATCGTCGCCATCCCTCGTTAACCACCATAGGGGTTCAATCACCCCGCCCTCCTAACCCTTCCTGTCCCATGGCACTTGTCGCACGGAACCGTAAAATATAGCCGCCTCCATTCCGGATATGCTGGATTCAATTTCCCGCTCTTGCAGTTCTCCCACTTCCCGCCCCGCTCGATCCAACCACATACCGGATCGGAATGCTCGGAATATCGGGACAATTGGCATTCGCAATCCGGATTTTCGAAACATGGTCTGTGCATTGCTCGCGTCATCACCCCGCTCTCCTGAATTCGATCCGACCCGAAAAGATGATGCCTCGTTCTTTCACGCCCCCTCCTCCCTCCTCAATTGGTCGGTCATTCCCAGACACGGACAATGATGTACGTCTCCGGATATTTCCCGTAGAACTTACCGGCGGCCTCATAGACCACCTGGCAATCGTCCCGCCATGCCTGACCGTTCAGGCAGTCTTTGACGAACTTCAGCAAGTTGTCACAGTCGGGCGTCTTGACATGGGGAACCATTGCCATATCCTCCATGACGGCCCTGGTTGCCTTTTTGGACCACGATTTCGGAACAGGCATCCAGAACCAGCACTCAAGGCGGATCGGCGTTCCTGACGGCAACGGCAGGGCTTCTGCGTACCCCTTCGTCCTGATCTGGTCCATGATGGACAGGATGAACCGGCCTTCCTCGGTTTCCTGGGCGTTGTAGGTGCCGACATAATTCCCCTTCCGGACGAACCTGGGCCGCTTCTTTGCGAT
>JAKPYU010000316.1 GCA_029568995.1 Candidatus Omnitrophota bacterium | reverse complement strand
ATGTTCCGTGCGCTGTTCCTGATTCTTTGTTTCCCCGTTCTCTTCGCCAATTGCTCGACTCCCGCCCTTCCTCTCTTAGAAGGGCCTTGGCTCATACACGCTGTGTTTCCTGCAAATCACGCGACGCAGATTGCCACGAATACCGCGTTATCGTGGGAAATCCTTCCGTCGCGTGTCCCCCTTGAGATGCAGTCCAGGTCTTTCTATTACACGATCTTTCTGGACGACCATCTTCCCCTCGAAACCGTCGTGGAACAGGGGTATCAGGCCACTTTATGGCAACCGGATACCCCATTGCGGCCTAATACGGCCTATTACTGGAAAATCCAGCTTTACGACGAGGAAGAGCTTCTAGCCACCGGCCCCGTGTGGGACTTTAGCACGCTCTCGGCGCTCCCGGAATCCTCCGTCGTCGTTTCTTCCGTCGAAGCGCTTCGGAACGCGATCGATCATGCGCGGGTAGGAGGTCCGAAACGAATCCTCCTTGAAAAAGGCGTTTATCTGGTCGATAACGCCATCCTTCTGGATGTGGAAGGGGTAAAGGTCGAAGGGGCAGGATCTGCCTCCGAAACCCTCTTGCAAGGAAAAAGTATGTATGAGGGAACGAATCAGATTTTCTTAGTTCGCGCCGATTTCGTGTCGATAAAAAATCTCACGCTTCAAAAGGCGCTCACGCACGCGGTACAGGTCCAGGGAGAGCTGGGGAACATCGGGTTTCTTTTGGCCAACTGCATCATTCGCGATACCGGCGAGCAAATGCTGAAGGTATCCTACGATCCGGGCCATACCGAAAACGTCGCGCGGGATGGCCTTATCGAGAACTGTCTGTTCGAATACACGGCCCCGTTGGGTCCGCAATGGTATATTGGAGGCGTGGACGCTCACAATGCGAGAAACTGGATCGTACGGGATTGCGTATTCAGAAACATCCGAAGCCCGGAATTTCAACCGGCGGAGTACGCGATCCATTTCTGGAGCGATTCCCGCGACACTTTGGCGGAAAGGAACACCATCATCAACTGCGATCGCGGCATTGGGTTTGGGTTAGGGGATCGCGGGCACGTCCGCGGGATCATCCGAAACAATATGGTTTTCCATGATAACCTCGAAGGATACGCCGATGTCGGCATCGCGGCGGAAAGCGCCCCGGACGTTCATATCTACAACAATACCATTCTTCTGCTGTCCGATTACCAGAATGCGATCGAAATTCGATTCCCGGATACGACAAACGCGCAAATCGTCAATAATTTAACGAACCGAGCCCTCGGAGTTCGCGACGGAGCGACGGGAATATTTATCGACAACATATCCGACGCTCTGCCTGATTGGTTCGTCAATCCCTCTAACGGGGATCTTCATCTGCGGTACAACCTCCTCTCGGTCATAGACATGGGCACGACGCTGGAAGAG
>JAKPYU010000309.1 GCA_029568995.1 Candidatus Omnitrophota bacterium | reverse complement strand
TTTGAAATTGGGAAGAACCATCTGGGTTATTTTCGGGTGGTTCCTGTCCGCGTGCCTCGCGGCGTTGGCCACGGCGACATTTGCCAAGACCATCAGTCTGGCGGGAACCGTCGGGATCTTCTTGTGCCTCGCCGTCAACCTCACGGTTCGACACGTGATGAAGAAGAGAGCCGATGCGCAGGAGGAGCGCCTGATACGAGAAGCCACTGAGCGGAAGAAGATGGTCCTGGGCGAACACCATGACCATCACAAGACACTCTCGGCAACGGAGCATGATGACGATGAAATGTGACAGCCATTTTGCAGGCGGTGGGATCAGCGCAGAAGCCAGTCTGCAACCGGCGTCCGGGCGGTAAGTCGATACAATCCGCCCCTGGCTGTCCCGATCAGAAGACCGTTATGGGCATCGGCGGCCAGGCAGGTGATTTCGCCGATTCCATCCACAACGGGGGAGAGGATTTCTCCTTCCCGGAGAAAAACGCTCTTTCCCCCCTGGGCCGCCATCCAGATTCTGTCCTCGGCTCCCGGTGCAACCAGGTACCGCCCTCCTTCAGTCATGTCCTCATATTCGACGGATCGAGCAGACTCAGGTCTGGTCGTGGAAGGCATCGGACCGGGCGGTAGCATCTGATCTTCTACAACTACGGGGGTTCCGTCCGAACGGATGAAAAATCCGACGACGTTCTGAGCCGGAATCGTCTGTGGGGACGAGATCCCTTGTTGAAGACTGGCTCGAATCACTTGGGCTGTTCCCTCTCCTCTTGTCAGCAGGGCTACGCCTCCAACCGGGTCTGTCGCAAGGAATTCGCAGGGGGGAGACAGGAACGGGGTCTCCTCTTCCCCGGAACGACAAAGAACATGGAGCATGCTCGCAAGCGGCTCGTACAGGTAAATCAGTCCGTCCCCTCCTACGGTCAGTTGAGGAGGAAATGTGGGAAAAGAACTCTGGAGTGTCCAGATCGGCTCAACAACGGAACCGACTCGGTCCGGGTCGATCAGCGACACTTGCCCTGGAGGAAGGTCCTGAAGCACGGCAATGGCTCCGTCAGTGAATGCGCCAAGCCCCAGAGGTGTGGAGATTCCCCGTACCAGAGGTGTTCGGATTCCGGCTTCATCCACCAGGAAAACGGAATCGGTGCTTTGTTCAATCACCCCCAGTCGCCCATCGGGCAGGACCGCAAGGCTGGTCGGACCGATGAGACCGGAGACAACGGGTCGAATCCACTCGTCCCGAATGGCCACAATCCCCCCCCAGCCATCGGGAGGTGGGACATTCTCCATCAGGAACGTTGTGGCATAGATCGTGCCGTTGGGGCTGACCGCGATTCCGGTCGCGTCGACCAGCTTAATATGGGCTAGAACCGCGCCGTCCGGGGTAAGGCGCGTGATCCTGCCCCCTCGGAAATCCAATCCCTGCTGTTCCGTGACCATCAGGTCTCCACCAGGAAGCAAAGCAATATCAGCGGGGCCTTCCAGGTCGTCACGGAGAGTCATTTGCTCTCCGGTCTGCAGATTAATGGCCAGCAGGACGCCTGTCCCATATTCCACCACATAGACGTGACCGTTCTTGTCCGAAACAAAAGCCGTTGGTCTTTCCAGACCTTCCGCAATGATTTCTTGTTCGCCCGATGTGAGGTGGACTGCAACCAGCGTACCGGGGTCCTCAAGCAATACCCAAAGATCTCCATCCACAAACTCCACATCAACCGGAGTGGGAAGATCGGTTGCCAGAATCTGCAAAGATCTCGACCGGGAAACCTGCAAGATCCGTCCCCGGTCAAATTCGCAGAGAAGGATTCCGTCGAGACCGGCGGCTATGCCGCTTCTCAACATGCCGGTCGGCAGAACGGATTCCAGGGAGAACGAATCGGCGACACGTGGCGCACTCCGGATTGGCAGGGGAACAAGCAACCAGAGAACAACCAGCGCCGCAACAGAGCGAATCATCACGGATTATCCTTGTAACTATCCAGGGAGCGGCTGGGGAAATTCTGCCGCATCAGGTCGATGAATACCGGGTTGCTCTTTTCGGCATCCGAGAGCGGGATTCGCCACTCCGCGATTTTCAGGCGGTCAACCCGGGCGCGCGCTCCCAGAGTTCCGTTCCGGACTTGCACGGTCTCGCCCGTACCCAACTCCACGGCACTCCCTCCCGATTCCACTTTCACACGGCCTGCCTCGACCGAAACGTTCACCTCACTGCCTGAGCTGGCGACCTCAAACCTGGTCCCCAGGACGGTGACGGTGACATCTCCGGCTTTCACACGGAAAGAATCCTTTCCTCCCGTCGTTTTACTGACCTCCGCGAATATCTTTCCCGCAATTAAGTTGATATCACGCCGGTTGTCCAGTCTCAGTGAAGTGGACTCATTCATTCGGAGACTCGACAAATCCGACAGCAGGAGCGCCGCCATGGATCCCTGGCCGCTTTGGATGGTCGATCCATAGCGCAGCTTGGCCAATTGGGCAATCGGACCCTGTTCAGTGGAGATCTCATCCCCAACCGTCAAAAGGACAATCGCCGGATGGGAGGATTTCCACGGCCCCCATAAGACGACGGCAGCGAGACAGCAGGCGACGGCAGTTCCCCAGACCCAGCGCAGCCCAAGTCTCGGTCTCGCTGATTCTTCCGTCCGAGTGGTTAACAGCCCCCGTTCCACGCCACGCCGGAGCCTTGCCAGGTCGGGACGAGCCGATTCGCCGAGCGTTTTCAGAATCCGGTCTGTTGCGGGATTGTCGGCGGGTTCGGATCGAAATAATCTCAACATCGTGGTATTTCCTTTATCGCTCTGCATCTTCAGATATCGTCCACGGATCGCACGCCCATTTTTCCCAGACGGATCTCGATTTTTCGGCGTGCCTTGAAAAGGTGGCTTTTCACCGTTCCTTCACTGATATTCATCATCCCTGCGATTTGTTCGCAAGAGAATCCTTCTGTGTAATGAAGTATGACAATTTCACGCGCTTTCTCCGTCAAGCCGGACAGGCAACAATCCCAAATCTCTCTCCGATAGATCTCCGATCCGATGGAGGCCGACCGAGGGATTGAATCAGGAAGAGACCGTTCCCGTGTGAGGTCTGAGAGGAGTGCAACCTTCCGGCGCAGACGGCGGAGCAATCCACAGCACTCCTGGCGGACAATGGACCGGAGCCAGGGACCGAACCGAAGCGGATCGTTCAGACCCTCAAGATATCGGTATGCCTTGATAAAGGCCTCTTGCACGGCGTCCTCCGCTTCCTGCCGATCCCGCAGAATCGCGTAAGCGGTGGCGAAGGCCTGACCGCCATACCACTCTACAAGGGAACCGAAGGCAGAGCGATCCCCCGCCTGGGCACGTCTGACCAGATCGGAATGGTCCTCTTGGGGATCCGCCACAGGCGGAAATCCTGCCACCGTGTCGTTCTCCATACGCAGTCTCTATTGCAAAGAATGCCGTCAGTCTTGTTTCAGTTTACCGAAAAAGGAAAATAGTCCATGCCTCTCTTGCGTTATAGAGTATGGATATCCATCCGAATTCAGGCCAGTCTATTTGTACCCATGCGGGGGTCGATCCATCCAAGGCTTGGAATGTCGGTCTGAGAGAATGAACCTGCATTCAAACCGTTCCGGCTTCACTTTGACCGAATTGATGGTCAGCATGACCTGTGTCGGGATTCTGGCCGCGATTGCCCTGCCGACCGTGCAAGACCTTCTTGTGCGCGCGAAAGTCGCTCAAACCGTGGCCGATCTGCGCATTCTGCGAGACGGTGTCGAAGCGTTCGCCCTCGACACAGGCCGTTACCCCGTCGGTTCAACCGATCCCCCCGTTTCGCTCATCACCAACTATGACGCAAGGCTCGTACTGCAGCCTTTGGTCGGGACTTACTTGCCCAGCGATTCCGATCAATTGGTGGATGGTTTCAGCGTGGAGGCCGTCCGTAGAATCAAATCCTCCATCGCGTTGGATCTGTCGGCAGTCCCCGATCTGGTCGGGTATTCGTATTTCGATTATGCACATTTTCTGGTTCCGCCGTGGCAGCCGAAACGAGCGTTCGCACTGACCAGCCTGGGGCCGGATCGGATCGATTCAGGATTGGGAATCGCAGTTCGTCAACCAGCCCTTCTCCAGGCCACACGGTACGAACCGTCCAATGGGTTGCGAAGCTCCGGCGACATTGGAATCGGAAGTCTGTCTCTTCCCAGTATTCTTCCGCACTGAATCGCCATTCCACGATTTCCACCTGCTGTATTCCAGCGTGTTGTTCTCCCTCATCAGGAGAACAGGAAATCTCCGACCATCTTCGATCAGAGGAAAGGTGATCTTGTGAAAATGCAGCATTTGTGGAAATGTGCACAGCGTGGGACATGCCTCAAGGGATCGTTTCTTTCCGATCGAGCAAGCCGGAAATCCGGAGAAAGGAGAGGGCTTTCCCCATGGATCTTGCAGCGGTCAGAGTCTTGATCACGGACGATTCCGGCGCCATGCGTCGGATTCTGACCGATATGCTTAGACGCCTGGGTATCCGGGAGGTCGATGAGGCCAGGGACGGCCTGGAAGCGCTTCAGAGAATTCGGACAACTCCGTATGACCTGGTCCTGATGGATTGGAACATGCCCGGAATGAAGGGAATCGATGCGGTTCGCGAGATCCGCGCGAAAGGCAATCGAGTTCCCATCATCATGGCGACCACGGAAAGCGACAAATCCAAAGTCGTTGAGGCCCTGGTGACCGGGGCCAACGATTATATCATCAAGCCGTTCACGATCGCCGTCCTTTCCACGAAGATCCAGGAGACACTGAATCGCGCCGACGTGCAACCGATGCCGTCCGTCCAGGCGGAAAGCACCGTCTCCACCGAGGATGTAAAAATCCCTTACGATTCGTTGAAAGTGCTTGTGGCGGATGACTCCAGTTCAATGCGTCATATTTTGACGCGGTTTCTGCGCGGCACAGGGATTCAGAGCCTCGACGAGGTCTCCGACGGACGAGAGGCCGTCCAGAAGGTCATGCAAGGAGGGATTGATGTTGTTTTCATGGACTGGAACATGCCTGAGATGAACGGACTGGAGGCTGTGAAGGCAATTCGGGAGATTGGAGAGAAGGTTCCCATTATCATGGTCACCCAGAAGAGTGACCGGGAGAATGTCATCGAGGCGCTTGCCGCCGGGGCAAACAACTTCATCGCCAAGCCATTCTCCGAAGAGATTTTCGCCAAAAAATTAAGAGAAACCCTGAAGAAGGCCTTGCAAGAGGCCGCGCCGCCCGAAACAGGCGCAAAATAACCCTCCACAGCGGGAACAATCCATGCTTCGGAATAAGCCGTGAATCTCCTTACCCCTCGCATTCCCTGTCAGGGCATAACATTCCCTTTTCATGGAGGAGATCGGAATCACTTGCCATCAGCCTGTATTTGGTCGGACAAGCCAGTCCTGCCATGCGCCGATCAGAATCAACATGAACTCATGACGGATAACTGAAGAATTCTTCGGCTCCGCCGGTTCTTAGGAGAGATATACCTTTACGCATTGTCACAAAATATCCTCGCCTTGGCACCGGGTTTGCGTTAATATTGAGCGTGATCCTGAAATTATGTAATATATTTTGTTATTATGTCATTTTTACTTGCATTATCGTTGGAATGAGTTATAGTTTATCAAGGGGTTCTGTTCAGGATCAGACAAGCAATGTCACGGATTTTTACATAAGAAAGTGCCTTCTGATCGGAAGAGACCGAGACGGAGATCGCCACGTCGCGGCCCTTCGCAGATTCCGGGCGGCTCTTCCTAAGAAAGCTCGCCCATAGACAGGCACGGGGGTCTGCCCCACCAGTGGGTCAGGCGTCTCTGGCAAAAAAGGGCCGGAAGCGCGCTTTCTTCACCCCCATCACCGGCCCTGCTGGAGGGAGGCTCGAAAGAAACAGGAAGATTGCGTATCTTCCGTTGGCTGAAATATCAGGAATCCGGCAGGTTTTTGAATGTCTCCAGGCAGACGCTGTCGGATATTGATTCTGCTGATAGAATCGAGGCGGAGAGACGGTTTTGCATCACAGAATGACCACATCTCTGGCTTTCTCTCCACAAGGTCTTCATTTCATCGCCAAGTTGATTTTTGATGAACACGCCATTTCCCGTCATCTCTGAGGATTGAATGATGATGGATGTTCGGTCATCTCATCCATGCGTATTCCCTGTCCGATTCAAGAAGACTGCCGTTTCCGAGAGAAAGGGACCGTCATGACCTCGAAGTTCCCATCCAAGCTGTTCCTATTTTGTATTTGGCTGACCTGTTGGGCCTCCTTATGCGTGAATGCATCGGACGGTTCCTCTCTCGCGGCCGATCCACTTGTTTCCTCCGCCGTATACGCCACGTTTGATGACCTGCCCCCGACCGGACCGAATGACTCCCCCGGCGACAGCGCCGACTGGATTTACACGACAGCCGGTATTCACCCGGACACAACCTATCCGATGACGAATTATGACTGGGCGGGATGGCGAAAGTCGGTAGGATATGCAAGTCCGAATGGGAACATCCGCAACTTTTTCTATCTCTATTTAAACACCTACAACTCTTCCCACATGGGATTCTCGACCTACGGGTATCTCGAGATCGACGATCTGGTGGCGGTTCAAGGTAATAGCCTTCGATATACCGTTACCGGGGGAATCAACGAAAGCGGAACCTTTGGACTGCCCGTTACCACAAAAGAGCAGTTCTTATCCTATCAGAACGCCGGGAACGATCCGGTAGCCCAAGGCGTGGTCGTGGGACATCCATACCTCTATTTCGCGAACAACAGTCCCAGCTCCAGCCCGATTCCATTACCGGAAGCACAAGGAGCCAATAGACTCAGTATGTACTATTTCGCTCCAGCGACCTTGACAAACGGCACGGGCGGTTCAAAGAACCGGCCTGAAATCACGATGCATCTCGGCCCATTCAACGGCACGGGCGGCCACTGGTATCACGAGATCTGCAACCAGGGGGGCGGCTGGACCCATGTGCTCGCCGATGCCCATCCACAGCACAACAATGCCTGGTCAAGCGCCTCTCTGTATCCCTATCCGAGTTCCAGTCTTCGCGACATGGGGATAGCCTATTTCAATAGTTGGTATCGCTGGTACATCACGTTCAAACCTCATGCCGGAATCGGACAGATACCTTACAGTGTCTGGTATGATGAAGTCGAGTTTCGAACGGATTCCGAACCTCAGAATAGCGAGACGATTTGTTCCCCCGCCGTGACCTGGTTTCCCGCAAGCCGAACCTTCGAAATCGGCTTTATGGATAAGTACAAAAACAACCAATACAGCTACTCGACATACGAGGTACGCTACGCGTTCGATCCCATCACGAATTCGACCTGGAATGACGCCACGCCCGTTCATATCCTCGCGGATTCACGGTTCGGCATTAACGAGCGAACGGATGGCAAATTTCAAAAGTGGTCACCCTATTACAATTCCGTATGGGCACCGTTTACCCTTTCGAGTACCCAAGACCTCAATCGCCTTACCGCCGGGACTGTCATCCACTTCGCCATTCGGGATATTTCCCAGATCAATGGAGACAGTCTCCATCCGGTCACCAATTCCGGTATCGGGCATTGGACTGTTGATGGGAGGGACTATGCGAATCACGGAAATACATTCGATTATGCGGGCGATCGAACCGCTCTACCTCTCATTAAGCGAATCGACTATGAAATCCCGAAAGAACCTCCTTCCGGTTTCGGCTCACTTACCGTGACGATTCTTCCTCAACCGGCGGCAACAGCCGGCGGGCAATGGAGGCGGGTCGGAACCGAATCCTGGCTGAACAGCGGCGAAACGGAGACGCGGCTTCCGGTCGGCGACTACTTTGTGGAGTTCCGTACCATCAGCGGTTGGGAAACACCAGCGACGCAGACTATAGCAGTCACGGACGGTGGAACAGCCCGGCTTGAGGCAACCTACCTCCAGATTCCGGATATGAAAGTCTATACGATCGCGGGAAATGGACAGGATTCCTTCTCCGGGGACGGTGGCCCGGCGATTCAATCCACTCTGTCCTTTCCCTATGATGTCGCTGTCGACGCTACAGGTTGTATCTATATTTCCGATTCCGGTAATGCACGCATCCGCAAAGTCAATCTCTCCGGGATCATCACGACAATCGTCGGTACCGGAGCGGAAGACTATTCCGGCGATGGCGGACCGGCTACTCAGGCCACATTGAATACGCCATTCGGGATACACGTCGATTCCTCCGGGAATCTGTACATCGCGGACACATTTAATCACGCGATCCGCAAGGTCAACCAGGCAGGGATTATCAGTACGGTTGCCGGTAACGGCACGTCGGGCTATTCCGGCGACGGTGGTTCCGCCAAAACCGCGCAGCTGAACAAACCGAGCGCTATTGTTACAGATCATAATGGGAATCTCTATATCGCCGATACGGATAACAACATCATCCGAATAGTCAATGTTTCGGGGATGATTTCGACCATTGCGGGCAATCGGACTTACGGTTATTCCGGTGACAACGGCCCCGCGCTCAATGCATCGTTTCGGCATCCCATGGGCCTGGA
>JAKPYU010000307.1 GCA_029568995.1 Candidatus Omnitrophota bacterium | reverse complement strand
GCCAGGCCCGTTCTCGGCCCGCGAAAGTTTCTTGAAGCCAATCGGTCACGGCGGAAACCGTGGTCGCCTCACTCGAAGCCACTCGCTCCATCAGGATGTCCCGTAACGGACGTTGGGGGAGTTGCGAAGTCAGCTCGTAGGTCCGTCGGCTCAGGTATCGATCCAGGAAGCCGTCGATATCTCCTTCCAGGGTTGTGACAACCATGCCTCTCCCAAAGGAAGCCAATCCAAGTCGCCCGGCCCTTCCGATCATGTTCAGGAACCGTTGCGGTTCCAGTTTCTGAATTTCCGGCGCCTGGTCCGGCAGGGGAGCGCGGTACGAGAGCGGGTGAGCCAGAACATTTTGCGCGGGAAGATTGATTCCCTCGGCCAGTGTGGAGGTGGCGCAGAGAATCCGAATGGTTCCGTCAAAAGCCAGTTGTTCCACCGCAGCACGTTCTTCCGGGGAAAGATCGGACGTATGCACACCGATTCGATACGGGGCAAGATCCAGGAGGGATTGACGCATCCGCCCGTTCGGCAAGTCCGTCAGAACGGACGGAACCTTGTCAATCTCTTTCGGAAGCCCCATGGCAGCCAGGCGATGCGCGGCCTCATAGCACACCTTCCGGGACGGCCAGAACAGGATGCTGCTCTCCCCCTGTGCGGCGAAATGCTTTGCAGCCTCCAGCATCAGGACGCTTTCATTGTCGACTTCCGGCAAAGGAAAATGTTCTTCCCCTTCCCGCCCGGAATTATGTTCCCGATACAGGAACCGGTTCCCGCACAGCACGCCCTGGCGCAGTTCCACCGGCCGAGCAGTTTCCACCACCGAGCGGCATCCCAGCCACTGTGCCAGGATCTCCGAACTGGAAACCGCCGAAAGTCCCAGGAACCGGATCTCCTTGACACTCCTCAACCGCGTCAATAAGAGCTCCAGGTCCGGGCCGCGATCCGGATCCGCGATGTATTGCAGCTCATCAATCACGATAACCCGCACGCTGGAAACCAGGCCCGGATGACGCAGCAGCAGACCCCACATCTTCTCATATACAATCACTGCCAGATGATATCG
>JAKPYU010000295.1 GCA_029568995.1 Candidatus Omnitrophota bacterium | reverse complement strand
ACGCCTTCGATGAACGGAGCGAGCGGCGGGACCTCGTTCGGGTCGATCATGCACTCGATCACCGCCGGTTTCTTCAGCGCAATCGCCTTCGGCAGGAGTGCCTTCAGTTCGCCCGGTTTCTCGATCCGCCAGGCCTCCGCTCCCATTCCCCTCGCCATATCCGCAACTCTGACTTCTTTGAATCGCGTGATCACATTGTTTTTGCCCAGGGTGAATGTCTGCAAATCATGCACCAATCCCAATTTGGAGTTGTTCGCCACAATCCAGACCACCGGCACGTCGTAATTGACCGCCGTCGCGATTTCCATGCCGTTCATCATGAAGCAGCCATCCCCAAGCAGGGAAACCACGGGGCGATCTCCCGCCGCCAGTTTCCCGCCCACCGCTGCGCAGACTCCGTGTCCCATTGAAAGCATTCCCATGGGAGTAATCAGCGAATCCGGCTTTCGGAACTTCATGTAATGCAGCCCCCAGGCAATCGAATTCCCCGTGTCGATGAACAGAATGGCATCTTCCGGAAGCGCTTCCTGCAATTCTTTCACCAGCCGCTGCGGCTTCATCGGGACATGGTCGGAATCCATCTTTTCAGGTTCCAGGCACCACGGAATATCCTTTTTGAATTCTTCGAAGAACTCCTGTCTCTTTGCGCATCGGTCTTCTTCCTTTGCCAGGTAGCGCAGAACCCGGAAGGAGACCTCGCTGATGATGGTTTTGGCGTCGCCGACCAGCGGAACTTGGGTCGCATAGTTCTTGCCGATCTCGGTGGGGTCGATGTTGACGTGGATCATGCACTTGGAGGGGACAATTCGCACATCCCACGACAAGGTGGTCAGCTGATTCAGGCTGGAGCCGATCACGAGGAGCACATCAATGTGGTCGGACTTGATAAACTTCTCTGCCAGGGGCGAGCCGCAAAGCCCCAGCACACCCAGCGCCAGGGGGTGATCTTCCGGGAAAGCACCCTTGGCTCTCGGAGTGGTCGCAACCGGGATATTCAGCATTTCCGCCAATTCCCGGATCTCATCGCAGGCTCCCGAGGAAACCGCGCCCGAACCGATCAGGATCGCGGGGCATTCCGCCCTGACCAGCTGTTCCGCCGCCTCAATCACCAGGCGACGGTCGAAATACTCCGGTTTGACACGGTACATGGACGTGGAAACGCCCTCGAATTCCACCTCCCCCATCTGGACGTCCTTGGGAATGCTGAGGTGCACCGGGCCTTTCTTTCCGGCCATGGCTCTTCGAAGCGCCTCGCGAATGTCCTCCGCCGCCTTTTGTTTGGAGATAATCATCGAGGAGTGCTGCGTGATCGGCTCAAACATTTTCACAGAGTCGATACCCTCACGAGTGGAATCCTGGAACGTGCCCTTGCCGTACGAGGTGGTTTCCACCTGGCCGGTAATCACCAGCATCGGCACGTGGTCCATGTAGGCATTTGCCACGCCCGTAACGAGGTTGGTCGCGCCAGGCCCGGAGGTGGACATACAGGCCCCCAGGGTTCCTTTCACGCGGGCATATCCGTCCGCCATGAACGCGGCCCCTTCCTCGTGTTTCGTGAGAATCGGTTTGACCGCCGGATTCCGGTTGAACGCCGCAAGCAACGGAACAAACGTGGTCCCCGGAATGCCGAATACGTATTCCACACCCTCTGCTTCAAGATATTTTAATAGAATGTCCGCTATGGCTGTTTTCATGGTCGTCTTCTCCGCGATAGTGTATTTCAACTGCCGATTGCCGCCTGTTCGGTTTCAAACACGGACAGGATGCTGGTCAGGCCTGCGATTTCGAAGATCTCGTGCACATAGGGTTTCAGGCCGCAGAACCGCAATTCTCCACCGGCTTTCTTCATGTTTTTCGCATGAACCAGGAACGTGCGAAGTCCGGCGCTGGAAACATATTCGGTCCCTTCCATGTTGCAGACAACCACTTTCGCCCCGGACGAACAGAGGTCTCGCAAAGCCTGGTCTACCGCTCCGGTCGTTCCGGCATCGATACGTTCGATCAGATACAAGATCTTGCCGTTGTCACTAAAATCTTTCGTGTTCATATTCGGGCCTCCAAGAGTCTTTCGATTTCGGATGATCTTACAGGCGCATTCATTCCCTGCAAAAGGGACCGGCAGTTTAACGGACAGGCCGATTGCCCGGAAGCCTCGGTTCATGCACCGGGGCGGAACAGGCTTTCGCGTGGTGACACGATTCAGTACAATCGCCGGAATCGCGCAAAAAGCCACAGGAGGACAAGATGCTTCGATCCGTCTATACCACCGGGATGATCGCCATCGCCTTGTTGATTATGGTCGGGTGTGCGGGTGTTCAGGTTAAAGGCCCCACGCCTGAGGAACAAGTCACTGCCGCCATGCAGGAATTCAAGGCCGCCTGGGAGGCGAAGGATGTGAACCGGATATGTGCCTGCTACGCACCGGATTACCGCTACTCGGATGGGTCGGACTTGGCTGAATTGCGCCAGTTCGCGGAACGGACAAAGGAATCGCCGGATCTCAAGATCGAAATCCCGCTGGAAGATATGCAAATCACCATGCAGGAAAACATCGGGCTTGTCCGGATCAGTTCCAAACTGACCGGTCCGGATGGAGAGGGCCGGTTCCTCCTGGATCACCGACTGAGAGAATCCGACGGCAAGTGGCTGATTTTCTGGTCCCATGCAGAGAAGATAGACTGAAAACCACCACAGGAAGAACAAAGAAAGTCGTTCCCCAAAGCGGTGTACATAGTGGGATTGCGCTCCCGGCGGATTTTGGGGAAGATGAGCAGATTGCAGATTCGTCGGAGCCTTGGCTCCCGTCTCCTTTTCCGGGTCTTCCTGGACCCGGATTTTCAGGGGACTTGCGATCAGGGAACATGAATGCTTAAATCGTTGCGCATCCAATCGGGGGTCAGGTACCTAAGATGAACGAAAATGGCTCTGAAAGACAGGAGATCAGCGCTCCGGTCTGGTGTTATGAGTGCAAGAAACAGTTCACTTTCAAGCTGAAAGCCGGGGCTTCCCAAAAGAAACTGCCGGCTCAGCAGGTCGAACGTCTTGTCAGCACGGCATTGCACGCATCCAACTGGCAGATGCTCGATGTTGTGAATGAGGACGGAGAGGTAACCGGGCAGCGGACCTGGTTCTGCGGCGACTGTGCCAAGAAAGCCGCCGACCTTTTCGACAAGAGAAAGAAGAAAGCCGAAAATCCGTATTGGAAGGTACAGCGCTGATTCTTCCTGAAATCCGAACAGTCTCACACGCTCGCCCGGAACGGTGGGCGTGTTTTGTTTTAAGGATCATTTGATTGACGGATTGGAAACACACCTCTTCAGGGGAGGCTGGTCACGGGCGGCTGGAGAAACCAATAAAAATAGGACGCATAACAGGGGTCCGTGGAGGTTGGGATGACGCTCAACCGGATCTCCAATTCCGGCCCGGTCACCAGGTGGCCCGGAATCACCAGCCAGCGTTCATACCAGTTCCAGGGTGTTCCCTCAATGGTCCAGGTTCCCGCATATTTCTCTCCGGCATATACCGCCATCTGGTATTCGAATCGGTCATGGACAGCTTCATCCTGGCAGGTCCGAAGTCCCACAGCGAGATCCGCTCCCGCTCGCAATCCCCGAACGATAAACCGCTCACTCCCGTTGTGTCTCCGTCCGCTATCGAGGATGTCAAACCGTTCCAGAAGCCCCTCCCGCGCCAATCGGGGAATCAGGTCCCGGTCTTTCTCATCGGGAAACATCTGTTCGATTTCCTCGTGGTATCCAAAATTCCTTCGGAAAGGAACCGGATTGTCGGGGAAACGGTCTCTCGGCTCACAGACATACTCATGGGCACGCTCGCTTTCCAGATCGCCGACATCCAGGCGGTCGATCAATTCCCAATCCGGTCGTGTCAATGCCGACGCACGAGGCAGTGTATCAATGTCTCTCGTTCTCCATGCCGCACGATAGAGCACTTTCTCAAAGGTCGGCTCGAACGGGTCCGGGAATCGCACGACTGGCTCTCCCAGCACATCAAAAGTCAGAAATAACTCAAACCATTCCGGAAAAACCGCGTAATATTGAAACCGCTCTTCCTCCGGGAGAGTTGTCAGGTATTCGTACAGCGCACCTTCCCCCATCCGGTACGGGATCGTGGTCTGATTGTTCATCAGACCCACCAGATCGAAAGTATGGCGTTTCGAGAACATGGCCAGGATCCCGGCGTCGTTGAGAGCGACCGTCGCCTGGGGATCGGTATGCCCGGCGATCCATTGCGCCATCTGTTCCTGTTTCGCGGCGATCGATCCGCAGTTCCTCCCGTACCGCGACAACCATAATGGGAGGGCACAGATCTGCGTCAGGAGAATCAGGACAAACAGCGCCCGCGATACGGCTTTCCCGGCGCTCCCCCACCGTGCGATTTCCTCAATCCCCACCCCCAGAAACACGAGAACAACCGGCAACACCGGCAACAGATAACGATAATTGTGCAGGCTCCATACGCTCAACGTGGCGACACTGAGCGCCGCCACGATCACAAAAAGTGTCGCCAGAACTCCCCCGGAAAGCAGCCGCCGCCAATTCCGATCCTGCCCGGATCGAATCGCCGCAAACACTCCCACGACGGCAAGAACCAGGGCGGCCGGGGGAAGATATTCACCGGGCCAGGTTCCGTACTCCGGTACACCGGCAAACCATCGGAAAACACCCCGAATGTTCTCACTGAATTCGGCCAGTTTCTCGCCCGATGTCATGACGGGTTCATGAAAGACAGATTTGGCGATCATCCCGTTGGAGGACCAGTCGCCCGTCGAGAGGCGCGTCCACAAGTTCGGCCAGACAATCGCCGCACCCACCGGCAGCAGGACTCTCAGAAACACCCGCCGCAAATCCCGGTCCCGGTCACACATCCGAACAGCAACAAAAAGCACCGACACCGCCGCCAGAAAGGAACCTTCGGGACGCACAAGCGCCAGTACAACCATCGCCGCCACGGTCAACCGGAAATGGCCGTTTCCTCGATTCTCCATTTCATAGAACAGCAGCAGCGCAATCATGACCGCCGCTATCAGCGCGATTTCCATTCCGGACAAAAACGCCCAGAGCAACGGGCCGCTTGTCGCAAGCAGGAGCGCGACTCGATTCCGGCTTCCCGATCCCAGATCCCCTGCGTAATAAACCACCGCACAGAACAGACACCCCCCCAACAGGATGGAGAATGCCATCAGCACGGAACCGTGAATTCCCACAAACGCGAAAACCGCCAGGAGATGCGCATACAGCCAACTGGTCGCACCGGAGGTCATCGGATCGCCGTCGTGGTAGCGGTAGTATTGCCCGTGCGCGATCTGCTCTGCGTATTGCAGATGAATGGCCGTATCGTCCAGAGGTGCAGCAACTCTCCCGCCCGTATACCATAAGCCCGTGCCCAGGAAGACGAGCACGTTAAGGACCGCCAGACTGAGCGGACCGACAGGCCGACCCGTGCGGGAGATCTGATTCATCGTCAAAGGTTTCCCAATCCGAGTTTTGTATGGATTTTAGCCGAATTCCTGCCGGTCTTGATGACAAATGCAGTGCGAATGGTCTAAACTAGATCAAAATCTTTATTTCCGCGAGGCAGCCGACCATGGATCTTGTACAGCAGGGAAAAGAACTGGCGCAAGAAGGGAACTTCGCCGAGGCTCTGGATATCTTCAAGAAGGCATTGGAGGCGGACCCCAGGAATCCGGATATTCTGTTCTTTGTTGGGACCTGTCACAGCTCGCTCGGCGATTTCCCGGGGGCGAAGTATTACTACCAGGAGGCCCTTAAGATCGATCCGAACCACTCCCGGACCAAAATGGTCTGGGGCGATCTGGAGGAGGTGGAAGCGCGTGCGCCTTCCGATGCAAGGCCGGCCAAGCCCATGGAACCGGAGCCGGAACCGGAGGAAGAGCCATCCCCGCCTGTCGAAGAAGAAGAGGAACCCGAACCGATGAACCAGCTCGGTGTGGGAAGCACGGATGAGTTCCGGGATAAATGGGCAGATGCCTTTCCCACAGACCAGTACCTGAAATCCACCCCGCGCAAAAAGGGGATCGGTGTATGGTTTTGGATTCTGGTTGTGCTCGCTATCGCAGCAGCCGTGTATTTCTGGCTCGGCCCGAAATACCTGCAACCGTAGGGGCGCGCGCCAGGCAGAGACGCCTGGCCTACTGGCGAACACCAGGCAGGTGGGACAGGCCTCCGTGCCTGTTTGTTTCTATGCCTGTCTCAACGCCTGTGATACCCCAGCTCCTTCAACGCGCGCTGCTCCTTGCGCCATTTCTCGACAACCTTCACACGGAGTTCAAGAAAGACCGGCCTGCCGAGAAGCTCTTCGATCTGTTTCCGCGCGTCCTGACCGATCGCCTTCACCATCGAGCCTCCCTTCCCAATCAGAATCCCCCGCTGGCTTTCGCGTTCGACAATCAGATTCGCGCTGATGGAGACTTTCTTGCGATCCGGCGCATCCAGCATCTCTTCCACATGAACCGCGATGGCATGAGGGATCTCCTCTTTCACCCGAAGAAACGCCTGTTCCCGAATCAGTTCCTCCACCAGGAACCGTTCTGTCCGGTCGGTCAATACATCGGGATCATAGTATTTCGGCCCTTCCGGCAGAGCGGACTTCACCGCCTGAAGCACATCGGAGACGCCAGTCTGGTGAAGGGCGGATAGTGTGATCAGTTCCACGGATCGCTCGAATGGGAGAGACCGGATTTCCTCCAGGCAAGTCTGCACTTCCGAGGGATGAACCAGGTCCATCTTATTGGCGATCAAAAAAATGGGGATCCCCGCATTTTCGGTCTGCGGCCCACAGGCCACGTTCACAAACGCGCAGAGTTCCTGTTCCCGCTTGCCGATTCCCTGCGCGGCATCCACCATGAATAAAACCACATCGGTCCCTTCCAGTGCGCGCCGGACCTCATCCACCATGAACTCGTGCATAGCATCCCGTGGAACCAGGAATCCCGGCGTATCCTGAAACACAATCTGGCAGGATTCATCGTCGTATATTCCGAGGATGCGGTTCCGGGTGGTCTGTGCGGTGGGGGTAACCACGGAGATCTTCCGTCCCAGGAGCGCATTCAGCAACGTAGACTTGCCGACATTGGGACGGCCCAGAATGGTCGCGAAACCCGAATAGTGTTTTTCCATGATCTCCGCACGTTTGACGCCGTGATTTACTGGTTTATACTACACGTGGGCCGCAGGCGGGGAAAAGGCGCACGGGGATTGAAGCAGCAGCGGGAAGATTTTGGATTCGTTGCTGCCATGGTTGCCCTTTCAGGAGATTCGATTCCTTCGAGACGGTGAAACGACTGTAGAATGGCCTCCTCAACAAACGACCCACAGCCTCCGGAGATGGGAATCCCGATGACAACCCAGGACTCCGCCTCGTCGGAATCGCCTCCCATGAGCAGCGGGATTGAGAACCTGGACGAGCATGTGTTGTCAACCGGGCTGATGGAAGCCATCTCGCAAGGCAGCGCACTGCACGCCGATCTCGGCCTTCCGGAGGATATCAAAAAGGCTCTGCGAAACAAGCTGCCGAGATTCCCCGAAGCGTTTCAGAAACTGGCCTCCATCACCCGCGAGGATCTGGTCCGATGGTCCGATCTCGGTGAGATCATCGAAAGCGACGAGAAGATCAACGCTCGATTGATCCATCTCATCAACAGTCCCAGCGTGCCGATTCCCGGCAAAGTCAAATCCGTGAGTCGGGCAGGAAGCCTGCTTTCCACGCCGCGCCTGCTCGACCTGGCTGTCCTGGTCGCTCTGACCGATACCTATGACCGTGCCCGATTCAAGCGGATTGCGTTGCTGGACATGCTGGAACTGGTTCGGCATTCCGTCCTGACCGGCATCATCATTCGATTGATCGTCACGGAAACCAATCCCGCCAAGGTCGATTCCTTCCAGGCTTTTGTCGCCGGTGCATTGCACGATATCGGTATATACGCTCTGGTCAGTCTCATGCCTCAGACCTACCAGGCCATCCTGAGTCGACAGTCCGCCACCAAGCGGTCCCTGGTGGCAACGGAACGAGAAGTGCTCGGATGCGATCATGCCGAAGTGGGAGGAACCTATGCCGCTTTGCTGGGACTGCCGGACCCCGTGATCGAATCCATCGCGCTGCACCATCAATCCCTGGAGAAAGCCGAAAATCGTCTGACGGCAGGCCTCGTGGCTCTTGCAAACCGCCTGGCAAACAATGCCGGAGTTTCCATGATTCCCAAGGCTGTCCAGGAACCCATGGAATTGTCCATCAAGGATGTCGTGAGAGATATCAGGCCGGAATGGGCGCGCGCGGATGTCAGTACGGCGATCTTTGTCCGCCATGGCGAACGGATCAATGTCCGCCTGTCGGAGGTCAATTCACAGCTGAACGTCCTGACCGATACCAGCGAATTCTTCGAAGAGACAAAGATTCCGATTCCAAATGGGGAAGAAACACCCGGAGAACAATCCGCACCCGAATCGGTCCCGGCCGTTTTCCCCGTTGTGAAACCGCTCGTGCAAAGGCATAAACGGCGGGCCGACGACGACAGCAATGATTTTGTCAACTATGTCGTTCCCGGCCTTCATCTCATTAAGTCCGATGAGCCTCTGGAGGGATTTCTTCTCCTGTTCATTTTCAGTTTTTGTCTGCTCGGTTTGATTTTGACCGGCGGAGAGATCGCCCTGACCATCCCGTTGGTGGCGGGTGTGATGGGAGCAGCCGTCTGGAACATCTTCACCATGATGCGCGATTGACGCAAGAACCTCCGGCAAGATGCCGGTGTATCACCGACAATCCGCAGCTCCGCATCTGCCAAGACCCGTGTATAGCTGGGAGAACACAGGTATTATACGAGAGTTTCCTTTTCTTTCCTGGTCTGTCTTTGCACGACCGTCATTGCGGATCGAGTGACGGAATGGCAACCTTATGCAGGACAGCCAAAATGAGGTTAATTCTCGATGTTCATGATGCCCGGTGGTTGGGAATGGTTGGTGATTTTCGCCGTGGCCCTTATTGTATTCGGGCCGAAACGGTTGCCCGAAATCGGAAAACAGGTGGGCAAAGGGATGCGCATGTTTCGAGATGCCTCCCGCGAAATCCAGAATCATCTCAACTTCGATGACATGGATTACACGCCACCCCGAAAGCCACCCCGGCGTTTCAGTCCTCCGGCTTTGCCCAACAGGCCCGAAGGAACCACGGAGGGAACATCGACTCAAAACCAACAATCCACAGAGACCTCAGTTTCTGAGGAATCGAAACAGGAAGAAAAAGAGGAAAGCAAACCGGACGGATATCCCAGAGAGGAAGATCCGATGGATTGAAGCTTCCTACAGAGCTGCGATTCAATCTGAAGCCTTCTCCCCCAAGATTGGGCGTTGTCCTGAGCCTGTCGAAGGGGGAGACATAGAGGGGGTTGAATTCACCGGTCGGATCACCCCCACCCTACGCCCTCCCCAGTCTTGAGGAGGGGAACAAAGAAGAATTGGGAATCACGTTCATGGCCCTGCCGAAACTGCCACCCCATCGCGAGGAGCCGCCTGAAGAAGAAGAGGAAGAACTCGGCGGCGCAATGACCTTTCTCGAGCACCTGGAGGAGCTGCGCGAACGGCTTATCAAGTCGTTGCTCGGTTTCGGTCTCGCAACTATTTTTTGTCTCTGCTTCAGCGGGACACTCTTCAATGTGATGATCAAACCGTTCGACTGGGGAATCGGGAATGAACGGCAGCCGATCATGAATATCAAGGATAAGATCGCTCCCCACCTGGATCGTTTCATCGATACGATCAAACCGCATTTCTTCGGAGGCAAGGACAGCGATTCGTCCACAGAGCAGACAGATCTCCCGAAAACGGAAACACAGACTGCTCTCCCAACGGATTCTTCCGCATCGATATCCCCCAAAGCCGCCCGTGGATACACCAATGTTTTGACTTACCATAGCCCCTTTGAGGGATTCATGGTACGAATCAAACTCGCCATCGTCGGCGGGATTTTTTTGGCATTCCCTATCCTGTTCTATCAGGCTTGGCGGTTTATCGCACCGGGTCTCTACAAGAAGGAAAAACGTTTCATTTTCCCGACTGTGATCTCCGCCTGGTTCTGTTTTGTGACAGGAGGATTATTCGCCTATTTCTTTGTGCTTCCCATCATGGTCTATTTTTTCGGCAGCTTTTCGACTCCGGACATTCCGGGATTCTGGTCAACAGACAGGTATTTCACCAACTCGCTCCACATCATGCTTGCGTTCGGTGTGGTTTTTGAGGAGCCGGTTGTCATTCTGCTGCTGGCCTTTGTTGGCCTGATTCGATACCGGCATCTGAAAAAATGGCGGCCTTATGTGATTGTGGGGATATTCGTCGTGGCCGCCGTGATTACTCCGCCGGATCCCGTCAGCCAGACAATGTGCGCCATCCCACTTCTTCTCCTTTATGAAATCTCCGCCCAGTGCGTACGGATCTATCAACGCACGCGGGGAATCGTCGACGAAAAAGAGGAAAGCGAGGAAGAAGAAGCCACCCCCTGACCTCTGGTTGAACGATGGAGCTGACCGGGTTCGAACCGGTGACCTCCGCCTTGCAAGGGCGGCGTTCTCCCAGCTGAACTACAGCCCCAGTATCTGCAACCCGTTCTTCTATGGAGCTCACTATTATCCCCGGAGTCTCCCGGGTGGAAGTTTCGATTCAATTCACAAAACAAAAATGGGCCTGAGAGGAGTTGAACCTCTGACCTCCCGCTTATCAGGCGGACGCTCTAACCACAGCTGAGCTACAGGCCCCCTTACTTCAGGAAAATCAAACTACCATAAGCCGTCCGGTCGTTCAAGACAACGCAGTGAAACGATAAGCCTATTGTCATTCCGAACGAATGTGAGGAATCTCGGCAGGCTAGATTGCCTTCAGGAAGGAATCGATCTCGCGGGACCGCATGGAAAGGACCAGATCTTCCGGGGAGGCCTCGGAGCAGCACGCCAGGCGGACGAGCTCACGCATCTCACGGATATCAAAGGGCTTTTGCACCAGGTAGTTCTTCGGATGGGCCATCAGGAACGCTGCCAGTCGCACCGGAAGTTTGATCGAGCTGGTCACAACCACCGGCAATTCGGGATGGATTTCATTCAGGATCTCGGCTCCCTCCAGGCCGTCCAGGTCCGGCACCCCGACATCCAGGAAGACCACATCATAGGAGCACTTCTCCACCAGGGTGAGCGCTTCCGGAATGTCCCGCGCAAACTCAATGACATCGGCCACGGGATCCAGAATAATGCGGTAGAGGTCCTGAATATCCGGGATCGGTTCCGCAACAAGTATGCGTATGGTCTTCTTCATCATCCTTACCTCAGTTCCCTGAAAACAGCTGCGGACCGTTCCGCTCTCTCCGATAATCCCTGGACCTCAAGCCTTGTGGAAGCATGTTCCGTGCCAGACGCAGAAAATAACCTAATTACTTGATTGAGATAGAGTTAGAAAGATCCTATCCGGGACCGGAAGGATAGAATCGGAATTTTCTGCCCCCCCTCTCGATTGAGGATTGCCGATTGAGGATTACCCCCCTCAATCCCCCCGTAAACGGGGGGAGGTTTTCTCCCTCCCCATTCACAGGGAGGGCCGGGGTGAGGGTCTTCTACGGAGAGTTTTGGGGTGAGGGTCTTCGCTTCCGGATATCTCACGGACCGCTCGGATTCGAAACCGACAAGAGACTCTTCCCCTGCATCTCCTGTGGAACGGACAAGCCAAAATAGGTCAATGCGGTGGGAGCCAGATCGATCAGTGAAGGCTCCCCGGCGCTGACAGGTCGATTACAGAACAGAATCCCCGGAACCAAACCGGGATCATTGCTGCGATATCCACCCGACCAGACCTGATTGTTATCCTCGATCACGTCTTGCGGGATCGAACGTAGATCCTTCTCCAAGGTCGATCCATAGTACGCCTCGAAACTGACTTGGAGATCGGGGGCATCTCCTCCGGATATCCCGGTAGAATCGTCTTTGTCCGGCCCGTGAACCGGACGGACCTCCCGCACCACCGGCATTCCAAAGAATCCTTCGCGATCATCGGTCAGCCGCATGAGATTCTCACAGATTTCCCCGCAAAGCGCCTCCGAATCGGAAGCCTCCACGATTCCTCCCGGTTCGCGGCCCCGCAAATTGAGATAGATCTGGCCCGTACCGAACGAATACGCTTTCGTGTTTGCCCAGTCCACAATCTGTTCCCCATTCTCACTCGTCTTGAGACTCATATACCCCTGTTTCACCAGCCAGGCATTGAGATTCACACGATACCGAAATGAGAGAACGCCATGATCCGAGAAAACAACAATCGCCATGTCTTTATCCTCCCCATATCGCCTCAGTATATTCCCGACGATTTCATCCATGCGCACGTACATTTGCCGAATCGGGTCCCCGGTTTGCCGTGGATCGAACCCCGGATGCATCGGATCGACTGTTCGAGCCATCAGCTCGGTAACTCGGCCCGGACCCGGAAACACCGCGAAGAAGAAATCCCATTGCCGGTTGGTCAAGGTCTGAAGTGCGATCCTCTCCAGTTCACGATCCGTCTCAAGAAGATCCTCAAGAAAAATCTTTTCATCCAGAACACCGTCCGTGAATCCGTCGCATTCTTCTATCGATCCCCGCGCTTTGAACAGGCCTATTTCCGGTATTTCCGTTAGGTCTCGTGAGAACTTCCTGGGATGCGAAATCGGGATGTACGGGTCCTGGGGCGAAAGACCGATCGGCTGCATGTACACCTCGAATTCCGGCCCGATAGACTGCAAATAGAAACGGGTGATCCCCTGAATCCCGGCCAGGGAACCGTCGGAGAACGTGATCGGATACCAGTCGGTCCATTGCCGCAGACTCAGGGTCTCCATGCCTCCAGCCAGATGAACCACCGCCATGTTCTCATCCACAATCCGAAAAGAAATCGGCAGAGCAATTAGCGGGGCGATACCGGAAGACTGCTCCAATGCGCGGAGACGTGTCGCCAGCTCCTCCTCTTCCTTTCGAGACTCGTCGATCAGAGTACGAAATTTTGCCTGGGGAGTATGTTGCGCTTCGTCCAGGAGTGAATTTCCTTCGGGGGATCCGGGCAACACAAGAACCTTGATCAGCCGATTGGCATCCGACAGATACTTGCTCTGTAATTCCCTTGATCCGTTCAGCAGTTCCGCTCTCAGCGAACACAACGTTTCCAGGAATCGGTCCCGGTCGACGGCCATCGCGTCGGATAGTCGGTCCCGCATCCAGAAAACCAACTCGGCGTTGAGGCGCTTCAGACAGACACCGATTCGTCTCTGCCTCAGCTCATTGATTTGATTCTGCACAACCGGGTCAGGCGGGCCGAATACCGTACCCACATACCGATCCTGCTCCTTCTTGAGCGGAATCAGTCTTCCACCTGAAGCAGTCCTTTGTACTTCCCCTTCATAACGCGTCGAAAAGTGATGAAAAGCGGTCGATTCTTCTGAAAGATCCGGTACACCGAATCCGGACAGGACAGTCAGCGTATGTCCTCTGGGAGGAGGAAAGGTTCCGGGAACTCGCAGCAAAACAGCGGGGACATCGTTCTCGGAAAGAATCTGCCAGAGTGGCTTTCCGTGAATGGTTGAGAAGTATTTCGGCGGACGGATCTGGAAACGCCGGAACCAGTATTTCGCGTCCTCCTTCCTTGTCAGCAATTCCCGAGAAACGGAATAGGTTCCGGCAGGACGGCGAAAAGAATCGAATATGCCGTGAATCTCCGGTCCGGCTCCCACGGCAATAGAAGCCCACGTAACCGGGCCTTCCGGCGGAACCGTTGAGGCGATTGTCCCACGATAGCCTTTCTCCGCCAGAGCGCGCAGATGCGGCAGATCGCTCCAATATCGATCGATCAGGTTTGGATCGGCTCCCTCGAATCCCATTAGAACCAGCTTTTGGGCAGGAGCTGGTGGATTGTCCTCAATCTCCGGTAATTCCGGGACGTGCCGGTACAGAAGATACCCGCCGAGAATCAGCACAAGGAAAAAGAAAGTTGTAAACGGAAAGGAAGACCGCCGTTTGCGGTAATCCCCCCTTCGGAGCTTGATCTTTTCCGGCTTGAATGCCATGAACAATCACCGTAAGGAAATAAGCCTCGGCAGGATTTCCCCCGAGGGACCTCGAAGACAAACGTCTGCTGTTCCGGAGAGATCCGTCACTCCGGGATTGATCTCGACCAACAGGGAGTCGGACCGCTTCGTTTCCAGCGCCCACGATACAATATAGCCGAAACTCGCTTCCGTGCCGATGACAAGAGTCACCTGGGGGGAATGCTGTTCCAGAAACCGTTCCACCAACGTGCACTGAATGGGAGAAATCGTCTCCCCGAACCAGACCACATTCGGTCGCAGCATCGCCCCGCAACTACAGTGCGGTGGCAGTTCCAGGATCGGTGTTGCCCGATTGATCGTCACCTTTCGGCACCCCGTGCACCGCACTTCCCAGATCGACCCATGAATATGAATCACGCGTTCGGAGCCTGCATCCTCGTGAAGGCTGTCCACATTCTGCGTAAGGATCAGCATATTCTCCTTCCGGCGCTCCAGCCGGGCAAGCGCTTCATGCCCCGGATTCACGGCGCACTGCTTCAAATGCACCCGACGGTCGTTGTAGAACTCCCAGACTCTTTCAGGATCTGCTGCGAACGCCTCCGGCGTGGCCACCTTCATGGGATCGACTTGCTGCCAGATTCCGCCGAGGGTTCGGAACGTCGGCACTCCGCTTTCAGCGGATATGCCGGCCCCGGTGATGACAAACACCGATGTCGCTTCCTCCAGGGCCTGTCTCACCCTCTCCAGATCCTCGGATGGAACATTCATGCCTGCCAGGGTCCTCCCAACAGATACGCAAGAATGGCTGTGGCAATCGCGCCGATCCACGTAGCAATGAAGCTCAGCCATTCGCGGTCGAGAGTCAACTCCTCCTTCTCCGCCTGGATCTGCACCCAGGATTTACTCCAGGACCCCAGGGTTGCACCGACAATCACAGCGGGTGTCAATGACGCCTCGCAGAACCCCATCAGCCAGGCACACCCCACAAGAAGCACCGTTCCGCCCACCGGCAAAACGCCTCGCCCCGGAGACAGTCCCGGTGTCGCAGAAGAACCTTCATCCACACGGAAAAACGAAAACCGGTCCACGACGGCGCTCAACTCCTGGATGACCGTCTCTGACAGCACAACAGCCAGCGCCGCCAGGTACATCAGGCGAAGAAGCGGATCGATCCCATCCGTGCAAATCCACAACAACGCCATCAGGAGGGCAACCGCAAAATGCGTAACCGCGTACTTGCTGCCACGCCACACTTCATCCTGCCTGAGAATGGCCTCCGATGAACCGCTGGAAATCCCGAATCGCTCAAGCAGGGGATCGAGAATCAACACAGCCAGCAGCAACACATAAGCGGCCGGACCGCCAAGGATGTACACGAATATCCCGATTACCGCACCGCCGCACGCTCCGTTCCGATTGACCAGACGTAGCAAATACGCTGCCACGGCAACGGCGATATTCAATCCAATCGCCGAGACAAGAGTCCATGCGGTCAACGTCCACTCGCCTGTCTCGATGGACGATGTAAGCAGAATCGCCAGGCAGGGCGCAGCGGTAAAAGGAACAAGCAGGTTGTCATCAATGCGAACAGGCAGGCTCTCCGCCAACGCCGCGATAATCGCACAAACAAGGCAGATCAGAAGAATGCGCGGGCTGTCTCCAAGCCCAGGCACTGTCCAGACCATCAGAATACAGCAGGCCAGTGTGCCGAACGCAATAAAGGCCAACGATCCGCCGACGCTCTTTGCCGGATTCCACGGCAATGCCGAAATTGGCTGCCATCGCCCGATGATCGTGGAAAGACCGTCGCCGACAGCCACGAGCGCCCAAACCCCCACAACGATTTCGAACTGTGTCGGATAGAGTAAAACCAGCACGGCAATCGCCAAAGGATAAAGGAACACACCTCCCAGACGACTCTCGCCGGGACGAATCAGTCCCGGCGCATAGCGCGGCAACAACAGCAGGTTGTGAATCACCAGGAAAAATACCAGGAGAAAAGCCCAGGGAACCGGCAGAAAACGCAGCAGAAACGCCGGAAGAACCGCCGCGATATGCGCTGCCTGACGAAGTGACTCGGAGTGGAAAACCGTTCGATCCTCTGACATGGCTGCACCCCGTGATGATAAGACGTCTTAAGTCCGCGCCCGTTCGTGACCGCGAGTTGTCAACAAGGCAAGGTAAGCGAACTGCGGACCTTCGTCAACATCGCTTCACTTATTGAGGAGTTCCCTTGGGACGGAGGGGATGCTTCGTAGACTGCTATAGAAGTTATATCCCGCATCCTTGCGGAGCCGTTCAGGAATCTCACAAAGAGGCTCCGGGACACTGTCAAAAAAATACCCGGTTCAGTATGGGAGACTGAACCGGGGTTCTGTTAGGTGAATCACCTGTAAAGCAAAGCATCCTGTAAAACACCAGAAGGACCTGCCCCTTCCCAAAGACCGCGCCGCGATATTCCCTGGTTTGAGTCAATAATGCACAGAAAGTAACAGATACGGCAACCCTCGACTTTCGATCGAAGATGCGCCCTGGGTTATTTTTTCCATGCCAATAAGAATGCACCCTGACTTAATCCCAGTAACAAGGACAAAAAATCCCTACCTTCATCTTCAGGAATAAGTATAGTGCGGCGGCGAGATGCCGGGTATCCTCAATTTTAATGATTTTGGCCTCAAAATTCGCCATTTTTGGCCTAAAAAATCGCTAGATGCGTCTAGCAATTACGAGATTTATCTCAAGATTTCCTGTTCCCCACCGGATGTAAGTCCTTGCTTATCAATGACTTGAGATAGATTCTCCCTCAATTCCGCGTCCAAATCTTCTCTTTTCTCCTTCTGCGCGGTGGATTGTGCCGCGTAACTCAGCCACATCTGCAATGCCGGGACAGCCTGCGGATTGTGCTGGAGAACGCGCTTGAGGCAGTCCAGCGCGTAGCTGTCCTGGCCCACGGCAAACAACGACTCCGCAAACGCCAGCTCCGTCTGAAGCGATGACGATTCCCGTTTCAGCGATTCAAAAAAACAATGCGCCGCCTCGGACCCCAGCCGACTTTTCATGAACTGCCGCCCCAACTGAAGATAGGCCTCGGCGGTTTCCTTGGGATTCTCGTCGGCATTTTGGTCGAGTTTCTCAGCCGTCTTGTCCAGTAGCGGCTTGATCTCCGCTGCCGTGCCCTCATATCCCCCGAACAACTGCCCCACAGTCCAGTCCCAATTCGCCCGAAGCGCGTCCAGAACGGAAAGACCGGTTTTGTTGTTGAATGGGACATTCCTGGCGCTGTAATACTCGGAGATCCGCCCAAACATCGCCTTGCCCTGGTCGCTGTTCTTGAGATAGATCGTCTCGTTGACACTGGCCCAGACTCGAATCCAGTCTTTGCCGACACGAAGCCGTGACGGACGGAACATTGAGTTCGGCATCAGCAGAATATCCGTCTCATTCAGAATCGTGGGCGTCAGGTCCGATTCCAACAACACCGCAAGGTGTCCGTCATAAACCATCGGAACAAACGGCTCGATTCGCGTGTCCATAAAGACACGCAGTTTCCCGTCCAGATCGTGAAGAATCCGTCCCGCCCATGGGAGGTAGACGAATGCATTGCCTTCCATTTTCGTTTCCCGCATGAACGC
>JAKPYU010000276.1 GCA_029568995.1 Candidatus Omnitrophota bacterium | reverse complement strand
CCGAACAGCACCAGTGCCGCCGCTTCGTTGGGCCAAAGCACAAAGAATCCGACGGTCATCAGAATCGCTGCAAATAGCGGGACCGGGATCCACAGCCAGGGTGTCGGAGCACCCCGCCCCTGGACCACGATGATCCCCGCGATGAACTGCCAGATGACAAAGGCATACGCCAGCAGGGTAACCGCCAGCATTGACCATCCCGAAATGGCCTCACAAGGTTTCTCGTTCGTCATTTTTTTCCTCCGAGAGATGATATTGATATGATATCATTTCAATATCATACCGCAAGCCTGGTCTTCGCGCAAGTGGTGAGTATTTCCACGCTTCATGCGCAAGAATCGTGTCTTCTTATTCCATTACACTTGTGGATCTGATATATTCGGCACAAAGGAGATCCCGAAGCCTTCGGTCGCTCGGGGAATATGAGGAGCATCCATAGTGCGTATGAAGTCCGGATTTACCCTGATTGAACTTTTGATTGTGGTGGCGATTATCGGCATTCTGGCAGCGATTGCCGTTCCGAATTTCCTGAACGCGCAGACTCGCGCTAAGATTGCGCGAGTGGAAGCAGATGCGAAAAACATCAGCACCGCCATTGAATCCTATCGTCTGGACACAAACGAATACCCGCCCGATGCGCGGTCCGGGCTGTATGTGCATTTTTCGTTGAATTGGGAAGATCATGCTTCATCCGGGAAACACCTCACTACGCCGGTGGCCTACATGTCCTCCATCCCGTTCGATCCGTTCAACAGCAAATTCAAATTTGAAGGGTGGACTCCAATCCAGAATCCTGAGCAATATCAGAAAGCGATGTTCTTTCTGAACCGAAAGTACAACGAGGGTGTCAACTCCTGGGAGCCGGGATTGCCATTCGAGCATCTATTCAAGGGCGCTCAATGGCACATCTATTCCGTGGGACCGTCCATTGATTATGGATTTCGGGAGCAACTGACCGCCTGCTGGCTGGTTCCATACAACCCGAGCAATGGGCTGACCAGCCAGGGAGGAATCTGGAGGATCGGGCCATAAAATCAATTACGAATTACGGCTCAATTCGTTTCTTTTCCCAGCTCATTCAATTGACTTTCGGGAGTTTCCGCCAACTTGGCAAAAATATCCTCGGCAATTCTCACTACCCGTTGAAGCACCGGCAATGTATGCGCCGTGCTGACGAAAACGGCTTCGAATTGCGAGGGCGGCAGCAAAATCCCTTCTTTGTACATCAGCCTCCAGAATGCCCCGAACAGCGCGGTATTGCTGGTTTTTGCGGACTCGAAGTCCGTAACCGGCGTATCGGTGAAGAAAAATGTCATCATCGAGCCGACCCGGTTACAGGTCATGGGCAGACGCGCTTCCTTGGCAGCGGCTGCAATTCCTTCGGCGAACGTGGAGGATTTCTCCTCCAGGTCATCGTACAGCTTGGGCGTCTTCAGGAGCGAGAGCGTAGCGATCCCGGCTGCCGTGGCCAGGGGATTGCCGCTGAGCGTTCCCGCCTGGTACACATCCCCGGACGGTGCAATGCGGGACATGATCTCCGCCCGGCCGCCGTACGCGCCCACCGGCATTCCACCGCCGACAATTTTGCCCAATGTGGTCAGATCCGGCTGCACACCATACCGCTGCTGTGCTCCCCCCAGCGCGACACGAAATCCGGTCATGACTTCATCGAAAATGAGCAAGGTTCCCTCTTTTCTTGAGAGTTCACGCAACGCCGAGAGATATCTCTCTTGCGGAGGAACCACTCCCATGTTGCCTGCTACCGGCTCGATTACGTGCGCAGCGATCTGCCCCTTATGTTCCGCATAGGCTCGCTTTACTGCCTCGATGTTGTTGTAGGGAACCACGATTGTATCTTCCACAACAGAGGGCGGAATTCCCGGTGTCGAAGGGATGGAAAGGGTAGCCATGCCGGAACCGGACGAAGCCAGCAAGGCATCCATATTGCCGTGATACCCGCCAGCGCAGATCAGGATCTTATTGCGGCCCGTGAATGCTCTCGCCAGGCGCACGGCGCTCATGGTTGCCTCGGTTCCCGAATTCACCAGGCGAACCATTTCGATGGACGGAACCATTGAGACGATCATCTCAGCAAGTTCCAACTCCCGTTCCGTCGGGAGACCGAAACTCAGGCCGCTCTTGACGGTTTTCTGAACAGCTTCCACAACCTGCTTGTGAGCATGACCCAAAATCAAAGGGCCCCAGGATCCCACAAAATCAATATACTGATTCCCATCCACATCCGTCACATAACACCCTTTGCCGCTCGCGATGACCGGAACGCTCCGGCCCACAGCTTTCCCAGCCCGGACAGGACTGTTCACCCCTCCGGGAATCACTTTCTGCGCTCGCAGATGGATTTCTACGGATGAATTCTTCATTATTCACCTACCCTGAAGTACATGGCTCACCCACCTTCATGCAAGGAATTTCAGCGTTCTTCGGCCTCCTTGGTCCGATGGATTCGGTCAATCGGCCTGGTTATGCTCATTCAGAGTCTGAGATTATGATTATGATAAAGACCGCGCCAGGATAGTATATGGTTTCTTGGATTCTTTTACAGCGAACACTCGGAGACTTGTCCGGGATCGACATAAGCATCATACAGGGGAATCTCAACCGATTATGATGCAATATCCTCTCCTATTGAATCTGACAGGTCGAACCTGCCTCGTTGTTGGTGGAGGAATGGTGGCGTTGCGCAAGATAGAAGGTCTTCTTTCCGCCGGGGCGAAGGTGCGTGTGGTTGCCGAGACGATGATTCCCGAACTGGAAATGTGCGCTGCAGATGCACCGTTGGAACTGTGGACCAAACAGTACGAGTTCGGCGACATGGAAGGCGCAGTCCTCGCGATTTCTGCAACGGACGATCCGGAGGTCAATCGACGGGTGGCGGAAGATGCGGGCCGACTTGGAATCCCCGTGAATGTGGTCGATTGTCCCGAACTGTGCACATTCACCGTTCCCGCCGTTCTTCGGCGCGGAGATCTCGTCATCTCGGTTTCGACAAGCGGGAAAAGCCCGGCTTTCTCCGCTCACGTTCGGAATGTCCTTGAACATCGGTTCGGACCTGAGTACGCTGCCTACGTGGATTTTCTGGGCCGAATACGAAAGTGGATTCACACCCGGTTTCCCCATGATCCCGCCATGCGCAGACAGGCGAATTTGAAAGTCGTCGAACTCGATTTGCTGGATGATATTGCCCAGGGGCTGGAAGACCGGGCGGAAGAGAAAGTGAAACAATGCATCTTGTCCTTATCGGATTAAGCCACAAGACAGCTCCGATTGCCGTGCGCGAGCGGGTGGCATTCACTCCCGAAGACCAGGAGACTGCGCTTCTCCAGTTGCGAAAACATGAGGACGTGGAGGAGTGCATGATCCTCTCGACCTGCAACCGGACGGAAGTCCTCACAGTGTTCCGCGACGGCTGTATCTCAACCGATCTGCCGGTGCGGTTTCTATCGAAACAGAAGAATATCCGCATAGAGGAATTACAGGAGCATATCTATACCTTCACAAATGCTGACGCAGTCGAACATCTGTTCCGGGTTTGTGCAGGGCTGGACTCGATGGTTGTGGGGGAAACGCAGATTGCCTCACAGGTGAAAGATGCCTATTCCATGTCCTGTTCCTGTCGATGCAACGGGCGGCTCCTGAACCGCCTTCTGCACTGCGCCTTCGCGGTCAGCAAACGGGTCCGCACTTCCACCGATATCAGTAAAGGCAGCCTTTCGGTGAGTTTTTCCGCCTGCGATCTCATTCAGAAAATCCTGGGCGATCTGAAAGAAAAAATCGCGCTGCTGATCGGAACGGGCGAGACGGGACGACTTGTGGCGCGGGACTTGGCGGAACGCGGCATCGGCGGTCTGCGTATCACCAACCGCACGTTCCATCGTGCCCAAGAACTGGCCGGGGAACTGGGAGCCGAGGCTTTTCCATTCGATCATTTAGAGGAACAGATCAATCAGGCCGACGTTCTTGTTTCCGCGACCATGGCCGACACGCACATCTTGACCAGAACCGATCTCGAAAAGGTTGTTTCCAGCCGATCTAATCCCCTTGTCTGTATGGACTTGGGGGTTCCCAGGGATTTGGACCCGCGTATCGGTCAATTGCCGAACGTTCATTTGTATAACATTGACGATCTGCAGGATCTTGTGGAAGAGAATCGACGCAAGCGGCACGAGGAAATCCACAAGGGATATGCCATTGTCCAGGAGGAACGGGAGAATTTTGTGGAGTGGTTCCGCACCCATCGCGCGGCTCCAACCATTGAGGAACTTCAAAAAATGCTGGAGCAAATCCGTGCCGCTGAGATGGAACCGCTGAGAACAGCCCTTCAGAGCAAAGACTATGAAATGGTAGATCTGGCCACAAAATCCCTGATGCGAAAAATCCTTCAGCATCCGATTCTCCACCTGAAAGAAGCGGCCAAACAGGATGATTCTGTCGTGCAGATCCGCCTGATCGGCGATATTCTGGGTATTCATGACGATTAACGCCCCTCTTCGAATGGGAACACGAGGCAGTCTCCTGGCCCTGCGTCAGACCGAGCAGGTCCGTGGATCTCTCATTCGCGCGCATCCCGATCTGTGTGTGGAAATTTGTATCATCAAGACAACCGGTGACCGGGTACAGAACACACCGTTGCCGGAACTCGGAACCCAGGGGATTTTCACGAAGGAAATCGAGACGGCATTACTGAACGGAGAGATTGATGTCGCAGTCCACTCCCTGAAAGATCTGCCGACTCAAATGCCGTCCGGACTGGTGCTTCACGCAATCTGTGAGCGGGTTTGTCCTCTCGATGTGCTGATCACGCGGGGCAGGGTAGCGATGAGGGAATTGCAGCCGCATTCCACCATCGGGACCAGCAGCGTCCGCCGTCGGGCGCAGTTGCTTCGATATCGTTCGGATCTGACTCTGGTTGATTTGCGCGGAAACCTTGATACGCGCCTCAAGAAGGTTGACGCTCCCGGTCCCCCCGACGGTGCGATCCTGGCGTGCGCAGGACTGCATCGGCTGGGATTGGAGCCTCGAATTACGGAAGTGCTCGACAGCCGGATTATGCTGCCTGCGCCGGGGCAGGGTGCGGTCGCCGTCCAGGGCCGGGCTGAGGATGAAAACACGGCTCGGATCTTCTCAATCCTGGAATGCCGAGAAACCCGTGCGGCGGTGACGGCGGAACGTGCCTTGATGCAGCGACTTGGCGGCGGATGCCATGTCCCTCTCGGTTGCCTGGGACAGGTCGAAGACGGCTGCCTGACGCTGGATGCCGGCGTGTTCAGCCTGGACGGAACCGCTGCCGTTCGCAAGTGTCTCTCGGGAGATCCCGACGAGGCGGAAAGCATCGGTATTCGCCTGGCCGAACAGATGCTCGCCGAAGGCGCGAGAGAAATTCTCGATGCCTGTGACCGGACCCTTCATCCGGAAACATGGCAAACACTGCCAATTCATACCGAGGAATCATCTTGACCGGAAAAGTGGCGTTGGTTGGTGCCGGTCCCGGCGATCCGGGACTGCTGACGATCCGAGGACGCGAATTGCTGGCCCAGTGTGATGTCGTGATCTACGATGCGTTGATCTCCGACTCTCTTCTGAACGTCGCGCCGAAATCGGCCCGCCGAATCTATGTCGGCAAACGCGCCGGTCAACAGGCAAAACCGCAGAGCGAGATCAATGAACTCATGATTCGAGAAGCTGTGGCGGGCTATTTCGTGATTCGCTTGAAAGGTGGCGATCCGTTCCTGTTCGGTCGTGGCGGTGAGGAGGCCCTTTGTCTGGCCGAACACGGAATTCCCTTCGAGGTTGTCCCCGGTGTGACTGCCCTGACCGCAGTCACGGCGTGTGCGGGGATTCCGGTGACCGAGCGCGACTTGAGTTCCTGCCTGATTGTTGTCACCGGCCACGAGGATCCCGCCAAAGGAGAATCGGCGGTGGATTGGTCGCGTATCGCCCAGACACCGGGAACCATCGTGTTGTTTATGGGGATACACAATCTTCCGAGCATTGCCCACAATCTCATCGTTTCAGGCAGAGAGGCATCCACGCCCACGGCGGTGATTCAATACGGGACCCTGCCGGACCAGCGCACGGTGGTCGGAACGCTGGGCAATATCGCTGCACGTGTGGAAGAAGCGGGTGTGAAACCGCCCGCGCTGGTGATTATCGGCGAGGTGGTTCGGCTTCGTGAACGCTTGAACTGGTTTGAGAGTCGTCCCCTGTTCGGCAAGACCATTGTGAACACGCGCGCCAGCGACCAGTCGGCGGAACTCTGCAGGACACTGTCTGATCTGGGGGCTTCGGTGATTTCTCTGCCGATGATTCGGATTGTCCCGCCGGAGGACCCGGAGCCTCTGCGAGATGCTGTCCGGAATCTCAGCAGATACGACTGGGTACTGTTCACCAGCACCAACGCGGTGAATGCCTTTTTCGACATGCTCTTTCAGGAAGGAGCGGATACACGTCGCCTTGCAGGATGCCGCATTGCCACGGTAGGAGCGAAAACGGAGGAAGTCTTGCGCGAGCGGGGAGTCATTGCCGATCACACGCCGGAACAATTCTGCACGGATGCCCTGTTTCAGTCCCTCCACGAGCGGGAAAGCCTGGCAGGCCAACGGGTTCTCTGTCCCTGTTCCAGCCTTGCTCCGAGCGATCTGGAGAACCGGCTTCGTGCGGCAGGCGCTGTGGTCGATCGTGTGGATGCTTACGCTGTTGTCCCGGAAAATCCCGACATGCGCCCTTGGGAGCGGATGCCGGATGCCATTCTATTCGCCAGCCCCTCTGCGGTCACGAATTTCGCGGACTGGGCTGGGAAAGACCGCCTGGAAGAGTTCAAAACGCATTCTATTTTCGTCTCCATCGGCCCGGCCACCAGCAAGCGCATGAACACCCTCGGTATCCCGGTCCAAATCCAGGCGGAAGACCACAACGCAGAGGGATTGGTCAAGGCGATGGTGGGGTATTATGGGGGTTCCTCGTGAGGGTAAGATATCCAATACTGAGAACAGGAGCGACAAGATGATTCAAGATTACCTGAATGCCGCACTCAAAGAGGCGAAATACAAGACTCTCGACAATGGGGAGTGGTTTGCGGAAATCCCAGGATTCCAGGGAGTGTGGGCGAATGGGCGAACGGTTGAGGAATGCCGCAGCGAATTGATTGAAGTGCTCGAAGAATGGTTGATTCTCAAGATCCGCGACGGAGACGAAATCCCGACCGTTGAGGGTATCGAAATCGGGGTCAAGCATGAGGAAGTGGCCTGATGCCGACTTCTTCCATTTCCCGAAAGGTCCTTATTCAGAAATTTCACTCACTTGGATTTGAAGGCCCGATCTCAGGCGGAAAACATCAGTTCATGAAAAAAGATGCCTTGAAGGTCCGCATTCCGAATCCTCATAGTTCGGGCGAAATACACATCAGTCTGCTCAAGGAAATTCTCCATCAGGCGGGCATTTCGTGGGACGAGTGGTCCGCTGCATAGGCAATGGCGGCCTGAATCGATTCGGGCGTCAAGGTGGGATAACTGCGGATGATTTCCCTCTGGTCCAGCCCAGCAGCCAGATTGTCCAGTACGACAGAAACCATGATCCGAGTTCCCTTGATACAGGGCTTCCCATGACAGACGGCCGGATCGGCCGTGATATGCTCTCGCCAGTCCATTGGAGTTCCTCCTGTTTCGTGCCGTATACCGTTCCGGAAATCGCAGGTTTCAGTTCACTATATCATGGGGCAATCCGGTTGGGGTATTCTTCTGCAATTGATTTGCTTTCTTTCCATTTCGCGGGATAATGTCAGATAGATGCAATGGTGTCGGGTCGACAGGATGGTCGAGCCGTTTGATGTGTCCGCTCGCATGGTGACTCCGGTTGGGGGTGAGAACAACTATGGGCGCGTTTCTCTCTGTCCTCGCCCAGAACTGGCATTTCATGGCCATCGGGGCATTGGGTGCCATGGGGATTGCCCTGCTTATATTAGCCCTTTTTTCTCCCGCGAATCGATCGAAACGAAATTCCTCTCAGAAGGCAAAGGATACTCCCACGTCCCAGCCGGAACCGTCCGGCAGCGAATCCCCGTCTGTACCGGCAGATCATCGGAAGGGTGTCATTCGCACCGCGACAGGCCGGGGTTACGTGGCGAATATCCGCGATGTCCCCGATGAGGAGGTCGAACAGCTTGCCGGGGAATGCGGGCTTGGGAAAGCGGTTATCCGGGGATTGTTCGGTGTTCTCGATAAGCACCAGGTCGCAATGCAGGACCTGGACAGCCATTTGAGAGACCTCGTTGCCCCGCTCAAGACTCTGGTCAATCGGCTGAAGGATTCCATATCCACAGATCCCACGAAGGCAGCCAAGGAACATCAACTGTGCGAACTCCTGGAAACGGGCAATTTCGATCGCGTGGAGGAACTCTTGCGAGAGAGAGCATTTTTGGACGTGAGCACAATCCGGCAACAGGCCGAAGAGACGGACAAACAAATCGCCGAACTCATGAATCATGACGAGATCGACCTTCCGGCGGTCGAATCCGCGAAACGAAAGAAAGCGGCGGCGTATGAAACTCTTCATGCGGCTGCTGCTGCGAAATCGGACCTGGCAACGCTGAAAATGGCGCAGATGGACTATCGGGAAGCGGCAAAATACTACCGCGAAGCCGCCGGATTGATCCCGGACACATCCGATCTTGTCCGTGGGAAATACCTGGATGCCTGGGGATATGCTGCCATCCTGTCGGGAGATCCCGCCGAAGCCGTGATCCCCCTTAAGGAAGCCGTAGAAATCCGGGAGCGTGAACTGGGCCCCGACCATCCCGATGTTGCCCAAAGCCTCGGGCGTCTTGCCGCTGCGTATCAGGGGATCGGCGATCTGTCCAAAGCGGAGTCCCTCTCTCTTCGATCCCTTGAGATTCTCAAGTTGATGTTCGGTGAGAACCATGCGGAATATGCCTCGGCGTTGGATGAAACGGCGGAGATCTACCGGGCGGAGGGAAAATTCGAGGAAGCGGAGGAGATGCTCGTAAAGTCACTGGATATCACCGTGATGACATCGGGACAGGACCACCCCGATGCCGCGCGCAGCCTCAATAATCTGGGATTGCTGTTCCATGAGCACGGGAAACACGCCGATGCGGAATCGTTCTACCGTCGGGCATTGACGTTGCTTGAATCGGTATTCGGACCGGATTCCCCGCATCTTGCGCCGACATTGAACAACCTCGCTCAGCTGTATCAGGACCAGGGGAACGACCTGGAGGCCGAGCGGCTGTACCGGAAATCCCTGGCGATTACACAGGAATCGGTCGGCCCGAAACATCCGCAGATTGCCGTCGGCCTGACCAACCTGGCAGGGCTGTACCTGGATCGGAGACGATTCATGGAAGCCGAGAGACTCTACAAGAAAGCGTTTGAGATCACTCGGGATGCGTACGGATCGAAACATGAAAAGGTCGCATACAGCCTGGACAACCTGGCCCGGCTTCACCAGGAGAAAGGGAGCCTTCTGGATGCGGAAATGCTGTATGAACGATCTCTGAACATGATGGAATCGATTTTCGGTCCCGATCATCCGAAGGTCGCCGATTGCCTGATCAATCTCGGCGCTCTGTACCGGTATCAACAGCGGTACAGCGATGCCGAACCGATCTATGAGCGCGCGTTGACAATTCTGGAACGGGTTCTCGGCCCGGACCATCCCAAGGTCGCCAAATGTCTGATCAACCTGGCGCGCATTTCCTATTTCTCGGGACGGAGCCGGAATGCCGAACGACTGTGCCGCCGGGCCATTCCCATCTGGGAGAACGCATTCGGCGATGAGCATCCCATCCTGGCAAAACCGCTGGAGGATTATGCGATGATTCTTCGTCGGATGGGGCGCGAAGACAAGGCACACACGCTGGAACTCCGCGCTAAGAAGATCCGCTCGCATCTCCCCCTCGATTCTCGATCAAGTCCCGCCGTATCCGCCGGTGAGTATGAACCAAATCCCGCTCAAAAAATCGGGTGAGTGCGGTTCCGGCCCGCCGTGCGAATCGGTTTGCGGATGAAAGAATCGGATAGACACTCGAAGATCAGGCCGATCCCGAATGGATCTCCCTTACAATCTCTACATTTTCGGCAATCTGGTCTTTGTATTTCGGAAAGACTCCCACAACTACGGCATGACTGGATTTGATGTGAGAGAACGCATATCGGAAAGCGTTGCGGACTTCTTCGGAGGAGCCGCATTTCCGCCCCGCCGCCAGGATCTTGAACAGCAGGCAGGTCTTGTTTGTTTCGCAAACGAAACGGCACATCCGATCCCGGTCTTCATCTATGAATGGTTCTTCGACACGTTTCCCCCCCGCCAGTAAACTTTGTCGGTCGACTCGGCTGATGTTGTAGCAACAGGCCATGTAGAAATCGAGATCCCAATTGTGTTCTTCGCAATACTCCAACACTTCCGGGATATGCGAGCAGATCCCGACCTGTAATCCCAGGTCCCGAATTACCTTCAGGTATTCCTGTACCTCGTCGATCCGACCGGCTTTCCAGAGTTCATCCGTATAGCTTCCATGATGGTAGATGGCGATCGGACGATGTTTCGCAATTTCACGGATATTGTCCGGAATGTCGCCCCATTCGGTAGCGGTTTGGACAATCCAGTGCATGGTCCCGCCCCGAATTCGGTATTCATCCACCCAGCCCATAACCTTGCGGTCTCCCCGCGAAACCATCGCCGTGATTCCGGCTCGTTCCGCATCGAAAAGAGTCTCGACTACACGCTCGGCGGTGTAATACTCCACCATTTCATTGTCGAGTCGTTCCGAAAGATGCGAGTATCCCCGGAACGGATTTCCGCCGATAATCAGCCGGGAAATGTCATAAGGACCGAAAGGAATGGAAGGAAGGGATTGATGCATACGCTGAATTTCCAAACGGGAAGATGTAATTGAATGTTCTGTAAATGAATTGGCTTTCCGGAGTCAAGTCATCGCAAGCCTCCCTCCTGCGGGGCCGGTGACTTGGATCAAGAAAGCACCCATCCCCGTCTCGTCATCGCGAGGAGCGGCCCGGAGTCCGCGAAGGGCTGCGACGTGGCGATCTCGGTCCTGCTTGTTCGAACAACGAGATTGCCACGCTTCGCTCGCAATGACGATATGTATCAAGACTATTCATTATACAAAACGCTAATGCGGGTGCCGGGCTTCCTGTACTGCGCGCTCGTTTACCCGCTCGACCAGGTTAAAGAATGTCTCCAGCCCTTCCAGCTCGCGAGGACCGACATCGAACGAGACATTCTGGGTTAGGAACTCGCGAATGAAATCGGCTCCGAATCTCCGAGTCTTGGGGGTGTCTTCGATGATACGATCCAGATTTGCGCATCCCCGTTCTTTCATTTCCAGGAACAGAGGGGTAACGGCTTCGATATCGACATGATCCGTTGCCAGCCACCGCGCATACACAAACGGCAATCCGACGGCCTTCTTCCATTCCTCACCCAGATCGAACACGTACTGCTCCGGGTGCATAAAGTAATACCTTGGATCGCCGATGGTCAACGCGGCTTCTCCCAGGAAAAGGCCCTGCTCCACGGGAAGATGATAAAAATAGTATGTCGGGCGGCGACCGTAATACTCTTCGAGGATAATTTTCGTGAGTGCGCAGGAAGTCATCGAGTCCTCCAATAACGCCACTTTCTCCAGTTCCTCCAGGGGGACACGGCTATGCAGCAGGATACTTCTCACCGGCCCATCCGAAACGACTCCAATATGAGGAACACTCTGATAATCCCGGTGCATCTGGTGGATTGAAGAGACCATGGCAACATCAATTTCCCCCTCATCCATCATGTGACCGAGTTTCCGAGGCACCTCCAGAATCAGAGATGCCTCGGGCCATACTTCAGAGAACTGATAAATCAGTGGTTTGGCGTTCAGATACGGTACGCACCCCACCCGCAACGCGGGACGGCTACCTTTGGAAACGGGGCGTACCGAACCATTCACTTCAGGTTGACCATTTTTACGTCGAGGATCTGCGGGATGTTTCCCAGTTCCTCCACGTGTTCCTGTTTTGGGTGTTGATCCACATTCAACACCGTAAACGCCGGACCGCCGGGTTCTTTGCGGGCGAGTTTCATATCCGCGATATTGATTCCCGCTTTTCCGAGAACCGTACCGACATGCCCCACAATCCCCGGCTCGTCCGTGTTCCGGAGAATCACCAGGAATCCGTCCGGACGTGCGTCGATGTGATAGCCGTTCAACCGCACAATCCGGGGATCTTTCGGCGGGAAGATCGTTCCGCTCAGGGAGTACTCCTCTTCCTTCGCCTGAAGCCGAACGGTGATCAGGGAACTGTATCCTTCACTGTCTTCTGTCGTGGTCTCGGAGAATCGAATCCCTCGCTGTTTCGCAAGGAACGGGGCGTTCACCTCGTTGACGGTCTCTTCCAGGATCGGCGACAGGATTCCTTTGAGCACGTTCACGGTCAGCAGAGAGGTATCGAGTTCGCTCACTTCTCCGCCATAGGTGATTTCCACATGTTCCGGTGTCCGGGACAGCAACTGAATCCCGCACATGCCCAGTTTTTGACCCACCAGCATATAGGGTGCAATGACATTTTTGATTTTCGGATCCAGGGAAGGGATATTGACGGCGTTCTTGATTTCGCCGCCGGTGAGAGCATCGACAACCTGGTGAGCGATGGCGATAGCGACATTCACCTGCGCTTCCGTTGTGGAGGCTCCCAGGTGGGGAGTCATGATGCAGTTAGGATGTTTCAGCAGAGGATTGTCCGGGCTGACCGGTTCTTTCTCAAACACATCCAGCGCAGCCCCCGCGACATGCCCGGACTCCAGGGCGCGGAACAGGGCCTCTTCGTCGATGATTCCCCCGCGCGCGCAGTTGATGATCCGCACGCCCTTTTTCATCTTCGCCAGGGTCTCGTCGCCAATCATGTGACGGGTCTCGTCTGTCAGGATGCAGTGGAACGTAATGAAGTCTGCTTCCCGGTAAACCCGTTCCAGGTCGCAGGGTTCGAATCCCAGTTTTCTGGTCTGTTCCTCGGCGGTGTAGGGATCGCAGGCGAGAACCTTCATCCCAAACGCCATTGCGCGGCTGCCGACTATGCTTCCGACACGGCCCACGCCGATCACTCCCAGTGTCTTTCCGAACAGTTCTACGCCTTTGAATTTGGTCTTTTCCCAATTGCCTTCACGCATGGACTGGGTGGCCTGCGGCACGTTCCGGGCCAGGCTCATCATCAGGCTCCATGCGTGTTCCGCCGTGGAGACGGTATTCCCGCCGGGGGTGTTCATCACGATGATCCCCCGCTCCGTGGCGGCATTCAAATCGACATTGTCCACTCCGACCCCGGCACGTCCGATGATCTTCATCCGACTCGCCTTGGAGATGATGTTGGCGGTGACTTTGGTGGCGCTTCGCACGATCAATCCGTCATAATCGCCGATGATCCCCGCCAGTTCCTCCGGGGGAAGCCCCACTTTTACATCCACTTCCAGGCCTTCTGCTTTCCGGAAGATCTCAACGGCTTCGTTATCCAGTTTGTCGCTGATCAGGATTTTGAATGGCATGGTTGTCTCCGTTCTCCCAGGGTCCGATTGTTGTTAGTCCGTAATGGATGCGAGTTTCGGCCATTCCCGATTGAGGATCTCCATGGCGGCTCCGACACCTTTCCCGGCTTCCGCCACAGGGCGTCCAAGATCCGCCAGCACCATTTC
>JAKPYU010000250.1 GCA_029568995.1 Candidatus Omnitrophota bacterium | reverse complement strand
CGACTTGAGATTGCCCATCATGAGCCATTCCTCCGAAGCGTAGCCGGCCGTCAGCAGTTTTGGGTTTGGAAAGCTGTACGGATCGAAGAGTCCGGCCATCACCCTAGAAGAGAGGGCGCTGAACCTGGATTCTTGGGTAACCATGTAGAAATTCCCGCAGTTAAATATAAGCCTGGGGATTTTCGAGTAATAAAGATTCGACGGATCGGGATCGGGATCGGGAGGTTCGATCTCCTTGTCAAGATTGACGGGAACAAGGTCCTCGTCGAATACCGTGCAGCGTATACTGCCGCCGGGATTGTAAGAGGCCGGGATGTCATACGCTACCACAACCATTCTGTTGATGTCGTCGATAACAACGGACGGTGTGGAGTACTCCACCGATACGGGAATCTCGTAGGTTCCCATCAGAAAGAGGTCCAATGCTCGGATCTTCGAGACCCTGATCACATTCTTGGTCCCGTCGTGTGCGTCCGTAGCCACGAAATAGGCCGCCGGCGTTAGCGAAGCCTCGTCCTCGGGAAGGTAGGCAGTCGAGGAGCAAGAAGAAGGTGAATAGGAACTTGTCTGGCCCAGGTCTGTTGCCTGCGAAGGCGAATAAGGCGCCATTGGTGGATATTTGCAAATGTACGTATGAAGGTTGTCTGCTTCAAAAACCACCACTATCATGGGATCTACTGTAGTTGTGTTGTCATAAAAACAGGAGTTGATTATAACAGCTTCGGAGAATGGCGGGAACACGCTCGGGTAATTCATGGTTTCAGAAGTGACCGCCTCGCTTTCGGTATCAGGGATCGACACGATCGTGAACCCGTCGTAACCGACCCTGACAAGCTGGTATTTTTCCAGTTTGTCGTTGTAAAAGAAGGCGTTGTTGTCGCCATTTATTCCGTAGTCCAGAATACGCTTGGGGCCCCACATTACAGTGCCCTCGTAGTCCATCCTTGAAAAATAGCAGCCTTCGACCTCCCAAGCTCCCGACCTGCTGATTACATATCCTATGTCTCTCGAATTTGTCGCGACATTGACGACGGTGTGATCGTCGCTTGACGGAACCGGGGCTTTTTCCTCCTGCAACACCAGCGGATCAGTTAGAGCAAAGACGGGAAGGGTAAAATAATGCGTTTCACTGCACAGGTCCGGGGAACTGTAACAGCCTCCGGTAGGATCGGATGTCCTGTAATAGAAAGTCACTCCGAATTCAACGAACTTCCCGCAGGCCATGTCTTGG
>JAKPYU010000244.1 GCA_029568995.1 Candidatus Omnitrophota bacterium | reverse complement strand
CAGAAAATCCTGCTGGACCTGGGGGAACATTTTCTGCGGGTCAGGTGTCTCGGACTGGGCCGCGCCATTTTTGAGCGGCTTGCTGTAGAGCATGAGGAGTTGGTGATTGCCCGGATGCGCCTGGAGGATATCCGCAGCCTGGAACAGAAAATCCACGAGACGCTTCCGAACCTTTTTGAAGGAGATGAGGAACGAGTCCTTCATAATTGCAGCACTCTGCGCAACTTCGGCAGCGATAAAATCTCGCGGGCGATGATTTCTTTACTGAATTCGTCTTCTCCGCTGATTCGCGAGGCGGTACTCGATTACCATACTGCTTACGGATTCGATATCGTGGAGCAGGCGGCTCCCTTCCTGCATGATCCTGTCGATTTCGTCCGGCTCAAAGCGGCTGAGTATTTCGATAAACTCGACAATCCGAAACACACCGCGCTGTTTCTGCCGCTGCTGGAGGATGAGAAAAACACGATCCGCAAAATGGCGGCGGGATTCCTGGCGCGACATGGAACCATGGAGCACCTGCCCCGCCTGGAAATGCTTTTCCCCGGCGATGAGGACGGCAACGTGCGGATCGCGATACGGGAAGCGATCTTCAAGATCAAACGTCGTCACCAGGAGCGGGTTGATGCCATGGCGAACATGACCGTTGCGACCGAGCCGGAAGAGATCGAGTCGCCCCAGAGTGTCTGGCGGTCCAAGCCAGTCAGACTGGTCGAGGTTCTGGTCGTGTTGTACCTGATTTACAAGATCCTGTTTCTTTGAGTGAGCCGTTGGCGACCAAAATCTTCATTTTTCAAGATCTTTACGCTACAAAGGATTCATCTCGATTCCTTCCCTTCCGGGCGGGTCTGTGATTCGCCCAGGAACTTGACGGATCGCGATTCCCCTGGATAGAATCTCGCCCGGTTAGATGCCGAGATTTCTCGATGGGCCCTTTGGCCAAGTGCCGGAGAGAATTCGAAAACAAAGACTAGAGGAGGAAGGACAGTGCAAAGACTATCGCGATTTCTGCTGACGGGACTGCTGCTCGGGATGGGATGTCTTCTGACTCAGGCGCAGGGATTGGATCTGTCTAATTCGGAAGGCTACACGTTCCGAATCGAACCACGGGTCTGGTTTGGACTTGGATCTGAAATGGATGGAGACTACGAGGACTCCGCGAACAATGCGGAAGTCAGTCTCGACCACGATTTCGATGATGAGGTACGGGTCAATCCGTTCATCGAGTTTCAGTTCCACGACCGACATAAGATCAGATTTTCGTATTTTCGAGTGGACGAATCCGATGCGGTCACAGGAGCCGACGTGGATGTTGACATCAACGGCATTCCTGCTCCTCAACCCGCCGGATCGCGCGCGAAAGGCAGCGTGGATCTGGACGTTTTTGAAGTGGGATATCAGTATGACATCTTCGAGGATGGCTGGGGCTTTGTCGGTGCTCTCCTGGATGTCGCAATTGTCTCCTACGAGATTGAAGGGGTAGCGACCTACGAAACAAATGGTGGTGGAAATGGCGGTGGAGGCAACGGTGCGGAGGCCTTCGCAACCTCCGGGCGGCACGGCCTGCAACAAAATGGCGGTGTGTTTGTGCGGGCTTCGGAAGACGAGGATGGTGTAATACCGATCCCCCAGATCGGGATCAGCGCAAGGGTGTATCCGCACGAACGGATCGCATTGTGCGCCGAAGTGAAAGGGATGACAGTCGGCGGTGACGGATCTCTGTTCCAGGTGTTCGGGGGTCCTGAACTGCAAATCAACGACAATTTCGCCATCAGTGCCGGGTACCGCTATTTGCGCTTCGATGTGGACTCCGGTGATTTCGATGTCCAATTCGAAGACCACGGTCCGTATGTTGGAGCGGTCATACGATTCTAAGCCGAAATCCGGCGAGACTCGAGTGTATTCCAGGGAAGTCCAGCCCTGTGTGAATGAGGGGCTGGGCTTCCTCATGTAAGATTCGTTCGAGAGGTTGTTCTCGTGAGAATCGTCTTTACCGGTCGGACAAAACGCAGAACCCAGGCGGGAATGCACCTGATGGAGGCATTTCGACGTGCCGGATGCAGGGTCAAGTGGTTGCGCCATACTTGGATTGAAAAGCTGCTCGGCCCGACATGGTTGATTGCCAGGGCACGCCGGTTCCAGCCTGACATGCTGTTCCTGTATACGCATCTGCCCCCCTTCCCCATGGTGGAGGCGTTGCTGGCTGAGCGGGTTCCCATGTTGTTCTTTCTGCCTTCGGTCCATCGCGACCCGGAACCGGAGATTCTTGACCTGGCCCGAAAGAGCACGATTTTTTTTATCAATAACCAGGGTCAATTCGATCTCTTTCGCGAGCATGGATGTCGAGACATCCACTTTCTCACACAGGGATTTGATCCCGCCACGCATTATCCGGAACCCAATCCGGATCCTCGTTGGCGTAGCGAAGTCGCCTTTATCGGCAGGTGCCGTCGGGGAGATGGCCGATCCGAGTTGATCGAGTCGCTGAATCGCCGGTGGGATGTGAAGGTCTATGGATTGGGATGGGAGGATGCGGGGTTGTCCGCTGTCAGGCGTGTGATTTATCCACCCCAATACCGCGCCATCTGTGCCTCATCCGACATTATTCTGGGATCGGACACTCAGCCGGATATCCCCCTCTGTTTCTCGAACCGGACCTGGCTCACGCTGGGATGCGGGGCCTTTCTGCTCACCAGCTATGTCCCCCGGCTGGAGGATCTATTCGAGAATCATAAGCATCTGGTGTGGTATCGTTCTCCCGAAGAGTGTCAGGAAATGGTC
>JAKPYU010000226.1 GCA_029568995.1 Candidatus Omnitrophota bacterium | reverse complement strand
ACGGTCTTGATCTCGCATTGATTCACAGCCGAGAGCATAGACTCGTGCCCGACGGCGAAATTCAAGTTCACGGGAATCTTCCCGGCGATGAGAGCGGCGATGTTCGCCAGTGCACCGCCCACGGAAGCAGGCAGGAGAATGCCGATCATCCTGTCGTTCTTGCGGTGTTTTCCGATCCACTTTGCCAGGAGCAGCGATCCCACGAGCGCTTGCCCGCGAGTCAGTTCTTTCCCGGTGCTGTCCGCCATGCAGTCGGCAAACCAGCGGCGTTTCGCCATTCGGATGAAATGGAGATCCAGCAGGTCTTTCGGCTCCCTGCGAATATTCACGGCCTCCGTGCCCAGCTCGATCACCGTTTGACGCACCTCCTGGGCGGAAACGCCCGAAGGCAATGCGGCCCCAAAAGACACCGTAACCGGGTACGGCAGGCGACGCGGCCATTTCCAGAAGTACCGATTATCCTTGAAACTGAAGATGCTTCCCCACACGCGGTCCAGGTGGACCGGAATCACCGGCACATCCAGGTCTCGGACAATTCTTTCGAACCCTCTTTTGAACGGGAGCAGATTTCCCGTTCGGCTCATTGCGCCTTCCACAAAAATGCAGACAACCTCTCCGTCCTGAAGTTCCTTGCGTGCCTGTTCGAGAGATTTTAGTACACGTTTCGGGTTATCGGCTGAAATGGGAATGGCGTGCATCAGGCGCAGCAACCAGGTAAATGTGCGGATTTCGTAGAATTTCCGATGGACCATGAACCGGATGAACCGCTGGACACACGCGGCCACAAGAAACGCATCGACAAACGAGGCATGGTTGCAGACAAGTAAGGCCGGACCTTCGGAGGGAACATTCTCCTGCCCCGCGATGCGGATTTTATAGACGGTGTGAGTCAGCAGCCAGAGGCTGAATCGAATCAGAAAGTCGGGGAGGATCCGCATGGCATACAGGGTTCCGATGATCGTGACGCATCCCATCCAGAACACGAGGCGATCCGGAGACATTTTGAAGACATCATGCGTACTCCATAGGACCGCGGAAGACCCCACAATCGCAGCGGTGCTGATAAAGTTGCTGGTGGCGATACACCGGCCTTTTTCGTCCCGTCCGCTTCGCTGCTGAAGAAAGGCGTTCAGAGGCACAATGAAAAAGCCACCCGCCACCGCCAGAAGGCTCAAAGCGAACGCCGCCGAGCCGAACGATTCCGTCGCACCGGCCAGCTGAAACGAGAAGATCCCCATGCCAATACCGCCCAGCGGAACCAGGCCCAGTTCCACCTTTTCGCCCGAGAGACGTCCAGCCAGGACACTTCCGGTCCCGATTCCCACCGCCAGGAACGTCAATAACAATCCCGTCCGAACATCATCCGATCCGAGAACCTCCTTGCTGAACAGCATCATGTTCATATTGAGCAGCTGACCGAGAAACATGAAATAGGAAATCCCCATCACAGTCAGCCAGAGAGACTTGAGCGCATACAGTCGGCGTGTGCCGGTGATAATTTCCCCCCAGGGATTGAAGGAGAATTTCTTGACTGCGCCGGAAGCCGGGACTCTCGTAACGCCAAGGCTGGTAAAGAAACCGATCACGGCAATTGCGATCACGACCAGCCCGATCAGGTACGATTGGCCCTTCCAGTATGCGAACAACATGCTTCCAAATGAGGTCCCCAACACAATCGCCATGAATGTGCTCATCTCCAGAAGGCCATTGGCGCGTGAGAGATCCCTGTCCGGAAGCATCTCCGGCAGGATTCCGTATTTCGCCGGACTGAACAGAGTGGATTGAGCCGCCATCAGGAACAGCACAGCCAGCATCCACTCAATCTTCCCGACAAAGAACATGCAGAACGCCAGCCCCATGATGATAATCTCCGCGAATTTCGCGATGACAATCACGGATCTCTTGGAATAGACATCCGCGAAATACCCCGAGTATCCTGAAAAGAGCAGAAACGGCAGACTGAACACTGCGCTGGCCAGAGGCAGATACCCGCTTCCACCGCCGGACTGTGCCGCCGCGTCCAAGGCCATCATGGACACGACAATCTTGTAGATGCAGTCGTTCAGCGCACCCAGGAACTGGGTCCACAAGAACGAGTGAAATCCGCGATGCTTCAAGAGGTCTTTGAATGAACCGTGGGACATCCGCGTATTCCTGCCTTTTCTGTATTATTGCCGATTTGGCCTGTTTCCGCACCGGCAAGCGATCTTCTCGACGGGGTATTATATTGTTTCTATATATAATGTTAATATAACAACAATCTCCTGTCAAGACCCAGGCAAAGAATTTTGTTGAACGACTCCTTTCTGAATCTCGGCATGAAGGAGAACATCTTATCTTCTATAGAATGAAACAATTATTGTGTATATATGTCGTCTGGAAGATAGGACTTGCCCTCATGTCATTCCGAACGAATGCGAGGAATCTCCTCGTTCGACGAGATTTCTCCCTTCGGTCGAAATGACAAGAGACATCCGAAGACAGAAAATGAGGGAGTTCCCGGGCTTATTGCTGGAAGTTGATGTCTTCGATGGGCCATTCGCGGGGGGCCTGGCCACCTTCGTAACGGGTGGTTACGGTTCCCTTGATGACATTCTGATCGATCACCACGCCGCTTCCGATGGGAGTTGTCACTTCCTGGTTGGGGTTGGGGAAGTTCTTGCGACAGACACGGTAGGTATCGACCTCATAGGCCAGGCAGCACTTGAGACGCCCACAGACCCCGGAGAGTTTGGAGGGATTAAGAGCGAGGTTCTGTTCCTTGGCCATCTTGATCGTAATCGGATCGAATGTGCTGATGAATCGGTTGCAGCAGAGTTGCTCGCCGCAGGGGCCGAATCCGCCGACCTTGCGGGAGCGGTCGCGGACACCGATCTGCCGCATTTCAATCCGGGTTCGAAAAACGTGCGCCAAATCACGAACGAGATCCCGGAAGTCAATTCGGCCGTCGGCGGTGAAATAGAAACGGACCTTCTTACCGTCCAGCGTCTGTTCCACGGCAACGAGGATCATGGGAAGTTCGCGATCCTTGACCTTCTGAAGGGCCAGGACGAAGGCCTCGCGCTCTTTCTCCCGATTCTGGTAGAACGTGGCAAGATCGGCATCCTCCGCCGGGCGAACGAAAAAGACGCCCAATTCGGGCGGCAGATCCTCGGTCCACTCGTACCGAGGACGCAGAACGGTAGCCAGTTCCCGGTCGCCCTCCACCTCAACCAGGCAGTGAGCGCCAGTGGGAAGAACCATCGAATCGGATTTAAAGCGCGCGATCGCTCTGTATTCGCGCACACGAACATCCATCACATCCATAGATCAAACCCCTTGCCGGAGAAGAGGCATGTGGAGCAAAAGCCCCCATCCGTGCTCTCTCGTGCGAGAGAGTCGGAGCGAGGGATTTCTCAGAAAGTGGCCACCGCATCGTCCACGCTGGGATACCATTTGAAAACCTGGTCCAACTTGGTGAGACGGAGGACATCCTCCACGGGAAGCGGGACATTGGCGAACTTGAGATTGCCGCCCTTTTTGGTGGCTTTCTGATGAAAACTGACCAGAATCCCGATGACAATGCTGTTGAGGAACTCCAGATGTTGACAGTCCACAACCACCTTGCATCGGCCTTCCGCCATCAGATCTCCGAACATCTGATTGAGACTTTCGCTCAATACTGCGTCCAATCTCGCCGGAACGGTAACAATGGTGACCTCATTCCGGTCATCTCGTTGAATTATCTCGACCATTCCTCAACTCCGTTGTATTGTTTTCCAACCGGATCTCATGCCATGATACAGTACTCGCAACGGTCCCGTCGAGCAAGAGGGAAGCAAGGGAAACGCCGACTCTCTCTCCGGGATTGTGTGTCGATACGCTATCATAGCCGAGAATCTTCTCGATGGGAATCAACGATGCGAATAGCAAAAGTGCTCGGAAGTGCGGTCTCCACTCTGAAACATGAGGCCTACCAGGCCCGGAAACTGCTCCTGATCCAACCGCTGGACCTGGAGGGAAAGCCGGACGGACCCTCTATACTGGCGGTGGATGCGGTCGGGGCCGGAGAAGGCGACACGGTGCTGGTCGGTTCGGCCCCCGGAGCGGCTCAACAGGTGTTCCAGATTGAAATCGCGCCCATTCGCGAGCTGATTATGGGGATTATTGACCATGTGGAAGTGAATGGTCGAATTGTAATGAGTGCCGAAGAGGATGAGTGAGGTTGCCGGGGTTGACGGCGGCACGGAAGGAATACCGTAATTTTGCCATTTGACATCGGGATCATCGGGAGATTCGTAGAACAGCTCGGCATTGAAGCCTGTCCCCTCATCATGCAGCCAGCGTCGCAGCTCGGTGTGTATTCGCTGCCCTTCGGGATCATCTTTTCGGGCAATCAATCACACAGAGACGATGGATGTCCCGCTTCTCGGTGAAACAGGCATCACGAACCGGCACGTACTGGCAAGCCGTTACGTAGCTGGGAAAAGAACAGGGGAAAGACGGCCAAGCACAAGGATCTTCTCATCGTGCTTTTCCCGGGTCATGCCTTCCCCACCGGCCAACCGCGACAAGGCTATGGATTAATGTCCGGCAATTCGGACCCCGTTCAAGAAGAGGGAGCCTCGATGCCATTCACCGCCCAGACGGATAATATCGCCGTTGCTGTTGAGACCGTTGCTGATATCGAACTCAAGAATGTCGCAGTCCCAGGGAAACAAATCGTTAAAGCCGACCTCTTCAAGCAGATTCGGGCCGGACGACATAAGCAAATAGGCGTTTGAGGGCCATTGCTTGGCGGAAGAGGATGCGTTGCCGGACCCGAATTCATAAGTCATATTCTCCACCGCGCTCTCCTGGAGGTTGCTCGGGAACGGATCGCGCGGCCATCCGGGCATATACGCCACCGGAGTGGTTAGTCGTGTGAATCCGTATGGACCGTCATCGTTGTCATGGTCCTCCACGTAGCTGTTCCAATCCATATAGTATTGCTCCAGGGCCGTGGACATGGCTTTCAGATCGGATTGGACCCGCGCGACCTTGGCGCGAGTTCGCGCGTTCATGAAATTCGGTACGGCGATTGCGGCGAGGATTCCGATAATTGCCACCACAATGAGCAGCTCAATCAAAGTAAAGGCATATTTCTGATGGGACATAAGAATGTGAACCTCCAGTTACAGCACAGAAATATTCCGATTTCAGTATCGGCACCACTAATGGGACAATACTCCGAGAAAGGGATTACGTCAACCAGTTTTCACTATTTTCAGCGATTCCGCAACAAGTATGTGGAGAGTCGAATAGGATGTGGATTTTGGGGGATTTATGGGGAGGAAGGGATTCCAGAGAGATTCGGCGGTGCGATAGATTTCCTCACCCCCAGGCCCCCTCTCCAAGGATGGAGAGGGGGAGAAGAGACTGTCTCCTTAGAAAGGAATGGGACGAATAAGACAGATGGGACCGATGGGAAATATTTGGAGGGGGCTATCGGATTGAGCGGATTCGGATGAGGAGAATGGCGAGGGAAGTCAGAAGCACGACCGAAAACAGCGCCACGAGAGTATACAAGACGCTGACGGGCGTCATGTTGGAAGACGGAGGGGGATCAGCTGGCGCACCTGCTCCCGCCAGAAGGGCATCCTCAGGGGACCGGAGCGGAACGATCTGCGCATCCTGGGTGGCATCCCAGATCATGGGGAGATCGACACCGAAACTGGCGGCGGCTCGAAGGCACGTGCATTCGCCCACGAGAGTCTCCAATTGCCGATCCAACTCGGCCTCTGTGATATCCTCCCCCACCACAGGCGGCATCATCTTGCCACGCCCGAAAATCACCGCTGTCCATTCCGGCCCGGGATCCCTGATTGCCATAAACGAAAGCAGAATGCGCTCTGCCGGGTCCGAGCGATCTACTTGCAGCACCGAGACTCCCTGTTTCTCTTTTTCCGACCAGCGGCGGGCCGCTTCGTCAACGATCTGCCGGGCCTGTCCGTTCTCCGTACCGGGAACGTACAGGAACACCGCCATTTTGCTCAACAATTCCGCGCGGATTTTCTCGCGGAATGGGGAGGTCAGAAGTTCAGCCAGGTCCTCCAGTTTTGGCCCCGGTTCCCAGTGGCGGATATAAAATTTCCGGTTGCCAAGTTCGTGATACCCGGAGAAAACGGTTACCGGGGAGGAAGGTGGCGCATAGGGCATACCGTAATTCTGCCACTTGACATCGGGATCATCGGGAGATTCGTAGAACAGTTCGGCATTGAAGCCTGTTCCCTCATCATGCAACCAGCGTCGCAGTTCGGTGTAGATTCGCTGCCCTTCAGGATCATCCTTTCGGGCAATCACACAGAGACGATGCATGTCCCGCTTCTCGGTGAAACAGGCATCACGGACTGTAACGTATTGGCAGGCCGTTACGTAGCTGGGAATAAACAGGGGAAAGATGGCAAACCACAAGAATCGTTTCATTGTGCCTTTCCTGTGCCATGCCTTCCCCGGTCGCCAACCCTATCAGGCTGCGAATCACTACCCGGCAACTCGGACCCCGTTCAGGAAGATGGAGCCTCGATGCCACTCACCCCCCATACGGATAATGTCACCGTTGCTGTTGACGCCGTTGCTGATATCGAACTCCAGAATATTGCAGTCCCAGGGAAACGAGTCGTTTCCACCAACCTCCTCGCCACAATTTGGCCCGGAAGAGATCAGCAGATAGGCGTTTGAGGGCCATTGCTTGGCGGGAGCGGATGCGTTACCGGACCCGTATTCATAAGTCATGTTCTCGACCTGGCTCTCCTGGATGTTGCTTGGGAACGGATCGCGAGGCCATCCGGGCATATACGCCACCGGAGTGGTCAGTCGTTTGAATCCGTACGGCCCGGCATCGTTGTCATGATCCTCCACATAGCTGTTCCAATCCATGTAGTACTGCTCCAGGGCTGTGGACATCGCTTTCAGGTCGGATTGGACCCGTGCGACCTTGGCGCGGGTCCGCGCGTTCATGAAATTCGGTACGGCGATTGCGGCGAGGATTCCGATAATAGCAACAACGATCAGCAATTCAATCAGGGTAAAAGCACGGCGGGACATACGCTGAACCTCTCGATCGGTGTTTTTGGCTCGATTTGGCCCTGTAACCTATTGATCATTCAACACACATTTTCAGGTTATCATATTCTTGCGGATGGACAAAGGTGTTTCACCGTGTTATTTCACACATTCGACAGGCCCATGGACCGGTCATCGGGCCTGACACAGCGAGTATCATTCCGAAACCTTTCCGCCCGGGCATTTCCATGCCAAAATCCGCTTTTCAATCCGGACCTTACGCAGGTGAGATTGTGGAGGAAACCGCATTCGGATTTATGCGTGTGGGAGATCTGATTTCCCTGACGCTCTACCTCGTTGTGACACTCGGTTTGGGACTGTGGGCGGGGATCCGTACCAAGACCACGGAAGGCTATTTCCTCGGTGGTCGGAAAATGCCCAGCTGGGCGGTCACGCTTTCGATGATCGGGACGGCGATCAGTTCGATGACCTTTCTGGCCTATCCCGGCTCCGCCTACGATGGGAATTTCAGCCGGATCATGGGGAATCTGGCTTTTCCGATCGGGGCGCTTCTTGCGGTATTCATCTTCGTTCAGTTTTATCGTGAGGCGGGGTATATCAGCGCCTATACGTATTTCGAGCGACGATTCGGGCTGTGGGCGCGACTGTATATCTGTGTCCTGTATGTGATCGGCCAGGTGTGGCGAATGGGTCTTGTTCTTTACCTCCTGTCCATGGCCGTTACAAGCATGCACCCGGAGCTGGATCTGCGCCTTACGATTCTGCTGATCGGAGTTTTTGTTACCGTGTATACGGTTCTGGGCGGCATTGAGGCTGTGATCTGGACGGATGTGTTCCAGACGGCCGTTTTGATTCTTGGCGGGCTGCTGGTGGTTTTTGTGGTGTTCTATCGAGTGGATGGCGGAGCCGCGACTGTGCTTACCATGGGTGTGGCCAACGGCAAGTTTTCGCTGGTCGGCCATGAGGCAAGATCTTTCTTCGATTTCAGCCTGGCACGCGATACTGTTCTGGTCTTGTGGATCGGCGGCGTGTTGGGAAGCACAACGGAGTTCGCCCTCGACCAGGCGAAAGTCCAGCGGTACTGCGCGACGTCCACCGCACGGGGAGCCAAGATCGCCACCCTGGCAGGCGCACTCGGCTGCATACCGCTCTGGTTCCTTTTCATGTTCATCGGCACCTGTCTCTGGGTGTTCTATCAAATCCATCCCGACCGGATGCCGCAGGAAATGCTCGCCGATGAAGTATTTCCGTTTTTCATTCTGCGGGAGCTGCCGGTCGGACTGGGCGGTGTTGTCCTGGCGGGAGTGATGGCCGCCGCCATGTCCACAATCGATTCCAGCATGAGTGCGATTTCGACCTCTGCAACGGAAGATATCTATAAGCGCGTTCTGGTCCCCGGACGCGAAGATACCCACTACCTGAAAGCGGCTAAGACCATCGGAACCATCAGCGGAGTCGGGATGCTGGTGCTCGCGTTATGGCTCACCCTGATGCGCCAGGAGACGATCCTGGAAGTCCTTTTTGTGATCGCCTCCATGTTGTCCGCCGGGGTTACCGGGCTGTTCCTCATCGGATTCTGTACCACTCGGACCAATACGTATGGAGCGGCCATCGCAGTGATTCTTTCGGCGATGGCGACATTCGGCATGGTGTATCTCGAGGGCAAGGCCATGGCCTGGGAAACCCATCTCAACTGGCGAATTGAGGCCGCGGTGAAATCCGGAGAGGTGGACTCCGAACAGATCCGCGCGCAGATTCAGGAACAGGCCGCCTCGGAAGGCAAACAGCTGAAACTGGCCGATTTGAATGCAAGAGAACAATCCAGAATTCGCGAGATCCTAGCGGACAAGATCCGTGCAGAGTTGGGAGATCCACCGCAGCACCTGGGGGAAGCGATCGGGATTCACCCCTTTGCCATGGGGATCGTTACGAATCTCATCGTTCTGCTGTCCGGCTATTTCTTCAGCCTGTTTCGGCCCGCGCAATCTCTACAGCAGTTGGGTGGTTTGACATGGTGGACACGGAATATGCCGAGGATGGGATAGGGGTCCGGTGACGTAAGCAACCCCACCCTACATCCTCCCCAAGCTTGGGGAGGGAAACGGAAAGAGAATCCTGATGGGCTAGCCCGCAGACGGGCTTGAGTCCACCCTACACAACCTGCTCCAGGCCATCCTACACAACCTACTCGATTCCCGCGTGGTAGGCCTGAAGGGATTTGACACCGCCGCGTCCCTTTCTGTACGCATCAATGCCCTTGGCGGCAATGGCTGCCGCGGCCATGGTAGTAATATAAGGAACCTTGTACTTGATCGCGGCTTTCCGAATATACGAATCGTCGTATTTCCCCAATTTGCCGATCGGCGTATTGATGACTAATTGAATCTTGCCGTCCGTGATGGCATCCACCAGATTCGGTCGTGTCTCATAGACCTTGCTGATTCGTTCCACCTCAATTCCGTTCGCGGCCAGGAATTTGTGGGTTCCCTCGGTTGCCACCACGCGAAAACCGAGATCCTTAAACCGTCTGGCAACATCCAAGGACGCGGGTTTATCGGCGTCGTTCACCGTAATCAATACGGTCCCCTCGGTCGGGAGCGCGGGTTTGGCCGCCTCTTCGGCCTTGAAAAAGGCAAGACCGAACGAATCGGCTAATCCAAGCACTTCGCCCGTGGAGCGCATTTCCGGGCCGAGTACGGGGTCCACTTCGGGAAACATGTAGAACGGGAACACGGCTTCCTTTACCCCATAGTGTGGGATGCGCCGGTGTTTCAAATTCAATTCGGATATTTTCTTGCCGAGCATGACCTGTGTGGCGATCCGGGCCATGGAAATTCCGCAGACTTTCGACACCAGCGGCACGGTACGAGACGCCCTCGGATTCGCCTCCAGTACATACACCGTGTCGTTCATAATGGCGTACTGGATATTCATCAGGCCGACCACATTCAATTCAATCGCGATGATGCGCGTGTATTCGTTGATGGTCTCCAGATGTTTAACGGGAATGCTGATCGGAGGAATAACACAAGCGGAATCGCCGGAATGGATACCGGCTAATTCGATATGCTCCATCACCGCCGGAACAAAGGCATCCGTACCGTCTGCAATCGCGTCGGCTTCGGCCTCAATCGCATTTTCCAGGAACTTGTCGATGAGGATCGGCCGGTCGGGAGTGACCTCTACCGCCACGGCGAGGTAATGCCTCAACATCTCCTGATCGTGTATGATTTCCATCGCTCGTCCGCCGAGTACATAGGACGGCCTGACCATGAGCGGGTAGCCGATCCGTTCGGCGATTTCAATCGCTTCATCGAATGTCTTCGCCATTCCGGATTCCGGCTGCGGTATACCGAGGCCCTGCATTTTCTGGTGGAACCGGTCACGATCTTCCGCGAGGTCGATCATCTCCGGGGCGGTTCCGAGGATCTTTACACCGGCCTGGGCCAGTTCATTAGCGATATTGAGCGGTGTCTGGCCTCCGAATTGGACGATGACGCCTTCGGGCTGTTCTTTCTCGTAAATCCCCAAGACATCCTCAATGGTCAGTGGCTCGAAATAGAGTTTGTCGGAGGTATCGTAATCCGTGGACACCGTCTCCGGATTACAGTTGACCATGATCGTTTCAAAACCCTCATCCCGAAGAGAGAAGGCGGCATGAACACAGCAGTAGTCGAATTCGATTCCCTGCCCGATTCGATTCGGGCCGCCGCCGAGAATCATAATTTTCCGCCGATTGCTGGTTGGCACATTGTCCGGCGCGTTGTATGTAGAGTAATAATAGGCGGCATTTTCAACGCCGCTGACGGGAACAGCTTCATACGCCTTGACCAACCCCAGGGACTTTCGTCGCTCGCGCAAGTCTTTCTCAGGAATTCCAAGGAGCTGGAACAAGTAGCGATCCGCGAAACCGTCTTTTTTGGCCCGCAGGAACAGGTCATCCGGAAGCGTCTTGCCCTTGTATTTCATGATTTCTTCTTCCAGTTCAACCAGTTCCTTCATCTGCTGGATTAACCAGGGCTTGATGTGCGTTTTCTCGTAGAGGTCCTGGACATCGGCCCCTTTACGTAACGCCTCGTACATGACAAATTGGCGGATACTGGTCGGTTCAGCGAGAAGTTTGTAAAGTTCCTTGAGAGATAGCAGATTAAGATTCTTGTGGAATCCAAGACCATAACAGCCTTTTTCAAGCGAGCGAATGGATTTTTGAAGGGCCTCTTTGTAGTTCTTTCCAATGCTCATAACCTCCCCGACAGCCCGCATCTGGGTTCCAAGGATATCCTGGACGTCTTTGAATTTCTCGAAATCCCACCGCGCGAATTTGACCACAACGTAGTCGCCGGAAGGCGTGTATTTTTCCAGTGTACCGTCTCGCCAATAGGGGATCTCATCCATGGTCAATCCGCCGGCCAGAAGCGAGGACACAAAAGCGATGGGGAATCCCGTTGCTTTCGACGCGAGAGCGGAAGAGCGTGAGGTTCGCGGATTGATTTCGATGACGACGACGCGACCGGTTTTCGGATCGTGGGCGAATTGAATGTTGGTTCCGCCAATGACCCGGATGGCCTCGACGATATCGTAGGAATATTTCTGCAAACGTGCTTGCAGTTCAGGAGCGATGGTGAGCATGGGTGCGGTGCAGAACGAGTCGCCGGTGTGAATCCCCATGGCATCCACGTTCTCGATGAAACAGACGGTGATCATCTGGTTCTTGGCGTCACGAACGACTTCAAGTTCGAGTTCTTCCCACCCGAGAACGGATTCCTCAACCAGGATCTGGCCCACCAGGCTGGCGGAAAGCCCCCGGCTTGCGATTCGGCGCAGGTCTTCGGGATTATAGGCCATTCCGCCGCCGGTTCCGCCGAGGGTATAGGCGGGACGGATCACCACGGGATATCCGAGGGTCTTGACGATTTGTTCCGCTTCCTCGACGGTGTGGGCGATTTCGCTTTTCGGCATGTCGATACCGAGCTGGTTCATGGTTTGTTTGAACGCCAGGCGGTCCTCGCCGCGTTCGATGGCATCCACCGCCACGCCGATCACCTCGACACCGTACTTGTCCAGAATGCCCATACGGGCGATTTCGGAGGACAGGTTCAGCCCGGACTGGCCGCCGAGGTTGGGCAAGAGAGCATCCGGGCATGCCTGGGCGATGATTTCCTCCATGGCCTGGGCGGTCAAAGGCTCGATATAGGTGGCATCGGCCATGCCGGGATCGGTCATGATCGTGGCGGGGTTGGAATTGACCAGCACAATCTCATAGCCCAGTTTTCTGAGCGCCTTGCAGGCCTGGGTTCCCGAATAATCGAATTCGCAGGCCTGGCCGATCACAATCGGGCCGGAGCCGATGATCATGACTTTCTTGATGTCTTGCCGTCGCGGCATGGGGACTCTCCAATCGTTTTGTGGGAATGCGGCACAAACGGAAAATATAGCGGCTTAGAGGGAAAATGCACAAGATTGGCGGGGTGGAGGGGGGAGGGGCTGGCATTGGGCTGGGGAGACTCCGAATTGACAGGAAGCCGTTTTGAGACGATACTCTGTGGTAGATAGCGCGTTCTTTGTGCTGTGGGGGACAAGACCAAGGCGACGGCTGACAGGGGTGGTTGAAGGGCACAAACATGACTGTAACGAACACGGAATTCGACGCGATACTGAACAACACGTCCAAACGGGTTGAGGGTGACATTGTTTGGGTACAAGATGAGGACCACTCGCCCTCGCTTGAGTTCCTGGCTGGGGTGCAATCCGACGCAGGCTGGCCCCTGTTCGTTCGAGGGAGCTATAATCCATTGATCCCGGCTCTGTCCTACGTGTTGATTCTCAAGACGACCGGACGAGTGTACGGTCTCGACTTGGGCAAGGATCACCATAACCCCCAGTGCATTCAAATCGGCGAGAAGCATAAACATAGCTGGACCGAACAATTCCGTGACAAAGAGGCGTATGTGTCTGAGGATATCATGGCAACAGCGTCGGATCCGGTCGCCGTCTGGAGGGAATTCTGTGCAGAGGCGAATTTGATCCACAATGGAACAATGAGACAGCCGGTATTCCAAGGAGAATTGTCCACATGACACAGGCAGACATCTCTCAAGAATTTACGACCGGCCTGGGCGAACTGTTCACATGCTCGCAGCATGACAACTATCAGCGCATACGGACACCGTACCTGTACCCCGATGGGGACAATATCGATGTGTTTTGCCAACTGCAGGACGGTGTTCTACTTGTTTCGGATCTTGGCGAGACCACGCGTTGGCTTCGGATGCAAAACGTATCGCCCCGCCGATCAACGAAACAGAAGGCGATAATCGAGGATATATGCCTGACACATGGCGTGGAGTTTTTCAGAGGCATGTTGCAGGCACGATGCGGTTCGGGAGAGCAATTGGCGACAGTCATCTTCCGAGTATCCCAGGCGGCTCTTCGCGTATCGGACCTGTGGTTCACGTTTCGTACACGATGCATTGAATCCATCACGGATGAGGTCACGGATTTTCTTGACGAGAAGCAATTTGCATTTGAGCGTCGTGAAAAGCTGGTAGGCCGGTCAGGCAGACACTGGCTGCCTGACTTCCACGTCCGCACCGTTCGGCGCAGTTCGCTTGTGTACGTGTTGAGTACCGGGAGCAAATCCGCCGGGCGAGCGATTGTGAATCAGGTACATACTGCGTGGTACGATCTCAATCACCTTGCAGCCGGACCGGAGGCCCTAAGGTTTGTGTCTTTGTTTGACGATATGGCCGACGTCTGGAGCGACGAGGATTTTCGACTAGCCGAACAACTATCCATAGTTGCTCGATGGTCACAGCCTGACGAATTTGCCGATCTGCTCGCCGCATAAGGGGATAAACCGTCCGGCAACGATGCTCCGTCCATCGGGTGGAACGCATTGCGGAGATATTGACCGGCAAAGTAGGATTCCTGCATAGTCCATAAATCACTTCATTGCGAAAGGGGCAATACCATGAACCATCTGGCAACATTTCTGATTGGCGTATTTCTGGGTCAGTCGAGTAGCGGCAGCGTTTTCAACGGGTGGACAATTGGCAAGGTCTGATCGAACAAAGGGGGTCGATCAGGCGACGCGATTTCCTGTGCGTTAATACCGCAGTGGGGTATCGTCCCCGCCCCATACGATGATGTTCCCCCAGCTGATCAGGCCGTTGCTCGAATTGTAGATCATATTTCGATAATACTTCGCCCCTCCCATGGTGACCCATTGTTTGGGGCCATCCCACCAGTCGGCATGGCCGATGAAACAACAACGGTCGGGACCGATGCTCGATAGCATATAGGATTGACCTTTGAATCCGTCGCTGGGTGTGTATTCCCACGAGGAATCTGTGCTATCGGGATTGATGTCTCTCTTGTCCTTCTTGATCTGGAAGTAGTCCTTGGGGACTGCATGCAAGTACGCCACGGGTGTGGTCAATTGCCAGATTTCCGAAGCCCCGGCATAGCCGGCGATGTATCGGTTATTGTCGAGTCGGTACATCTCGAGGGCGTCGGTAGTCGCCTTCATGTCGCCCTGCACACGGGCAAGCTGAGAACGGATTCGTGCATTCAGGTAATTCGGAACAGCGATGGCCGCCAGAATTCCGATAATCGCAACGACAATCAACAGTTCAATAAGGGTAAAGCCGCCGGATCTGCTTTGCATGGTTGAGGCTGCCTCCCTTCTGTCTTTATCTCTCGATTGTAATGAGAGCGATCGTACGCAGGCGATGCAGGCCCCTGGAAAAGGACATTGGACGTGAAGTACCACACCTTTGCAGGAACGATATTCTCTTGTTTTTGTCGTGTCAAGCAGA
>JAKPYU010000201.1 GCA_029568995.1 Candidatus Omnitrophota bacterium | reverse complement strand
CCGGATTTCCTCAATCACATGCTCCGGGCTTCGGTTGACAACTTTCCGTCCGAACGAGTTGAAACAGAAAGAGCAGCGCCGGGGACATCCGATTTCCACGACTAACGGGTAGCTTTTTCGTGAGTCTCCTAGATGGCTATTATATTTCTCAATGTCGATATGCTTGTAATAGGGAACATAGACCGATTCAAGGGATTCGAGAACGCGGTACCCGGTATCGACGACGGAGCCATCCTCTGCACGGAAGGCAAGGCCGACGATGTCTTTCCACCGATTCGGTTGATTGTACACATTGAGAAATTCAAGTATGGATTCCTCGGAGTCGCCCTGGAAGACCACATCGCAGAGATTATGTTTCAGGAGAAAATCACGCGCAGAGATTCCCAGGTAGCCCCCGACAAGGATCAGAGCATCCGGCGCGCTCGAGCGTACAAAGGGGATGAGATCATGTTTAACTGTTTTATAGCAGGAAACCAGGCCGCCGATGCCGATGATATTGTATTTCGACAGTTCGCCAGCGGAAATGAGTTCGTGGAGATGTTTATGCTCAAAGTCGCAGTCGATGAAATCGACCGTGTGACCATGCTCCTTCAGGACGCTGTAGATTGTGGCGATGCCGTAAGGGAAGGTCTTCATCCATTCCCGGTGTCGCGGCATAACGAGGAGGATCTGGGGGTTCATATCAGCGCACATTTGCGAAAAGCACTTCTTCAACCGTGATTTCGTCCTTGCTGTCGCGGTGTTGAAAGAATCTTACCGCCTTCCTTCAGAGGATCAATGGATCTGTTTCGATCACTCACCGGGATTTGTCCTCCGTGGAATTTCATAGACAAAAAGACTGTCGCGCTCGTAGCGATCCCGCAGCGCCTTGACATTTCTTGCTTTTTCCTCGGTCAGGGAAGGTTGAAAGAAACAACGAAGTCCGGCATACAGGGCATAGTACTCGGCGTAATAGTAGGTGATGGAAAACTCAGGAAACCGTTGGGTCGGATTTGCCAAGTCGACTTGGTGAAATTGAATGAACTTGTCGTCGTAAGTCCGGTCCGGGAGCCAGCGGACATCGGTGAGGGCGAGGTATCGTGGCAGATCGGGATCGTCCCATTCGAGCGCCGGGCGAAGGCCCCACGCACCCAGTTGCGGATTGCCTGTTTCAGATATTTCCTGCAAATGCTGATTCCCCTCGAATCCATACGTGTCGATCCCGGCGGCCTCGGTGAGGCCCTGTCGTCCGAGAACAACGACGCGATGTTCCCCCTGCTCTTCGAGCCAATCATGCAGCGCCAGGTAGGCCCCCGGCTGTCGGACCATCGGAGAGAGATGGATCACTTGCAGCAGGATCACACATAGCGGGAACGCGAGGAGCAGCATTCTCGAAGCAAAATGTTTCGTTTTGAGTTCAAAGACACGAACGGTTCCATATCCCGCAAGGAGGACGAAATAAATGCCGATTGGCGTGGTGGCATAAGGAGCAGGAAATACGTTTCGAGCGAGAACATAGGAGACGAGCGGCAGAATCGGACCGACTACCAGCAGTGCGCAAGGGATATTCCAGCCCTTGCGGAAACAGTCCGATAGGGCGGCGATCCAGCCGGTTGCGGACAGGATCAGGATGGGGCCTTCGAGCACGACGGCAAGAATGCCGATGATGGTGAATCGCGACACCAACGACATGGAGTGGTCGAATGCCTCCTGGACAGCATCGGCGTAACTTTTCAGCTGGCCGAAATAGGTGCGATATGGCCAGCCATAATAGGCGGTGAATTTCCAGGCGGAGGGGTCTTCAATCCAAAGCGTCGGTATCCAGGTGACCAGTTGTGTCAGGAGCGGAAACACGGGAACACACAGGGTTATGATCGCCCAACGGCTGAGGCGGGTTGTCCAGGAAGTCGAACGAAATCGCAAGAAGAAATCGAGTAACTCCAGGAGTGGAAACACGAGCAGGAAGAATACTGTTGAAAGGTGGCTGGAAACGGCTACCGACATGGAAAGGCCAAAAATAGCCGAACGCGAAAGACTCGGACGGGAGCGGTAAGAGAGATAGCAGGCGATGGTTAGAGAAATTGCCAGAGAATTGATGAAGGCCGTTGTGAACTCCATGCTGTAATAGATCTGGGAACCGGAGAGAGCGAACAACAACAGGAACGGCACGGCGCAGGGAAACGTGTCGGGAACAGTCAGGTTCTGTTCCCGCACCATCCGATAGAGAAGCGTGACAATAATAAGCAGCGCGGCGGAAATCAGGAGTGCAGTAAGGGCCTGGCCGATTGCCATGAATCGAAAGCCGACGGGGAGAATCGCGGCATAAAGGGTTTGCATGAGGAAAACGAACGGCTTGGCGACCGGCATGGCGCAGGGGACGATATGCTGTTCCGCGCAGCGTTCCGGGTTGAACTGCTCGGAGTCCGAGAACAGAAATTCCGTGAGATACTTGATATTGGATTGCGCAATATAATAGTACGTGCAGCTGTCCTGCGGGCCGGGGGAAAGGGGATAATCCACCCACAGATAAACGCAAAAAACACCCAGAAGAGAGACCAGGATACCAAGATGACTCCGGGAAAATCGACAGGTCATTTTGAATCATTCCATACAGGATATGGGCGGCGCGTTTTTTGCGCGCGACGTTCAATGTATTGGGAAAAGGTGGAGATTTCCAGGTCGATTGAATTCTCTGAGGCCACGGGGCGCAGGTTGTGACGCTTGACGGGGGTGGGGGAATCGGATAGATTTTTGGCGCATCCAACGCCCCGTTTTGCGGTGAATTGAGGAATTCCTGTGATCGAGCAGTTCAGCCAAGCGGCGAGTCCGCCCCCCTTGAAGGATGTCGCCGTGGTGATCCCCGCGTACAATGAGGAGCAGTTGATCGCGACCACGGTGGACCGGGTCCGGGCGATCAGCCCGGACTGGCGGATTGTAGTGGTGGATGACGGTTCCGAGGATAACACGGCGGAAGAGGCTCGTCGCGCGGGGGCGGAGGTGATCCGGCATTCGTATAACATGGGAAACGGCTCCTCGGTGAAGACGGCGCTGACACAGGTTCACACGCCGGTGATCGCGATTGTGGATGCGGACGGGCAGCTTCCGGCGGAAGAACTGCCCCGCATGGTTCAGCGTCTGGCTCATGCCGACATGGTGGTTGGCGCACGTGGCCCGAAATCCGAATCGAACGCGGTGCGGAAATTCGGGAACTGGGCGCTGCGGAAAATCGCCTCGTACCTGACCGGGTATCGTATCCCGGATCTGACCTGCGGCCTTCGGGTTTTCAATCGGAAACGATGCCTGGAGTTCCTCCACCTGTACCCTTCCCGATTCTCCTTCCCGACGACCAGCACCCTGGCGTTCCTGACCAGCGGGTATCGTGTGGAATTTCATTCCATCTCGGCGAACCGGAGACCGGAAGGAACGCACAGCAAGATCCAGCCGCTTCAGGACGGCATTCGGTTCATGGCGATCATTTTCCGCGTGGTTCTATTGTTTCAGCCATGGCGGATTTTCATTCCGGCGAGTCTCTTGTTTTTTCTCGCCGGATTGATCCATCAGCTTCTTTTACTCCTCGTTGCGTTTTCAACCGGAGATCTGAAGATGAGCGGGACGTTTATTGTCTGCTCGATTTCCGCCCTGTTTCTCTTCTGTTTTGGACTGTTGGCCCAGCAGATTTCGGAGGTCCGCATTCATCTGGCGCATATTGCCAAGGAGAAAGAATAGATGTGCGGGATATGCGGGTTGGCTCAACGGGAGGGTGAGCCGGTCAATCAGGATCTCCTGTGGCGAATGACGCTTTCCCTGTCGCATCGCGGCCCGGACGATCAAAACGTGCATCTCGATGGTCCTATCGGACTCGGCCATTGCCGCTTGTCGATCATTGACCTGGAGGCGGGCAAACAGCCGTTTTCCACCGCCGATGGGCGTCTTCATATCATCTACAACGGTGAAGTGTACAACTACCTGGAAATCCGGGAGGAGCTGGAAGGATTGGGGGAAACGTTCCGGACCACCTCGGACACCGAGGTGGTTCTGCTGGCGTATCGGCGGTGGGGGCCGGAAGCGTTCGGGCGCTTCAGCGGGATGTTCGCACTGGCGATCTGGGATGAGACCGAGCGGGAACTGATTCTTGCGCGGGACCGATTCGGTATGAAACCGCTGTTTTTCATGGAGCGTGAGGGTCGGATCGCGTTCGCCTCTGAGATTAAAGCGCTTCGTCATCTTCCGTGGTGGGATCCAACCATCGACCCATACGCGGTGGATGAGTATTTCAGTTACCTGGTCGTGGCGGAACCGCGAACGATCTACCAGGCGGTGCGGGTGTTCCCACCATCCCATTGGGGAAAGATCCGCGAGGGACGATTGGAGATGTTCGCCTACTGGGAGCCGGAGTTTGCGCCGCGCTCCATGTCCCTTGAAGAGGCGTGTGCGGGACTGGATGAAGCGTTGCGGCGGTCCGTGAAACGGTGTTTGCGCAGCGATGTGCCGGTTGGAGGATTCCTGTCGGGGGGATTGGATTCCGCCGGGGTGGTTTCGTACGCGGCGGAAGAAACGGACAGAGAATTTCAGACTTTTTCCATCGGGTTTACCGATGAGCCATCCTACAACGAGCTGCCCCTTGCCAAAGAGATTGCCGCCAAGTGGGGTACGACACACCACGAACTGGATTTGCGCCTGGACACGGGGGAGATCCCCGCGCTGGCGCGGCGGGTCAGCGATATTTTCGATCAACCGTACGCGGATTATTCCGCCATTCCCCAGCTCAAGGTTGCGGAGTTTGCTGTCACCCGAATGAAGACGGTTCTTTCCGGCGACGGAGGCGATGAGATTCTGGGGGGATATCAGACAGTGTATGCGCCCGCGCTGGCACGTCTGTACCGGAAGATCCCCGCGATTCTGCGGCAGAAGATTGCGGAGCCGCTGGTGCGTTCACTGCCGACATCGACGGACCGAATCAGTTTCGATTATGTCGCGAAACGGTTTATCCGTGGGGCCGAATTGCCGATGGAGCGCGCCCATTTCGCCTGGAAAGAGGTCGCATTCACAGAGGACAAGCCCCTGCTCTATACCGCCGATTTCCTTCACGCGCTGGGAGGATACGATGCATACGCCCCCACAGCGGCGGCATTTGCGCGGTGTCCCGAAGCGGATGAGATC
>JAKPYU010000170.1 GCA_029568995.1 Candidatus Omnitrophota bacterium | reverse complement strand
CAGCAATCCAACCGACCTCGCAATTCCTCCACCCGAATGACACGAACTTGTATACATGTTCATTCCTCCAGTTCCTCCATTGATAGAATACGAGAACCGGGGCGCAGATGTCCCCGGGAATCTCCGCATTTTTCAGGCACTTGGGGGGGGGGGGCTTAAAATAGATCGACGGACATATCCGAATAAACGCTGGTGCAGATTGTCTATGTATTGAGGAATCGGGCAAGATCCCAAGGTCAGGGAGGAGGATTCAATTTTCGGGCAAGACAATCTCCCGCTGACCTGGAAGATCCCTTCCCGGGATTGCTCCATCCGGTACTGAAACCCCGATATTACAGACATCGCATACCCTGACATATTCGTCTCTCGTGCGCTCGCCACGAGCGAAATAACATGACAGTCCTACAGATAAAACGAATCACCGCAGATTCGTTCGGAACAACAATCAGGGGAGATCATTCCCTCACCCTGTATGAGGAATATATCATAATTTCAATTCAGTGTCAGATATTTTTTTCGATGAGAGGGTTTATCGAGTTGCGTCAAGCGGGAAAAGGCTGTCGATTTGCCGCATAGTCTTGTTGATAAGTCCAGTAAATTCAAGCCGCTTTGTGTCTCCCCCCAACTTGGGGGAGAGGATTCTGCGCAAATTGCCTCACGTGGCTGAATGATAGTCACAACGGCCGGATGGTGAGTCGTTCCCAGAGTTGATTATTGACCAGAAAGGATACGGCGACTTCCGTCTCGGAGCCTCCGTCCAGGACATTGGGTTTGCTGCATGAGCCGATATGATGCGTCCGTCCGGGAATCAGGTGCATCCCCATGATGGCATCGTACACCGCGCGGCTTCCCTCCAGCGGCCCCACCCGCTCCGGCTCGCCCGAACCGTTCAGCACGTAGCATTCGCAGGAATGGACTTTGAAAAACGAGCCGTCCACCACGTATCCATTGTGCGGGACCATAATCACCTTGCCACTCCAGTCGATATCCTCTACGGTTCCATCGAGAACCGTGCAGGACATTCGTCCCTGCGGGAACGATCCGTCATCTCCCTGTCGTGCGCTGCCAACCGCCTGGCTTTCGGTAATTCCCAGGAATCCTTCCAGATTCTTGAGATCCACATACTCGCTTCCCAGGTGCTCCTGAACCACGGAGTCGCAAATATGCGTCTTGGACGCAGAGGGCCTGCCATAGGCATCAAAATGAAATGAACCGCAGACCGAATAGCCCTCCACGGTCTGGTGGGGATTATCCTGCAAGACCAGCGAAGGATTCTGGACATTCTTTCCCACCGGAAACAGCGACCGTTGCCCGACCTGGAGAGGATATACCGGCTCCTCAAATTGATGCCCGAAAATCTCATGGACCGGCACGCCATTCAGCATAATGACATCATGGGTCAGGACATCCGGAAGCCCCACGGATTGCAGATCCTCATGGCGAACCGGGCTAAGCTGAATCAGCCGGTCGAATGCCTCCGAGAACGATTGGGCACTACGAAGTCGCCGGTCCGGAGTCGGATCGGGCAAGTATTTCAAGAGGATGGGAAATCGGCGGACGTCCTCCTCCGATTCGACATACACACCCATATTCCGCGAAACGGTCAGCGGGTCATACCCGTGCCGGTAAAAAATCGCAAGGAACGGTCTGGATTCAATTACCAGCCCGCCGCGACCGTTGACCGTAATCACCTGTTCCACGGCAAACTCGCGGGTAATCCGGTCCCCCGGATGATGCTTTGTGAACTCGGTCAGTTCCCCATCCCAAAAATCGTAATTCGAGGGCGGCTGAATCCAGTGTGTCGAGCGTTCCATCGGAAGTGGGATGCCTTTTCGAGTGAACACAAACGGCACTTCATTTCGTTCCCGCCAACGCTCGAAATCATCCAAGGTGTGCGGAAAGAGTTCTTCGCCTTGAATGGAGGAGTACGTGTTATTCGACAGATTCTCCACGTTGTAGGTGGCCGAAAGGCCGCAATGGTTGATATTCCTGCGGCCATGATCAGTGTGCATACTCTCGAACACAACCTGCCGATACCGGGCGACTGCGTCCTCGTCCTTCGGCAGACGGTCCGCCAGCGCGTCGGCAATCTCCAGCATCTGCGCTTCGGACTTAATGAGATTCTCTATGGACATGTTTGTTGAATCCGTGGGAATGGGAACGTGATGAAACCTGATATGAATTGCGTTCAGCCGCAAGAATGTATCGCCAACTGCCAAAAAGAAAAAGCGTTCGTGTCTTTCGTGAAATCTCGCTCACCTGAGAGAACGTGCACATCCACGTCATCGCGAGGAGCCGCCCGGAGTCTGCGAAGGGCGGCGACGTGGCGATCTCAGGCCTTGTTGAGATTCCTCACATTCGTTCGGAATGACAATGGGCCTGTCATTTCGACTGAAGGAAGAAATCTCATCCAAGCGCCCAGCTTTTTCTGTCGTTCGCAATGACGAACATGCGGGATCTTTCATAGGAGGAGCAACCTGTCATTCCGCCCGCACACTTTTGGCGATTCTGAGGAACCGACGCGCAATGTCCTCTGACTTCCAGATTCGTTTCCCCATCAGGTAACTCTCCGCCTGCACACCAAGGGGCACAATCCACTTTTTCGGAAGGCCCTTTGCTCCCAGGATAGCGCCCAGAATAGATCCGGCTGTTGCGGCAGTGCAATCGGTATCCCATCCGCCCATGACGGTCAACCCGATGGTATCTCCGAAATCCTTTCGACCATAATAAAGTCCGGCGACGGTCAGAGCGGCATTGTTGATGGAGTGCACGCCGCTCATATCGGCATACTTGTCCAGAATCCGATTCGTGGTCGTATCCCAGTTCTCATCGTATCGGCACCAGCGAAGCGTTTCTTGAACGGTCTGAGAGAAACGGCAGTTCTTCGGGATTTCTTTCAACGCCGCCTTGCAGACTTCGACGGGATCATTCACCACAAACGCCAGTGCTATGGCCGCACTGAAATACATTTCCGCATGAATGCCCACTCCACGATGGCTGATCACCGCATCCCGGTAGGCAAATTCCGCCGCCTTTTCCGGCTGGCCCGGCGCGGCGTATCCCCATGGATCGCTTCGAATCGCCGCTCCGATCCAGTACGCATAAGGGTTGCCGCAGTCGGCGGTTTCAGGTGGCGAAATCCCGCGCCGGAGATTCTCAAGGGCCACGTGCTCCGCAGTGCAGGCCACCGGAAGATACTTCAACCAGGCCCGACCCACATCCTCGGATGTGAAATCCGGCCCGAATTCCTCCAGGATCAGCAAGCCCAACAGCGTATAGGTCAGATCGTCATCCGTTCCAATGCGTTTCAAATTCTTCGCCAGGAAATTCCGTCGCGGTGTCAGCCCGTAGTGACGGATATCGGCAAGGTGCGGCTTGGGGTCCTGTTCCCAATATCCGCTCAAGGGATATCGCTGTCCGAGGGCTTTGCAGACAGAGCGGATTTCCGATTTGGTCATTCCTTCACAGGGGATTCCTAAAATGCAACCGGCAGCACGACCCAGCCAGGCTCCCAGCAGCTTGTCTTCCAATTCCGCATCGGAGATTTCCAGGGAATACCGTCGCTTTCCCCGTAGGCGGCACACGCGAATCGTGTCCCAGTCGTCCAGCTCGGTATTCGGAGATGGCTTGCCCGGTTTGAGTGTCTCCGCCTCGGAAATCCATGCGGACAGGCTGTCCGATGCTTTCCTTTGCAGGGGGCCGGTGTTGCACCCCTGTTCCTGGCGAAACGCAAGCCAGTCGCGGAATTCATTGAATCGAGCAGCAAGATCATCCGGCGCTGTCATGGCATTCTCCTGTGAGCCTTCGAGATGTTCCAATTATAGAGGATTGTCGAATACGTTTCACACTGGAAAGCCGCCCATTCCCCTCACATCGTGGCGGGTGAATCGGCTAAAATCGCTTACCGGCAAGATGCCGGTGCCACCCCGATAAGACCCTCACCCAAACCCTCTCCCGGAGGGAGAGGGGGAAGAGTCCGGACCCTGGATTCCGGCTTTCGCCGGAATGACGGGAGAGAGGTGTAAGGGGATTCATGAAAGGCAGGCAATACAGGAATTGCCTCCGACCGGCGTCATTCCGGCGAAAGCCGGAATCCAGGAAGTCAGCCGGTGTCGCGGCAATACAGCAAAAAGCAGTTCACCAACGAGACACTGTAAAAAGTACATCATAAACGGAGGACAGACATGAAAAAACTTCGAATCGGCATGATCGGCGCAGGATTTCTGGGCCACTTCCAGGCAATTGCCATGAAACAGGTTCGGAACATGGAACTGGCCGGAGTCTTTTCCCTCAAAGGCGCGGAAGAACTCTCCCGTTTTGCGCGGGACAACGAACTGGGCAAGGCAAAGGTATACCCCAATATCGCCGAGATGGCGAAAAACGTGGACGCCGTCGCCATTTACTGCCCGAACTACACCCGGATTGCGATCATGGAAGAGATCGTCGCGGCGGTGAAAGCGGGAGCGGAACTGAAGGGAGTGATCTGCGAAAAACCCCTGGGCCGGAATGTGGCGGAGGCTCGCAAACTGGTCAAACTGGCCGAGTCGGTCAACCTGCGAACCGCCTATTTCGAGAACCAGATTCACATGAAACCGATTCGTATCCAGATGGCCCAGCTTGCGCCCCAGCAGCGCACCATGGGACCGCTGACCCTCACCCGATCCGCGGAAGAGCATGGCGGGCCGCATGAAGGCTGGTTCTGGGACCCCACCCGGCAGGGCGGCGGCGTGCTCTGCGATATGGGCTGCCACAGCATCGCCGTGGGCTGGTACACACTGACTCCATTGGGCAAGGACTTGACGTTTCTTCAGCCATATCGTGTCTCCGCCGATCTCGGTCTGCTGAAATGGGGGCAACCGAAGTGGCGCGAGAAACTCCTGAAAGATCGCGGCGTGGATTATTCCAAGACCCCGGCGGAGGATTTCGCCACGGGCATGATTACCTATAAGAACCCGGAAACAAAACAGCTCGTGAAAGCCCAGTTCACCAATTCCTGGATGTTTGAGAAACAGGGACTGCGCCTGTCCATGGATGGGATGGGACCGGGATACGCTTTTGAGATCAATACGCTGATCTCACCGCTGACCATTTTCATTGGCGATGCCGCTGCGGAAGCCGTTGCGGATCAGGAGGCCGCGCTCGAAAAAGCGACCGCCAGCCGGGGGCTTCTCTCCGTCCATCACAATGAGGCGGATCTGTACGGCTACACCGATGAAAACATCGACGCCGCCGATGCATTCCTGGCCGGGAAGGATGCGTTCCTGAACTGGCGGTACGGGCTGGAGATCACCAAGTTGGTGATGGCGGCGTACATGGCGGCGGAAAAGGGCTGCACGCTGGATCTCACGAATGCCGCCGTTCAAAAGGAATTGGAGAAATATGTCCCGGCTATTCAGCAGGGCCACGGCGCGGATCAGCTGTTCGCGAAGAAATAACCGTCTCCCGAAGGGGACAGGCTGAACAGGGCATCCGGGTGACGATTCGCGCATTCCATCGTTATTGTCTGCGGGAGGTGCGCCATGAGTCTTCATCGGTTGGCAGGTCTGTTCATTTTCATCGGAATTGCTTGTGTGGCCTGTGAAAAGCAGCAGGAGGATGTCGCGCCTGAGGATGTTCCCCTGGAAGAGGCTTGGTTCTCGGACGGCCGATGCGTGAATTCATTCGGATGGCCCACGATTGGGATGAGATGCGCAGTCCAGTCATTCAACGGGATAAAAGTGCATCTTACTCCCCTTATCGTCACTCGGCGGATTGGTCGAGACGACAAAACCTCCGAAGTAGATGAATCTTCAGAACAAGGCCCCTGCTACTATTTCGGATGGGATTGCGCTGCAGTTCCGATGACCGACAAGCCTTATACTGCGTTTTATTTGCAGTGCTTTGGGGGGGCAGGCAGGCTCTCTTTCGAGCCGGAACGGGCGGTTCTGGTGGACGAATTCCAAAAGGTGTACCCATATAAGCGAATAGAAGGTCTGTATTCGGATTTCTCTCCCCCACGAACGATACCTCTCTGGAATCGCAACTACGGTTTTCTATTCTTCGACCCCATCGAACAGAAAGAGATCCGCCTGACAGTCAAAATCCCCTATTGCTTGAAGGCTGAAACTTCAACCGCCAACGGTATTCAGCCAATTCCGGAGACTCCGACAGCCAGAATTCCCTTTCCTTTGAAAGAAGAGAGAGGGGAACTCTGTTTTGAGTTTCAGAGGAAGATGGTAAATCCCAAGGTTCCCTGGAGAAAACATTGAAATTGAGAGAGAAACCGGAGCATTAGGAGACTCGGTTCACGGAGGACGACTGTGACACCCAAGAAGGCCCTATTCATCAACGGCAAATCGGTGGAATCCAGAGAGTGGGAGGATATTGTCAACCCATACGATGATTCCATTGTCGGGAAAGTCGCGCTTGCAGGAAAAGAACAGGCGGAGCAGGCCATCCGGGCAGCAACCGACGCATTTCATCGGAACCGTATGAAATCACGCGATGAACGTCGGGAAATCCTGCTCAACATCGTCCGCGGCATTCAGAGCGAACGCGAACGCCTGGCTGAATGGGTCATGCGGGAAACCGGCAAACCGATCACCAGCGCGCTGGGCGAGGTGGACCGCGCTGCAACTACGTTCACTCTCGCGGCGGAAGAGGCGATCCGTTTCGGCGGCGAGACCATCCCCATGGATATTGCCAAGGCGGGGCGGGGATACATTGCACGGACGGAACGGTTCCCGCTCGGCCCGATCCTGGCCTTCACGCCGTTCAATTTCCCGATCAACCTCACCGCCCACAAAATCGCGCCCGCCATTGCGGTGGGGAGTTCAGTCGCACTCAAGCCGCCCCCGCAGGGGCCGATCAGTGTCCTCGAACTGGCCCGCATTGTCCATGAGGCTGGCGCGGAGCCGGGGACATTCAATGTCCTGCACTGCCCCATTCCGGTCGCGGAATACCTGGTCCGCGATGACCGGTTTCGAGTGCTGAGTTTTACCGGAAGCGCAAGAGTCGGGTGGTATCTCAAGTCGATCTGCGGCAAGAAGAGGATCGCGCTGGAACTCGGAGGAAATGCGGCGGCGGTGGTTCATTCGGATTCGGACCGGGACTGGGTCGCGGAACGGCTGGCGGTGGGGGCGTTCGTTCAGGCGGGACAGGTCTGTATTTCGGTCCAGAGAATACTGGTTCATCGCCCGATATACGATGAATTTAAGAAACGGTTCCTGAAAGCGGTGCGCAGTCTGTCTGTCGGAGATCCGGCGAAACCCGAAACCGTGGTCGGGCCATGTATCCGCCGCATGGAGGCGCAACGGGTAATGGAATGGATTCGGGAAGCCATGCAGGGCGGCGCGCGAAGACTTTGCGGCGGCAGACGGCGTGGGACTCTAGTGCGGCCCACTGTGCTGGAGGGGGTTCCGCAGAATGCCCGCGTGAAATGCGAGGAGGTTTTCGGGCCGGTTGTCACGCTCGATCCCTATGATGATTTCGAGCGGGCGTGTGAGGAGGTGAATCGTTCGGCCTATGGACTCCAGGCGGGGGCGTTCACCCACGACATCCGGCGGATTGAGTATGCGTTTCGCACATTGGAGGTGGGGGGAGTGATCATCAATGACTTCCCGACATTCCGGTTGGATCATTTCCCATACGGCGGGGTCAAGGATTCCGGTCTCGGACGAGAGGGAGTCCGCTACAGCATGGAAGAGATGACCGAACCGAGAATCCTGGTGACCAACCTGAATCGTTAGGGGCGCTTCTTGGATGCCGGGGCCTTGATCGGTGTGCCATCATAGCAGCCGTAACCGTACTGCGCCCCACCATTGCCCGCCAGGTTCCAATATCCGAACACCAGGTAGCAGGCAGCGAATGTGATCGCCACCAGCAGGTAATGAAAAAACCGTTCCCGTGTGATGGGAATTTCTTTTGCAAACAGTTTCATATTGGAGTATCTCAAAAAGCAATTTCGCCCGATCAAGGGGCGATTCATTGCCCGAAGTTACCGGACACGTTTATGCTACCAAGGAAGGTGAAAATCCCAAAGCGAGGAAGCCCCCTGTGCGCCCTGCCCTTCTACGGAGCATTGTTATCGGAATCTTCCTGGGCACATGCGCCTGCCTGCTGATCCGCCCGTTCTGGAGCCATGACACCTGGTGGCATATCCAATGCGGCAAACTGATCCTTGGCGAATGGACATGGCCCTCGCCGGACCGGTTCACCTGCACAGTGAACGGGCAGCCGTGGCTGGTCCATTCCTGGATCGGGCAGTGCGTGTTCTATCTTGCGGACCTTGCGATGGGCGATGCCGGTCTTCAACTGCTCGACACCGTCACCCGCCTGGGGTTCGTTTGTCTGGTCTGGTTCGCCTGCCGAAAGGCGGCCATTTCCTCCGCGATACGGTTGCTGATTCTCGCGAACGCCGCTTTTTTCTGCGCCACCCTGGAGTTTCGGCCTCACTTGGTCGTCCCGGTTTTCCTGGCTGTCATGGTGCTATCGGAGTGTCTTCGCACACCGGGACGTCCGGTTCCTCTCTGGACTATCCCCCTGATGACGCTCTGGAGCAACACGCATCCAAGCATCCTCCTGGGTGAATTCTATCTGGCAATGTGCCTCGTGCAGCGCTGGGTCGCGCATGGGAAACCGCAGTGGAATCGCGATACATTAGTTCTGTTTGCGGCGATGCTGGCCGGATTTCTCAACCCCTATCACTTCCGCCTGATACCGTTCTCCCTGTTCGAAAATCGCGCATATCAGTATGTCACCATCAACGAATGGCTGTCGCCGCTCACTCAACTCCCCCAATCCTGGTCGAGTGTTTTGATATTGCTCGCCAGTGCGGCCGTGTTTATTCTGCTGCTCCTGAGGAATCTCCCATGCGCCCGTCATTCCGAGGAACGAAGCGACGTAGGAATCTCGACGTTGGAGCGTACCGGCCTGAGATCGCCACATCCCGGCCCTTCGCAGACTCAGGGGCCGGGATTCGCGATGACGGAATCGAGATTACACTTTCTTTCCCAAATCACCGGTTCCACCGGAGTCGCGCTCAGAAAGACTTATTCCCGCTCATCCAATTTCAGTCACCTTATATATCTTTTGTGCCTTTGTGTCTTTGTGGTGATCTCTTTCTCCGCATTCCGATTCATGTTTCTCTCAACCATCGCCATTCTGCCCCTGTTATCCGTTCTCCCTTCGAGCCGCGTCCCTCTCCCTCCGGGAGAGGGTTGGGTTGAGGGAAAGAGGTTCTCCTCCCTTCTCCTCATCGGCTATCTTCTCCTTCTGATCCTGAACAAACCGGTTTACAGCCGTGACTGGTTCGACCTCAAAAACGCAACGGCATTTCTGAATGAAATCCACGCCGAAGGGAATATCTTTAACGATTTTTCATTCGGTGGAAGGATCATTTACGATTGTTATCCCCGCCTGAAAGTGTTTGCGGATGGGCGGATCGGGCCTTTTGAGAAAAAGATCTTTCCCCTTTACGAAGAGGTATTCCGAGGTACACGGGACCGGGCGATGGAGATTCTGGATCGCTATCGGATCGACTGGATTCTGATTCAGGAAGTGCGCACCCCCCAGTGGATGAAGTCCGAGAAGAGGCTTCACGAGTTATACCGGCGCAGTGGCATTGTCATTTTTCGGTTGGGTCGAAACGGAACGGAGACGTAATCCCAATGGAACAGGAATCCCACGTTTCCGAATACAGAACTGTTTTATCGGTAGTCACTCTGGCACTTGCGGCGACGGTTCTGCTGATCCGCATTCCCGAATTTCTCTACAGGCTGTTCGATCCCGATGAATTCGAGCATCTGCACGCCGCGTTCTGCACCAATCAAGGGATGGTTCCGTACCGGGATTTCTTCGAGCATCACACACCGCTCTTCTGGATCTTCCTCCAGCCGCTGTATCTATTGCTCGATGATCCCCTGCGGGTTCTGTTCGCGGGACGGATTTTCATGTTCTTCGTAATGGTCGGCATCGCCTTTCTTACCTATCAATTTTCCTCTCTGTTGTATGGAAGATATGTCGGAGCGCTTTCGGTTCTATTGCTGATCTGTACCGAAATGTCCGTGCAAAAATCCATGGAAATCCGTCCTGATGGCCTGGAGACATGTTTCTGGCTGTTGTCCCTGTGGATGGGCGTTCGGGCCATTCGTTCTGAGCGGGGATTTGTCTATTTCTGGTTCGGAATATGCGCAGGAATTTCCATACTATTTTCGCAAAAGGTCATCCCAGGTGTTGCCGGCGTTTTTTTCGCGTTGCTGTTACTGAGAATGAAATCGCAGAAGAACTGCGTCGCAACAGCAATACACCGAATCGCCTTTTTTTTGTTGGGAGTTCTGCTACCTCTTATTCTCACCGCATTCTTCTTTCTTCTTTTCGGTGCATTCGGGGAGTTTATTCATCGTTGTTTCCTGTTCAATGCCGTATGGGAAATTCGGATCAGCCCGCTTCCTGTCTGCCTTGAATTTGTCCGACAGAACTCCATCGTGTTCGCGCTGGGGTTCGTGGGTATTCTCTATTTCTTGAGGAATTGCCGAGAGGCTCCGGAGAATGCGATTCTGCTCGGCTCGCTCGCGGGAGTCTGTTCGGGATTCTTTTTGATTCCCATTGTGCAGCGACAGTATCTCATGCTCCTGTTCCCGCTGTGGGCTATTCTTGGGGCGAAATGGCTGACGGATCGAATCCTCTGCCGGGAGAAGAAACCGCCCCGAATCTATGACTTTCTTTTCGCAATCCTCCTCGGAATATCCCTGGCAATTGCTTCTGCGGAAAACAGCTGGCAAATCGGGGATGATCCTTTTCTCTACCTAATTTTCGCTGGAGTTTGCGCCCTTTCGGTTCTCTTTCTTCGACGACGCGAGGTCTTGATTGTTCTTGTTGCGGTGGTGATCTCTCTTGGCCCGATTATGAACACGCTTCAGCAGAACTACGTCCGAAACACCGCACAGAAAGAGTATATTCGGTTAATTGATGAGGAAACAAATTCGGATGATTGTGTTCTGGACGGGTGGAGCGGATATGCCTTCTTCCAGCCCCATGCCTATTATTACTTTTTCCTTCACCGCGAAATCCGCGCCATGCTCACAGAGGATGAATTAGACAAAAACTTGATCGAAGCGATTGAGCAAAACAAACCAAAAATTGTTATCTACGACTCCAATCTCCGTTCTCTGCCGCCATCGGTAAACAAGCATATTCTGTCGCACTACGGCTCGATGGGGTTGGGCGATCTGTATCGTCGGATGGATTGAACGATCCCTTCAGAATATATGCATTGAATAATTCCTTGGATTCCAGCCGCGAGTAGTTCTCTTCGAGAAACAGGCTCATCTCGGACCATTGATCCACAAATCTATCGCTGTCCATCGGATGCTGCGGTGTCCAGTCCTTTTTCATCACCACAATGAATTTCGGCGGGGCATTCTGCAATATCTCCAGGACTTCTCTCCGTGCCTCTTCCCGAATCGGTGAGTGCTCGGCGGTGTAGGGAAGGTGGAAGAAATACCGGCTTGCCGATCTTCGCCCAGATAAAACATAAAGATCCGGGCAATAGCCGATCACAAAGATCGAGTCCTCGAACGATGTCTCGTGTCGGATCTCCACAGCGAGACGGAGAATATCCTCATTCGTAAAGAAACCGATTGCGGGCGGTTTCCAGTCGCGGGCCTCTGTCCAGTACCATTTCACGGATTGTACCGATTGAAACAACGCGAGCGGGAGGAGAATCCATATCCACAGGGACCGCGTTCGGGGGCACCGGGTGGGAAACACGGCGTTCGCTTCAATGGCATGGGAACCGGCAAGCGCCATGGGCGGCCCGAGTAACAGGAAATAATGGGGATAAAAGCGCCATCCGATACAAACCGACACGACAGCGCCGGTCAGCCAGATCGGAAGCCACAGCCGATTCGATCGTTCATCCTTCTTTTGTTGCAGAAAGCCCGCCCCAGACAGAAACAGAAACGGCAACAGAAAAAAAAGTCTGGGGGGCACAACACCGGACAGATACTCCCAATGCGGAGTTCCCCTTGAATACGACGGGTTGTACACAGTCATCACGAAGAGCCAATCCGAGAGGATCCCTTTCATGAAACACCAGCCGAATATCGCCCCAAACGCGGCTCCCATGCCGACCGCCATTCCGATCAGCCGTCGTGCAGAACCGTTGATAAAAAGAACGAGCAACGCCGGAAGGCATGCAACAACAGCGGTCGGTTTGAGAAGCATGGCAAACCCGGAGAGAACACCCGCCAGGATGGATAAAACCATGTCTTGCGTGAGAGGTCCCTCCCCCGAAGATCGGGGGAGGTCAGGTGGGGGTTGACTGCGTAACAAGAGACTCCTCAATATCAACTGAACATCCCCCTTCAATACAAGTCGCATCGCAAGCACAACCAGCAACAGCGCCGGAATCTCCATCGCCGATGTATTCCCCTGAATCGGCTCCGCAATCAGCAAAACAGTTGCCAGTCCGCCGGTGAACCAGGCGTTTTTTCCGACGCGCGCCTGTTGCCCCAGGCCACAAAGATGATAGACCAGCAAGGCTCTGAGTACGTTCACTCCCAGCCTCAAACCCGAAATGCTGTCCCCGAATAACAACATCAGCCCCGCACAAAGCAGCCATTCCGCAGGATCTTTGTGGTCCCAGAAATCCCGATAGGGTGTCCGATTCTGCAATAGCTCCAGTGCGCAATACACCCGAAGACCTTCATCCGGATCGAATGACCGGTCCTCCAGCACGGGGATTTGAATCAGCAAACAGGCAATCGCCCACAATACCGCTGGAAGTCTCCAGGTCTCGACGATGGGAGGGCTTTGCGTCTCGGTCGTTTGAGGAATCGCCATCTTGCCGAATCGTCTCTCAAATAGATTATTGGCCGATCATATCACGCCGGGACCCGAAAAGCGGTCGATCCGGGCTCTCAAACTTTGCACCGGACACGTTTTCGCGACGCCCAAAGTAGGGTAGAATAACGAAAATGGGGGTTATTGGATGAGTGAGCTTTTTGCGGAAGTTCTTGCCGTGTTGAAGACCGGGGTGTCGGATGCGATCCTGGATCTGGAGAAATACCAGGAATCGGAGCCATCCCCGGCCCTGGCCGCCGCCATTCTGGAACTCAAGAGTAATGCCCAATTCCTCGACCAGGTGGATGGCTGGCTTGCCACCATGCCCGAAGAACGCCTTCGGGAGATTTTCCACGCCTCGATTGAAACCCTCTGCAAAAGTTTTTCGAACCTGCTGAAATCCGGCGAGGTCCAGACCGTTGGAGATGGGGCGGAGACCGTCCCGGAGTTTCTGGTCCAGGCCATGGAAAAACTCGGGCCACGGCTGTTTATGCGAGAAGACAAAATGCAGGTTTCGATGCAGATCGATCCCCGATTCGGCGGTGCCTGGACTCCGGAGAAAGTCGAATCGTACCTGGAACATGAAGGAATCATCCACGGCCTGAATGCAAAAGGGATTCAGCAGATTTGCAGCGGAAAGCCGATGGAACGGGCGATTGTCGTCGCACGCGGAACGCAGCCTGTCCCCCCCAAGAACGGTTATGTTAATTACGCCTTCGACCTGGAGGTCATCAGCGGGAAGCCCAAGGTCCTGGATAGTGGTCGTGCGGACTACAAAGAACTCAACCTGTTCTATTATGTCTCCCCGGGCCACCTGCTTGCGGAACTAGTGGCACCCATACCGGGCGTGGCCGGATCCAATGTCCTGGGCGAAGAAATCCCGGCTGAAGAGGGCGCTCCCGCTGAGTTGATCCCCGGCGAGAACACCGCCATCTCCGAAGACGGCACGCAACTGACCGCCCAGGCAGAGGGCTACCTGGCGCTGGAGGGCAAGGTTCTCTCCGTCAAACCATGCGTGCTGATCCCAGGCGATGTTTGCTACACCACGGGCAATGTCAATTCCCCCATCGGTGTCACAGTTCAAGGCAGCGTCCTGTCGGGATTTCGTGTGTATTCCAAGGAGACCGTGAATGTCGGCGGACTTGTAGAGGCGTCCACCATTGTTTCCGAGGCCGATCTCATGGTGAACGGCGGCGTGGAGGGAGGAGGCAAAGGGTACCTGGAAGCCAAAGGGGTTGTGCGCGTGCAGTTCCTGAACGAGGTGAAAGTCCGCGCCGGTGGGAATGTGCTGACAGCGGGCAGTATTTATCATACGGCGATCTGGAGCGGGGGATCGGTTCTTGCGGAAGGAAATCACGGAGTCATTGCTCAGGGGCTGATTCGAGCCGAGGACACCGTCGAGGCCGAGGAAATCGGCTCGGAAATGGGCGTTCGAACCCGAATTGAATTAGGCGTGGCGACACTCGCCATTCCTGCCAATTTGGAGGAAATGCGCGCTCGGTTGGAGGAATTGGACGAGAAGCGGAAACAATTCAAGAAAGCCGCCGAGAAACTCGCCCGCCTGAAAAAAAATAAAGGCTCCCTGGATGCGGACAAAGAAAAGAACCTGAAAAAGGCCCTGGTGGCCATGAGAAAATACAAGGAACTGGTCGCCGCCAAGAAAGAGGAAATTGCACGTCTCGAAGAAGCCTATGAAACCGGAATGCGGAAAATGCGTTTCGTGAAAGCCCGCAAACAGGTCTGGCCCGGCACGGAAATCCGCATCCTGGAAACCGAGTACTCGGTAAAACGACCCACCGGACCCGCCACCATCACTTTAATCAACGATGAAATTCAGGTCCTGCCTTACAGCGAGACTCCCCGCACCGAATGACCTTTCCGCTCAGGATTTCGGCAGACGCTGCAAGTACCAGCTCGCCCGCTTGTTGAATTCGGCATTTTTGGAAAGATCGATCGCCTTCAGAAAGGACTCGCGGGCGCTCATCCTCGCCGCGTCTTCCTCCGCGTGGAAAAATCCCACTCCCTCGTTGTAATGAAATTCCGGACTGTCCGGCTTGCGCTCGATTCCTTCCTCCGCAGCCTTTACTAATCCCGGCCAATCCTCGCGCAGGTATTGCAGCTCGCACAGGTGGCGCAGACTTTCCGGAGTTTTCTCTTTCAGCTTTTCTTTGTAGAAATCGGCCCCCAGATCCAGCCATCCACGAGTCCGATAGGCATTCATCAGCTTCCGATGCGCTTCGGCATCGTCCTGACTTACCCGGACCGCTTTCTGCAACTGATCGACACCACTCTCCTTTTCCAGAAATGCCAACGCGGCGCTGTGTTCCGGCCCTTTGGGGAAATAGGCGCGAAGACGGTAATACGTATCCTGAGCCTCCGCGTATTTCTTCAGACGATACTGTGCCTCCAGCCGCAGCGCGAGCGCACGGGACAGATTCTCGTCTTTGGGATCTGTGGCCAGCACAAACGACGTTTCGGACAGGGCATCTCCGTATTTGCCCGATTTCAGGCATTCCGCAACGTAATCGAGGCGCTTGCCGGTGGGAATCTTATGAAACAGGTCTACCTCTTCTCGAGGAGGTGAATTCGATTCGGATTGCGGAGTTCCTCCAGGCCATTTCCCCGCCTCTTTGAGTTTCCGAATCGCCGCTTCCTGGTCTCCCTCGGTTCCGAGATAGCGCGAGAGGTCAATCGGCTGTTCCGAATCGGCGGATCTCTTGCCCAATTCCGGTTTCGGACGCCCTTTCCCGACATCCCAGTTTTTCGGCGAGGTTCCGAGACCATCCTGGGATTCCAGCATCGCCTTTCGTTCGAGGAGTTGGATGAGTGAATTGAGACCGTGATCGTCGCCGGGAATGGCGAGCGTCTCATCCTGCCCCGCTGACGGGATCGAAAGTGCGAGAATCACCGTTATCGATAGTAAGATTCGACCGCACATTTTGGCCTCTCTCTCAACTCGTTCCCGGTTTCTTCTCCGGGAAGATCTTACCGGGATTGAGGATATTCTGGGGATCGAAGAGCCGCTTAACACTCCGCATCAGTTCGATCTCCCGTCCTCCCCATTCCAACGGGAGAAACTCGGCCTTGGTAATGCCGATACCATGTTCTCCCGACAGCGTTCCCCCGCGTGCCACCGCCAGCCGGAAGGCTTCCTCGATTCCCCGATGCACCGCCGGGTCACTTTCCGTGTGCGACATGAAGTTGACATGGATATTGCCGTCGCCGGCATGTCCGAAACAGATCACGATAACCCCATGCTTTGCCCCGATTCGATACACCTCTTGCAGCACGGTGGGGAACTCGGCAATCGGGACCGAGATGTCTTCATTGAACTTGAACGGCGCTTTCTGATACATCGACGGACCGAGATTGCGGCGGATCTCCCAGAGGCTTTCCCGATCCTGCAATTCCGTCGCCATTCGGACTGTCTCCGCTCCGTTCCGGCGGCAGATTTCCCCGATTACCTGAGCATCGCGAAACACAGCGTCCAGCTCGAATCCATCCGCCTCCACCAATAGCACGGCCTCGCAGGGAGGAATCCGGTCCTGGCCCATGTAGGCGCTGACGCATTCCAGGCTCACGCGGTCCATAAACTCCAGGGCTGACGGAACCACAGGACCGTTCAAAATGTCAAGAACCGCACGACTGGCGTCTTTGACAGAGCCGAACCGAGACAGAAGCGTGCAGCGATGTTCGGGATAGGGAATCAGTCGAAGTGTCGCCTCGGTGATCACCGCAAGGGTTCCTTCGGACCCGATCAACAGCTGAAGCAGGTTGTATCCCGACACGCTTTTCCGGGATTTCGAGCCGAGTCGGATGATCTCCCCATCCGGCAGGACCGCCTCAACCGACAGCACGTAATCCTTTGTTGTTCCGTATTTAACGCAATTCAGACCGCCGGAACTCTCGGCCAGAGTTCCACCGAGAGAGGCAACTTTCGCGCTCGCAGGGTCCGGTGGGTAGAAAAGCCCCTTTTCCTGCACGGCCTTCTTCAGATCGCCCAGGAATATGCCGGGCTGTGCGGTCACAGTCCGGTTCTCCGTGTCGATATCCAGGATGCGGTTCATCCGTTCCAGGGCCAGAACTATCCCGCCCGAAACCGGCAATGCGCCGCCGGTCATCCCGGACCCGGACCCGCGCGGGTAGACCGGAATGCCTTCCCTGGAGGCAATACGAAGAATCCGCGAGATCTGGGCTGTCTCAACCGGCCAGACAACAGCGCTGGGGGGGAAATTCTTCCGCGTGGCATCATAACCGTACGTCACCAGGTCCAGCTCATCCGTCGAGATCCCCTCCAGTCCCAGAAAAGAACGGAATTCCCCTTCGAGGTCCTTGTTGATAACGGGTGACGGGCCGTTTGCCATCGAAATATGAATACCTTTCACGGAGACCTATTCAAACCGCTGCTTCTCAAGGTCTCCTATCCTGAAAGAATAGCATAATCCGTTCCGTCATGGACAGAATGAATAAGGAGAGACGTTCTGTTGTTGCCATTCGTTCCTACAATACGTCACAGGCCCGTTTCTGGACGGAATGAAGCGGAATAGCTATCTTAATGCAGGTCCGTGAACCCAACCCCAGGGGGTGAATGATGAAGCAGAGTTGTATCTCGTGTCTCGCAATGGTGGCTCTATGTCTGGCCGCATCGGGCGGCCTGTATGCGGAGAACTATGCCCCGCATGACTGGGATGGGAGCGACCTGACGCTGCAAGATGGCGATGTTCTCTGGGGGCTTCATAAGAATATTGGGACCCTGAACATTCCCAAGGAGGCTGTGGTTGGGATTCTGGAGTATGCAACCACGGTTCCGAGTTCCGGGTATCTGGATATCCAGGCCAGGCGGATCATTTTGGATGGAAAGATTGACGCAAAGGGAAAAGGGTATCCGGGCGGTGGCGGTGGCGGTGGTGGTGGTGGAGCCGTGGTGGCACGGGATGACTATACACGCGGAGAAGGCGGAATAGGGGGACGTGGAAAAACGGACCCACAAATCGGAGCGGATGGCGGCCAGGGAGATCGGGACCAGGATGCGCCTGGGGGTAACGGCGGCCTCGGTGGACAAGGTTTGGGGGATTTCGGAGGCACGGGGGGTATCGGCGGAGTGGGTAAAGGGGACGAAGCGGGCACCGATGGAGCAAAAGGAAACGACGGGGGATATGACATCCCCGGGATCAACAGCGACAAGACCACCGATACCTCAACCCGCATGGGGTCCGGTGGCGGCGGAGGCGGTGGCGGCGCAGGTGGCGGAACCAGGGAAGGAGAATGGTGGGAGTGGGACCCGGTCTGGTCGGGAGCAGGTGGCGGTGGTGGCGGTGGCGCGTCGGGTGGAACCGGTGGTGGCTATGTACGCCTGACGGTCTCCGAAATTCTTCTATTTCGTGGTGAGATCGACACATCCGGCACACTCGGCACAAATGGCTCAAATGGCATAGCCGGTCGCGTCTCCGGGAACAACTCCTACGGCGGGGATGGCGGAGATGGCGCGAATGTCGACGCAGAAGGCGAGGGGGAAGGAGGAGTTTACGGCGAACCGGCGGAGGATGCCCGTCGAGGCGGACCCGGCGGCGATGGTGGCGCAGGTTCCGGCGGCGGCGTGGTTCTGGCCTGTGAAGACAACACGGGAATGTTTCTGACAGGAACCATCTACGCGACCGGCGGCGGGGAGCTGCTCACAAACGGCGGCACAGTGAAAATCCTTCATCCAACCGGCGAGATCGTGAACACCGCCGAAATCAATGCCGGGCGGGTATTTGAGGGTTCCATCTGGCCGGAGCCGACCGTGACTCCGACGCCAACTCATACACCGACCGCATCACCGACGCCCTCGCCAACACCGACAGCCTCTCCGACAGACACGCCGACTCCCATCGGCACTCCAACCCCGACCCCGCTGCGTGGGGATTTGAATCGGGACGGCCAGGTGGATTTCACGGATCTCCTCCTGTTCCAGCAGGATTGGTGGAAATTCAAGGAAGGGAAATAGGCGGGAAGAGGGACTATCTCAAGGTCCGTGAGTATGCTTTCAACCCCCACCTGACCTCCCCCGATCTTCGGGGGAGGAACACCAAGACCCTCTCCCCCAAGATTGGGGGAGATACAGAGGGGGTTGATTTTGCTGAACTTATCAACGCCATTGAGTTTGGGAGGGCGAGGCTCCTGCCGAGCCGATTCTCCTATTATTCGCGGCTCGGCAGGAGCCTCGCCCTCCCCACATTCAACCCCTCCTCTCCGCCAGAATCCTCGCCGTACAAATCGCATCCAGCAGCGACCGCTCCGAGGCTTTCCCCGTCCCCACCAGGTCAAACGCCGTTCCATGTGCCACGGAGGTCCGAATGATCGGCAGTCCGAGTGTCACATTCACTCCCGCCACCTCTGCCCATTCCTGTAAATCGGGGCTGTATTGAAAACAGTGCATCTTGAACGCGATATGCCCCTGGTCGTGGTACATCGCCACAATCCCGTCATAGCGTCCGCCGAGCATTTGCGGAAACAGGCTATCCGGCGGAAATGGCCCGGTAACCTCAATTCCGCCTTGTTGCGCTTCCCTCACGGCAGGTCCGATTTCCTCGATTTCCTCACGCCCGAACAGGCCCGATTCACCTGCATGGGGATTGTACGAAGCCACGGCAATCCGGGGCGGTTTGCCGTCGATTCGAGTGAGGGCATCGCTCATCAGCCGAATCACATCAAGGACTCGCTGCCTGTCGATCATCCCGCCTGTGTCACGCAGCGCGACATGATTGGTCACATGCACAACTCGGAACTTACCCGATATCAGCATCAACGCAGTGGACTTCGCTCCGGTAAGACGGGTGAAAATCTCCGTATGCCCGGCGTATTCCCCGTGTCCGGCTTTGTGAAGGCTCTCCTTGCAGATCGGCGCGGTAACCACGGCATCGCACTGTCCGGCAAGAGCCACGTCGATGGCCGTGGTGATGCAGCGGAAGGCGATTTCGCCGGTTGCCGCCTGGGCGATTCCCGGTTCCCAATGGCTCGTTTTCAGCCCGCCCGGCTCCAGGACTGCAACATCATCTCCACCCGGCAGGAATACCTCCTCCGGGGCCGCAACGGAACGAAATTTTACCCGCTTTCCCATCCGCTCTGCGGTCGAAAAAAGCACATCGGTTATCCCGACCACGCCATACCGTGCGGACGGGTTTAACTCCTTGCCGGATAAGGCTTTACAGATGATTTCCGGACCGATCCCCGCTGGATCGCCCATGGTGATCAACAAACGGGAAGCGGATTGTCCGAAATTTCGATTGTGCGATTGGGTCATTTTTGCTCAACTCACTCAAGATTTGATTCCAGGTTGCCGATTATCAGAGAAGAGAAACGGAATTTTCTCGTTCAGCCTCGGAAAGGAATCCCTACACAATGGTCTCACCTCTGAATCTTCAGCTCAATGCCGCTGCGGGCGGCCTCTCCAATTTATTCAACGGCTATCTCCTGGGAAATCGTATCGGCAATAATCAGGAAGAACCATCGGGAAATAATCTGAATCTTCTCGGCAGACCGTCAACGACGGGAAACTCACAGGGTCTTACGGGTCTCCTCCAGCGATATGCCGAACTGACCGCAAATAAAGATTCCATCAAGAACATTCAAAAGGAAGAGGAAGAAAAAGAAGACGAGAAAGAGGATACCGTTGAACTGAGCGACTTTGCCAAACAGGCGGTCGAGCAGGCGGTGGAACAGGCCGAAAGCGGCGGGCTGGTCAACGGCACAACCCAGCAGGTCTTTGTCAGCGAGGACGGCCGGTATGAGGCGAGTATCGACTTGCGGTTGAACGGTGACGGTTCCTTTGACCTGGACATCTCCGTCGGAATGGCCCAGTCCAGGACCGCCGGGATTGGATCTCAGCAGAGCAGTGGAAACGGGGAAGTCGCCGGATCGGGCAACGCATATTCGAGTTCCGCCAGCATGATGAGCCGGACCACGGTTGAATACGAACGCATGATTGCCCAGGATGATTGGCAGGCGCAGATTTATTACTCCTCGGTCCAGCAGGCCGCTGTGGGTATCAGCCAGAGCTACGGCGAGGATATGGGCAACCAGGTCATGCAGGTGGGAGCACAGCTTTCCAAAGAGTTTCAGATGAATATCTCCGTATCCGGCGCGGATCTGGACAGCTTCCTGGCTCAGGTAGAGCAGATTGCCTCTTCGGAAGAGGATTCCGGCGATTTGGGTGGATTCCTGACTGCCGTGAGCAATGTACTCACCGCGTCTCCCGAGAATCTGAGCGATCTGTTCGGCGCAACAAATGCCCTCATCAACCAGGTCGGCGAGCAGGTCTCCAATGCGCTTGATGATTTCTTCACCAGCATCGGCGAGACCTTCGGTTCTCAACTGGAGGAAATGGGTCTTGGAACGGAGTTCCTGGATGGATTGAAGGAAGAATCCCAGAGTGGATTGACCCAGTTCCTGGATGTGACCAACTCCTTCTTCCAGAACATTCTTGGCGTGAATTCCCTGGAGGACACCCAAACGAACTCCGAGCTGCAGTTGCTTCAGGAGTCCCTGGAGATGCAACAGGAAGCCATGGAAGAAGAGGCCGAGCAGACTGAAGAGGAAACCGAATCCACTGCCGGAGCGTCGAATGGCATGGACTTCTTCGGATTCGGTCGGATTCCGAAAGGGATGGATCTCTTCGCCTGAAATAGTTTTTCGATGTGGACAAACCAAAGCCCTGCCGAACAAGCAGGGCTTTTTTGTTGTCAGGAGCGGCGGCGTTTCGCGCGCGAGCAGCAGGACATCCCGTCGCGGCAATCTCGCTGTTCGAACGAGCGAACCGGAGATCGCCAGCGTCGCAGCCCTTCGCAGACTCCGGGCGGCTCCTCCTAAGAAAGCTCGCCTGCAACCCTCACACCAAGGAGTCTTGTGCTATCCGGTCAACCCCATCGAGTAGGGGGGAGGCTTGCACCGTCCCCCCTCTCACACCACCGTACGTACTTAGCGTATACGGCGGTTTCTC